>CANGYA010000157.1 GCA_947457925.1 Cytophagales bacterium | reverse complement strand
TTAAAAACTTATAGTGAAACTAATTTTTTTCAAAGAAATAAGTTTGATTGTCTTCAAGAAGCTCTATAAAGATGACATCTTTTAGAAAGATGTCATCTTTATAGAGCTTCTTGAAGACTACGTATAACAATTCATAGCACGACACTATAAAAGATTACATCTTTCACTATTTAACAGCGAATAAATATATTAATCTTTATTATCTTTCCCTTGTAAAAAAGGACTCCAATGCTCATTATTTGTGCCTGCAAATTCTTTTAAAAATACCACAAAAGAAGGTTTAAAAGGTGAATAGGGCAACTTCATATTAGCTTCTTCGGGTGTAAAGTCACCTTTTTTAGAGTTGCATCGTTTGCAAGCTGTTGCTAAGTTCTGCCATGATGTTTTGCCTCCTCTTGAACGTGGGAGTACGTGGTCAAGGGTTAAGTCTTCTCGTGAGCCACAGTACAAACACTTGTGTCCATCTCGCCTGAAGATGTTTTGGCGACTAAGCATCACCCCTTTGTAAGGTACACTGACATAGCTAAACAAACGGATGACGGCAGGCATCACCAAGAACTGCGTAACAGAACGAAGAAACTCATTCTCCACCTTACGCACCACTTCAGCCTTATTCATATACACCAACAAAAAGGCTTTTGATACACTACATACTGTTAATGCACGATAATCTGCGTTGAGTACAAGAACTTTCCGTCCCATAAAATTGAAGTTTTATTAAGTAATTAATTCATTAGTAGGTAGATATGACTCGGCTGTAACCGTATTGAAGGCACGTATTTAAACAGCAAAAGGTTTCAATCATTGATTTTTTTAACAAAAAGTACACTTTTTGCAAAAAAATCAATGCCTGAAACCTTGAAATATGATAGCTGAAAAAACTTGAAGACTTCTACACGAGTTTTAATGGTTATAATTGTCCAATCAAATTGATAAAAAATAATGAGAAAAGCAAGTTTTTGTGGGTAAACTTAGTTATTAAGGCTCACAATAATTGATGTTAGATTTTTACAGTCTATAGAAATTAAAGCAACTTATGGCACATTTTTAGACTACACAACTCTCGTTAATTACTCATTTCCAATTCTTTCCTCAAAAACACCGCTGTATAACTCCCTTGCACCTTCGCCACTTCTTCAGGCGTACCTTCAGCTATGACTTGTCCGCCACCTGTGCCACCTTCGGGGCCCAAATCTATCACATAGTCCGATACTTTAATCACATCTAAGTTGTGTTCTATCACCAACACCGTATTGCCTTTGTCCACCAACTTATTCAATACATCTAACAAATGTTGAATGTCCTGAAAATGTAGCCCTGTGGTTGGTTCGTCTAAGATGTAAAGGGTTTTGCCTGTGTCTTTTTTAGATAGTTCTGTAGCTAATTTTACGCGTTGGGCTTCTCCGCCAGACAGCGTAGTGGCGTGCTGTCCCAACGTGATATAATCCAAACCTACGTCATGCAGCATCTTGATTTTAGCATAAATTTTGGGTTGAGCTGCAAAAAACTCTAAGGCTTGTTCTACGGTCATGTCCAATATATCTGCAATAGATTTTCCCTTAAATCTCACCTCCAAAGTTTCTCGGTTGTACCGTTTGCCCTTGCACGTTTCGCAGTCCACTAATACATCTGGCAAAAATTCCATAGCTACGGTTTTCTTGCCTGCCCCCTCGCAAGTTTCGCAACGTCCTCCTTTCACATTGAACGAAAAACGTCCTGCTTTGTAGCCCCTAATCTTGGCTTCGGGCAATTCTGAAAACAAGGTGCGTATATCGCCAAACAAATTGGTGTAGGTGGCGGGGTTGCTGCGGGGTGTCCGCCCAATCGGACTTTGGTCGACTTCTATTACTTTGTCTATATTTTCTAAGCCCAAAATCTCTTGATAGGATAGGGGTTCACGTTTTGCATTGAAAAAGTATTTGTTCAAAATAGGAAACAGTGTATCGTGAATCAAGCTACTTTTTCCGCTACCCGATACGCCTGTTACACAAATCATTTTGCCCAAATCCAATGTAAGATTTACGCCTCTTAGGTTATTTCCTGTGGCATTTTGCAAAACCAATTTTTTGCCATTGCCTTTGCGTCTTTCCGTTGGAACAGCTATTTTGCGTTTCCCACTCAAATACTCGGCAGTTGCACTACCTTGTGCCAAAAATTCTTGTGGTGTACCTTGTGCCACTATCCGCCCACCATGTCGTCCTGCCCCCGGTCCTATATCGACAATGTAATCGGCATCTAACATCATGTCTTTGTCGTGTTCTACGACCAAAACAGTATTGCCCAAATCTCGTAAATCTCGTAAAGCCTTGATTAACTTTACATTATCTCTTTGGTGCAAACCAATACTTGGCTCGTCTAAAATGTATAATACACCAACTAACTGCGTACCAATTTGCGTAGCCAAACGAATACGTTGTGCCTCACCACCCGATAAAGTCCGCAAAGGTCTGTTCAGCGTCAAATAGTCCAAGCCTACATCTAATAAGAAACCAATCCGTTTATTAATTTCTTTCAAAATTTCATTAGCAATTTGCCCTTGTCTTTCCGATAATAAGCTATGTAAGTTTTTGAACCAATCCGCCAATTTTACAATGTCTAATTCAGCTATTTCGGCTATGTTTTTATCCGCTATTTTGAAATGTAAACTCTCTTTTTTGAGCCTTGCCCCATGACAATCTGGACAAGTTTTGATAACCGTAAAATCACTTACCCATTCCATCATTTTGTCTGTGCCTTCTGCTAACTGTTTGCGTAGGAACGGAATAATGCCTTCATAAGTCGTAGTCCATTCTGTATCAGGATATTTTACGGAAGGCACATTCACCTCATCATCAGAACCATACAACAAAATATTGAGTATGTCGTCTGGTATTTTTTTGATAGGCGTACTAATACTTAATTTGTATTTTTTTAAAATAAATTCTATTTTCTTAAAAATCCAAATATCTCTGTACTCTCCCAAAGGTGTAATTGCCCCTTGCGAAATACTCAAACTGTCGTCTGGAATTACACTTTCTTTGGTTATTTCTTCTATATAGCCCAAACCGTTGCAAGTGGGACACATTCCATAAGGCGAATTGAAAGAAAAGGCGTTGGGGGCTGGTTCATCGTATGCAATGCCCGAAGTGGGACACATCAAGAACTTAGAAAAATGTCTAACTTCTTGGTTTTCAGTCAATACCATACAAATTCCACTACCTTCTTTCAGGGCTGTTTTGAGGGACTGCGTAATCCGAAACTTGTCTTTTTCTGTAACCACTACCCTGTCTATTACTAATTCTATGTCGTGGGTTACGTACCTGTCCAACTGCATTTTAGGCGAAATCTCTACAATTTCTCCATCTACTCTTGCTTTGGAATAGCCTTTTTTGCGAATATCTACAAACAATTCTCTGTAATGTCCTTTACGTCCTTTGATGACAGGAGCTAAGATAGTTAGTTTTTTATTTTGGTATTTTTCTAAGATAATATCTATAATTTGGTCTTCTGTTTGGCGTATCATTTTTTCGCCTGTAACGTAGGAAAACGCCTCGCCTGCACGTGCATACAATAGACGCATGAAGTCGTAAATTTCCGTAACCGTACCTACCGTACTACGGGGGTTTCGGCTGGTCGTTTTTTGTTCAATGGAAATGACGGGGCTAAGTCCGTTGATTTTATCTACGTCTGGTCTTTCCATATTGCCAATAAAACTGCGGGCATACGCCGAAAAACTCTCCATATACCGCCTTTGTCCTTCGGCATATAGGGTGTCAAACGCCAAAGATGACTTGCCACTGCCACTAATGCCCGTAAAAACGACTAATTGGTTGCGTGGAATGGTCAAATCTATGTTTTTGAGGTTGTGTTCTCTTGCTCCGTAGATTTCTATGAGGTCGTGAGGTTCTTGCATGGTTGAATACTAAGATTTTGTAATTGCTTGTAAATATTGTTTCAAACTTTCAGGAGTTTCTGCATAGGAAGAAAAGATAAACAAGGCTCTATCTATTTGCCCCACTTCACCAACAGGCAAGCTAAGTTTCTCTTTTACAATGTTTTGCGTATCATTAGCATCTTTTACAAGAGCATCAATAAAATCCAAAACAAAACGCAATTCATATTTTCCTCTGAAAACCAAATGTTGTTCGCATTGCTCAAATAAAACTATTTTATTTTGTAAATCTTCTGGCGTTATTTTAGGGGCATAAGGAAAGTTCTCTTCTATCTTAGCCAAATCATAGTTTTGGGAGATATTTTGTAAGGAAAAAACGACAAAGTTTTTAGGTAAATTATCCCCTAACGTAGTTTTCAAATCAAGTTTTTTCTTTGTTTCTTGAAAATGTGCTTCTTTCAAGTCTTTTAAACAAGCATACCAAGCATTAAACAAACAAACAGCCTGATGAAATTCTTTTTGTCTATCTACAAAAAGTTGGATACAATCTGTAAAAGTTTTTGTACCTTCTGCTATTCCTAAATGGAATTTTAATATTTCTTTAAAAGTTTTAGTTGAAGCATACAAATTTTCTATTGAGTAACAAGGTGTTTCATAAATTGGAGGTTGTTTTTGGGGCAAAGCACTATCAAAATCTCTATCTATGAAAAATGCGACTTTATACTTATCATGTTCCTTATGATAACTAATTAGTTCATGTACTTTTACAACCTTTTCCTTGTTTCCACATTTTACAGAATGATAATTTTCTACAAATGTTTTTATTCTTGTGTAGTAGTAACTATCATCTTTATTTTCAAAAAAACATATTAAATCATGCGGAAAATGCGTAGTCAATCGTATAAACTCGATAAAACTTGGATTAGGACTTTCATTTCTTGCTTTTCTCAAATCTTCTACTTTCATCATACTAAGACATTGATTTAGTGATAGAAACATATTCATTTAAACCAATGGCGTATCTGTCCAATTCATTTTCAAAAATGAAAGGCGAATGTGTAACAGCTAAGAGAAAAGTACATTTTTGGGAATTAACAATATCGGGCAGCAAATTGCGTTGCCAAAATATGCTCAAAGACAATTCGGGTTCGTCAAATAAAACGATAAATCTTTTGTCAGCTTCTGAAAGGTAGATTTTTGAAAAAATGGAAATAATCTGTTTTTCACCTGATGAAAGTTGCCTTAGTTCAATTGGTTCATTAGTGAGTTCTGATTTAATATAAATTTTAATAGCACTTTCATCATAAAAAACTTTCTTGTTAATAAGATATTTGTTACAAATATCTCGGAAGGTTTTAACAGAAGTGTCTATTTCTTTTTGTTTTTCATATATTTCTATTAATTTTTTAAGTAAGTATTTAGAAAGAGGGTTTTTAATTTTCTTTTCAGCTACAATATTCCTAACTGTTTCCTTTTGCATATTAGGTAATAAACTACCAACTCTTGACAGAATAATATCAATATCATTGGTCGTAATTTTTTCAGTTAAGCTATTATCTTCCTCAAAATCTTCATCTATAACAACATTTAATATATCTTTGGTGAACTGTGCCAAGCCATCTTTCAAGAGTTTATCAATCTTATTTTCTATTTGATTAAACTTTTTTTGGACATCACCCATACCAAATTGAATTAAGTTTTTCTCTTGGTTAAGAAGTTCCTCTTCGTCATAATATCCAAGATTATGTAAGTCTTCTTCTACTCTTCTGAAAGTAGGGAAATACATAATATCATATTTTTTTATTTCATTAGTAATTTGTTTTTCACACTTATAGAGAGCATTTTCTGTGTCTGATTTGCTATATTTTTTAGTCATTTCTAACTCATCTAAAACTCTAAATATTCGATGTGCAGGGAATTTTCTGTATTTTGAATTAAACTCAAAATCCATTTCTAATTTTCTTCTATTTATTTTATTGTCATCAAAGTATCTGCTCATAAGAATTTCAAATTCGGCATAGCCAAATTCACGAATAAACTGTTCTATTGCAGGATGTTTGTAGTATTCTTTAATAAACTCATTAATTTGCTCTTTTGTTAATTCTATTTTTAAAGAAGAGGAAAAAGATAAAACCAATCTGTGAAAATTAAATTCACTTAGTCTAAAAAAATTCTTAGTTAATGTGTAATAGAGAAGATTGAGAACTTGTGTTTTCCCAATTCCATTTTCTCCTATCAATATTTTAATATTCTCGTCAAAAGGAATGTGTACGTCATGCGTACCAAATAGCCCATATACAGAGAAAGATTTAATGAGGTTAGTTTCCATATCTTGTATTGATTATTGAATGAAGTTAATGGCTTTACTTCTGCAACAGAAAGTAACTTTCGCAAGCTACAACTTTTTTAGGTAAATAGAAAATTAGGTAGAAGACTTAGGTGGAAAATCATACCACACATTCGCTATCCCCAAATTATTTAATTTCTCTTTTAATGTTTCATTGTCAGCCCAAGGCATACTATACGGTTTTTGTTCTGTGTTTTTCAGATGGATAATAAGGGTGCTTTGCGTTTCATCACTAAAAACTTGTACAGTTTTGACACGAATAAAGGCGATATCTGCAAGGGCAATACGGCGAATAATAAACGGAAAAATAGGGCTGAATAAGTATAAACTCTTATTGGTAAGTATAAAATGAAGATGACTTAGCAAAAAGAAAGAGAAAATAGATAGACTGATACCAAATGTTCCTATAAATACTTTTAAATCATCTTTTTTTAAAGTTGATATTAGTAAGCCTTGTATAGTTTCAGTATTACTAAATATAACGCCAATACTCTTAAAAAGGAATATAAGTAGAACTAATAAGAATGTTAGCAGGAAAGTTGTCAAAGTAGAAAGCATGATAATAGATAATATTGAATTGCTTTCTAAGTTTTTCTCTACCTTTTCAAGTGAAAATAATGAAGATGGGTGATAAGTAGAATAAATAATTTTTGCCATAATTTATTTAAAAATAATGATTAGCCAACTTAGCACTTTTCCAATCCAATTTCAAGCCCACCAAAAATAAACTACAAAAGCCCAACGAATTTCTTGTATTTTACGTAGAAATGTTGGTTAAATTTTTATTTTTGCATAGGCAGCTACTTTATTTATTTCTATTATAGTAAAATTTCTGTAGAACGGACTTTAGTCCGTTAAACGCATCTTGCTAAACGGACTAAAGTCCGTTCTACAGGTTAAAATATTCTACTGAAAAGATAATATAGTGTTGTCCCTTCTACTAACTTACTAATTGCATTTTACAAATGGCAAGACTTTTCATTTTTGGTATTGGCGGTACAGGAGCAAGGGTGCTTCGTTCTCTAACTATGCTCTTGGCAGCAGGTGTAAAACCCAACTGCACGCAAATTGTACCCATGATTATAGATTTAGACACTACAAACGGAGATACAAATAGGGCTATTTCTTTGCTGGAAACCTACAAGGAGATTCGTAATAAAACTTACACCCAAACGCCAAATGAAGGTTTTTTTGCTACAGATTTGGTACAATTAGGGACTTTGAAAGACCCCAACGAGGCAGCTTTGGGTAATAACGCCTTCCAACTGCGTTTTGGCAATATCAACAGCACTTTTTACCAATTCCTCAAAGTGCAAAGTATGTCGGCAGAAACGCAATATTTGTTAGAAACTCTGTTTGATAATACGCCCAACCACGAACCAAGCACAGAACTCAATTTGCCTTTGGACAAAGGTTTTAAGGGTAATCCCAATATAGGAAGTATTGTATTTAACGATTTGGTAAATACAGAAGAATATAAATTTTTTGAGAGAACTTTTGCAGCAGGCGACAAAATTTTTATCATTAGTTCTATCTTCGGCGGTACAGGTTCTTCGGGTTTTCCGCAGTTGATTCGCAATATTCGCAAAGCAAACAACGCAACGCTGGCAAATGCCCCGATTGGTGCCTTGGTCGTAAAGCCTTATTTCAATGTGGCAGACGGCAACGGACAAAGTGCCATAGACTCGAACAACTTTATTTCTAAGACCAAAGCAGCCTTGTCTTATTACGATTCTGAAATTAATGACAAGCTCAACGCCATTTATTATTTGTACGACCAAGCCAAAAAGCCGTATGAAAACGTAGAAGGTGGCACTGACCAACGCAACAATGCCCATTTTGCGGAGTTGGTGTCGGCGATGAGTGTGGTGCATTTTGCGAACAACTCACCTACAAGTTTAGAACATTTCGAGTACGGTATGCAAGCCGAAGCCGATACGGTGTCGTTTGAGCATTTGTTTGACGGTACACAGCAGCAATTTGGTTTGCCTTTGGTGTATTTTACGTACTTTAGTAAATTAGTACAAAAATTTATTCCTTCTGAGCTGAACGAAAAACACACTTACCTCACGAGTTTGGAACTCAAAACCCGTTTGGGCAATAGTGGAGATACGTATTTTAATAAAATCAATTCCTTTTTAACTTTATATAATGAATGGTTACGAGAATTGGGCAATAATCAACGTGCTTTCAAGCCGTTTTTGTTGGACAATAACTTTAACACCTTGATTAACAACCATAAAGTAGAAAGTAGCTTTTTTAACAAAGGCTTAGAAGGTGAATATTTCAATGAAAAATTGATTGAAATAGAGGAAAGAAACAAAAGAAGTTTGCCCAAAACCGAAGAAAGATTTTTGATGACGTGCTACGAAGTCTGCAAAAAAGCCTTTCACGAAAAAGCAAGGTCTTTGCCACAAGCTGCGTCTTCGGGACAAAATTACATTTTGCGTTTGCATAGTGGCGGTACAACTACCTTGCGAGATTGGGACAGGTCGCAGCCAATCACACAACAGCAAATTAGTAAAATCCAAGATAAATTGTTGTTTGGCAATGCGTCTAAGGTGGCAACGTCCATTCCTACGCCTTTTGCACGTATGCACCTGTTCGAAACGGCTTTTCAGATTGTAGCCAACCAACAAGAGGGCAGCAGTATGTATCATGGTTTAGTGTCTGACTGTTTGGATTTGTTCCAACTCATTTTTGACATTGGCGACAGCCCTTACCTCAAATTTTATACGTGGAATGTGGGTAATGAAGTAGAAAATTTGAAGGCTTCTGCCAGCACTACGCAAGTGAGCAACCGCCAAATTCGGGTGCATGAATTGTTGGGACAGACTTTTGAAATGTATTTTTCGGGCAGGGCAGCCAGCGAAAGACTACGCCCTGTTAGCCAAATTGTCTTGATAGAATACAAAGGAAAATTGGTGGGGGGGACTTCGCCGTTTACCTTGTTTTACACTTCGCCAAATTGGAAAAGGGAAATGCAGGCAGCAGGTTGGAAGTTGCAGAGTATTACAGCAGACGTATTTTTTGATGAAAATTATGAGCCTTTGCACCGTAGAGCTTTGGCTTTCAGGGAGTTTGTGCATAAATTCCGCAATGCGTACAAAGAAGAATTAGCCCAATTCATGCCTGCCTTTGAGGAGTACATTCGCCAAAATGCAGCCTTGCATGACAGGGATTTTGAGAAAAAATACGCCACTTATACCAAAGAGGATTTTGTGCGTGAGTACCCACCATTGACCGCAAAACCGAATACCAACGACTATTTGTATATTGGACATATCCAACTTTTCAAGAGTAAAAACGAATTTGAGGTTTTTGATAGTGATTTTGAAATTCGCCCAACGGTAAGGCATTTTGCCCAAGAATTAGACGAGAATAACCGACCGCAAACTGTCAAACCGCCTTTGGTGTTGGTAGAAGGCAATTTTAGGGGTTGGCGGTACATTCAGGCAGAATGGCAAGAAAGTACAAAGATTCGGGTAGATGTAACCATGCCTTTGCACAAAAGAGAATTGCCAGAATCGAATGGAAAAAAATATCCGTTTATCACTGTGGCAGACTTTTTTGAGCCTGTTTTGTTGAAAATGCCGTATAATTTGAACAAAGACTTTTTCTATACGGGTTTTGGGGCAGGAGATTTTAACTTTTTATTGCCTATTCGCAAATTGTATTTTGCATTTTTCACAGTAGCCGATTTAGAAAAACAACTGAAAGTAAGTTTTAACGGCAACCAAGTAGAATTTTTATTGGAAATTCCTGTTAAAAAGGGCATCATGCGGTTAGCAAAAGTCTATGATTTGAACAAAGCAGACGCAGCCGTAGATGTGGATTTTGGTTTGGGAATTTTCCCATTCTACCGCATTTTGGACAAGCCCGAAATCAATGACTACGCCATGATGCTTGTCGACAGGTCGGATAAAGCCTTAGATTTACGTTTCTACAGAGCCGAAGACGTGATGCCTAACAAGGCTTTGTTGTCCTCATTTTTGGCACAAGACAAAGGAGAACAACGCTATGAACGGACACCCCGCAGAGGGCGTAACCCAAGTTCTACGTATTTGAGGCTTCGCAAACAATATTTTGATTTTATAGAGGTAAAATTTGGCGACTATTTGCGTGGCTTAATCATTCCAGACTTCAAAAAAGCAGGTCGAGAGTTGAATTTATCCAACCATAACAAACAGTTCAATTTTGCAATAGACTTTGGTACGTCTAATACGCACATTGCGTACAACACGCAGCAAGCCCCCGACCACGTACAGCCGTTTACGATAGAAAAACGTGATGTGCAAATGGTCTTGTTGAACGAAAACCGCAATGATTTTGATGAAGGTTTTGGCGGTTTGCCCGACTTGATTACACGCAGAGATGAGGAATTTGTGCCAAGTTTGATAGAACAAGGGCGTAAAATCTCTTTCCCTATTCGCACTGCCACGTATGAAAGAAATTCGTTTGTGAATGACCCTCGTTTGTGGTTGTTTGGCAATATCAATATTGGTTTTGCCATAGAAAGCTACAAGAGTATTGCCGAAAATTCTTATTTTATGACTAACCTCAAATGGCGGTTAGAAGCAGCTATTGCGGACAGCAATGAAGAACGGAGAGTAAAGAGTGTATTTTTAGAATTATTGTGGTTAATTAAAAATAAAATATTGCTGAACGAAGGCGACTTGAACAGCACCAATATTATTTGGCTAACGCCACAAAGTATGCGGAGAAATACTCGCAATGCCTTTGGGAAGTTGTGGGAAGATGCCTTGAAAGAAACTTTTGGCGAAACGGCTACGATTAGTTTGCAGCAAGAAAGTGAGTCGGTTGTGCCTTATTTTGCCCTACAACGTGAATTTAAGTTTTCTGATGCCGAAGATGCTTTGAACATAGACATTGGCGGTGGTACAAGTGATTTGTTGTTTTTGGCACGCAGCAAAGGCAAATATTATAGCACTTCGTTCCGTTTTGCGGGCAATGACATTTGGGGAGATGGTATCATGGGCGGTAATAGTCGGGATAATGGATTTTTGGATTATATCAAGTCGCAGGTGAACAAAGGCGAAATTAAATTCCCGAATGCCGAAACGAAAAATTACTATGAAAACGCCATGAGTAATACGAATTTCAATTCGGCAGACGTAATGAGTTTGATTTTTAAGTATGATGAAGTATTTAGGGCTTCAAAAATCTTTGCAGCACATTCTTATTTACGTACAATTTTTGTGTTGCACTATGCAGCCATTTTGTACCATGTTTCGCAGTGTGTAGAGCAGTTGGGCATAGAAATTCCTCGTTACATTACGTTTACGGGTAAGGGCAGCAGCTACATTCGGTTGATAAGCCCGAACCACAGAGATATTACGGAACTCACTACTTTGTTGCTGTCGAAGTTTACGAACCGCCAAGTGGCTGATATTGAGGTGAAAATGTCGGCAGACCCGAAAACTTCTACCGCCAACGGTGCAGTAATTAAGGTGGCTACGCTGAACAAGTCGCAACAAATAAAAGTAGAACCCGCCTTTGACCATTACGGTTACAAGGGCGAAATGCCACTGTTCCACGCCGTAAAAGAGGTAACAGGCGACCTGCAACGCAAAGTAGAGGAAAATGTGTTGGAGTTTCTGAATGTGTTGTTTATGGACAGGGACGTGGTACGTTTCCTTAGAGATTTTGAGATTAGCCTCACTACGGAGATTCATGCAGCCTTGAAAAAAGATATTTCGCTGAATTTCAACAAGATGGCTAATGACCTCCGCCACGGTGCTAAAGAAAATGACGACCTGCCCGAAACCATGTTTTTCTGGGGATTGAAGAATAGTTTGTATCGGTTGTCGAGGGA
>CANGYA010000156.1 GCA_947457925.1 Cytophagales bacterium | reverse complement strand
TTTAATGGAACACTGATGACGCTGATGACACGGATATTTACTGTTTTTTTAGTTTATCCGTGATTATCTGCCAAATCCGTGTTATCCGTGTTCCATAAGGTATTGATAATCAAATATTTATTTATCATACATTTTTTACCACTACCAAAAATCTAACCTAAGTTGAAAAAGATTCATTCAAAATGTATCGGTATTGTACTTAACGCCAACTACCCAAATTAGTGCCGTGTTAAATTTAATTAGTTGTACGAACTTATTAGTGTAAAAAATACGTAATGACTTTAAACCTTATGCTACCAAGAACATCTAAGCTAAGAACTTACAACTAATATGAAAAAATATTTATTAACCTCTCTGTTCTTCTTATACACCTTGTTGAGTTATGCACAAGACTCTCTTACTATTGCTACATGGCGTTATGCCTTTGCTACAGACAAACGACCTCCGCAAAACTGGACTTTTTTATTTAAAATAGACGATAGAGCTACGTCTTTGCGGAATACTTCTGTAGATATAGCAGGGATTCAGTTGGGGTTTCAACGCAAAAGATGGAAATTTTGGGCAGGTTATGCCTACATTCAAGCCCCTTCACGCACAAGAATTAGCATTATCAAAAATCAAGAAAAATTAGACAGTTTAAAGACTACAACCAGCCTTAATTTAAACTACGGAACTGTGATGCCAGAATACATTGTACTGTTTCACCCACATTTTGAGTTAAGTGTAGCTACAGGTATTGGCTTAGGAGTTTCAGACTTTAATAAAATTGTTGTTGTTGAAAAAGGTAGTAGAGTTATAGAAAATAATGACACACAAAGGCTATTCATAGCAACAGAACCCGCCTTGAAAGGTGTGCTTAGGGCTACTCGTTGGGTAGGTTTGAGTGGAAGTATCGGCTACCGTAAAAGTTTGGTCTTGTCCAATACAACCATAGACTATGACGGTTGGTTTTATGCCTATGGGGTAAGTTTTTTTATCGGAACTATGTTTGATGATGCTCTACGTGCTTGGAAAGGGCGGAAAGTGTTATTGAGAAAAATCAAAAAATAATATCAATAGTTTTTATAACTTAGAAAAATACTAATAAATTTTACTTTTCAACTTTACTTATTAGGTATTACAACAGAGTCTATCTGCAATCTTTTTCTTTGTCTAAAACCTGCAAACTCGTCTTCTTCATATTCAGTTACACTTACGTCATCTATAAAATAATAGGCAGATTGGGCTAAATATGTTTCTTTTGCTTGGTGTAATGGTGTTTCAATCCATTGTATTGCGAGTTGTTTGTCCTTAGAAAAGTTGCCAATAATGAGGTATTGGGCTTCTTCTTTGGCTTCGATGATAGTGCTTATCTCTTTCCAATCCAAAAACTTTGTGGTAATCACTTCCTTAACTGCAAAATCTACTGGTAGTTTTAAGACCTTTGCATGATGTACCTGCACACTGTCTTTCAACAAAACAAATCCTAATTGATTCGTAGCAAAATGTACCGCAGACGCATGAGCCACCCAAAAAGATACCTTATAGAACCGACCAACTTCTAATGGGGTACGCAAACGTACTTGTAAATACTCTCTGTATTCGGTTTTGGGTCTGTAAACAGCTATGCCGACCATGCTGTTACCTGTGCGTGGGCTTTGTACGCCAACAGATGTAGTGCCTATTTTCATGTCGAAATAGCTATCTCCAAAAGGATACGCCCAACAAGACGGGTCTGTGGTGGTGTTAAAAATATCGGCAGTGCCGTAAGAAGGCAAACTCCAAAAATTTATATGTGTCTGAAATTTAGCAGGAACAGCAATTAGGTTACAAGGTAGTTGTTTGAGTTCCTCAAAACTTGGGTTAGGTACTAAGTTTTGAGCCATACAACTAAATTGATGAATAGATAATAGGCTTATTAAATATAGATTTAGTAAAAAGTAGTGCATTTTGTATTTGTTTTGACACCTACTATTGACAAAGTTGATTTGTCAATAGTAGGTGCTTTTTACTAATGATTAATATAAGTTGCTTAGTATATCTAGAAAGGAATTTAGTCCGTTTTTAGCAATCAAAACGAGAAATTTTGCATATAAAAACAAATTTCTTCACAAGAAACATACAAAAACGGACTAAAGTCCGTTCTACAGTAGGTGCTACGCAACTAATATTAATTAATCTACCACACTAATATTTTTCTTGTAAAAAGGCAGCTTCACCACCTTCGCCTTGCACTCCAATTTGCGAATAGGAATAATGAGGCGTGTATCAGGACGGCTATACGGTGTTTTCACATAACCCAAACCAATACCTTTAGACAAAGTAGGCGACTGCGTACCCGAAGTTACATGACCCACCACTTCGCCTTTGTCATTGCAAATTTCGTAGCCAGCACGAGGAATCCCTTTTTCATTCATCTCGAAGGCTATCAAACGGCGGCTTGTGCCATGTTCTCTGTGTCCTTTGATGATGTCCGAAGCTACAAAGTCTTTGGTAAACTTCGTAATCCAGCCCAAACCTGCTTCAATCGGTGAAGTCGTATCGTCTAAGTCATTGCCGTACAAGCAAAAGCCCATTTCCAAACGCAACGTATCTCTTGCACCCAAGCCAATAGGTTTGATGTTCCAAGCCTTGCCCACGCGGAAAATCTCTTTCCATACATCAGCAGCGTATTGTTTAGGTACGTATAACTCAAAACCGCCTGCCCCTGTGTAGCCTGTAGCCGAAATCACAACATTGTTTACACCTGCAAATCTGCCAATTTGGAAGGAATAATAAGGGATAGTTTCTAAATTAACGTCTGTAAGTCCTTGCAAAGCACCCACTGCCATAGGTCCTTGTACGGCAAACAAACAAATATCATCAGAAATGTTTTTCATTTCTACGCCGTACTTGTTGTATTTCGAGATGTGATGCCAGTCCTTTTCTATGTTAGACGCATTGACAACTAACATATATTCTTCGTCAGCAATTTTATAGACCAATAAGTCGTCCACAATACCGCCTTGTTCGTTAGGCATACAAGAGTATTGAGCTTTGCCGTCTGTCAATACAGAGGCATCATTAGTCGTAACTTTTTGGATAAGTTCGAGGGCATTTTTACCTTTCAAGATAAATTCTCCCATGTGCGACACATCAAATACACCTACGCCGTTTCTTACGGTGTGGTGTTCGTCGAGGTCAGAGGAATAACGGACAGGCATTTGGTAGCCTGCAAAATCTACAATTTTACCGCCCAAACCTACGTGAATGTCGTGTAAAGGGATTTGTTTTGAAAGACCAGATGGATTTTCCATAGTACAAATAAGTGTTTTGGTGATGATTGGTTTACAATGATTATTTTATTGCGAATAACCAAAAGTAGAGAGAAAATACAGAAAATTCAAGCCCTATAAATTTTTGTTGTGAACTTAGTGGATAATAAAGATAAAAGTATCATGTTTGTAGAGAGTTAAGAATTTTTACAAAAAAATCTAACTTCTTGTTAATTAATTACTTATCATACACTTTATTAACTCCAATAAACACTTTAATCACTTTGATATGAAAAAAAATACAAGATTATTTTCTGCTATTTTATTAACTCTACTTGTGCTATTTGTAACTGGTTGTAGTACAAACAACATTGCACCAAAGAGTTGCCAACCCACAGATTTATTAATCAATAAAAACTGGGTTGTCGTAACACTCAAAGTAAATGGAGTGTTGGATAACAATACAGGGTATCAATATTTTTTTAAAAAAGACAATACAATGGATATTACAGCCCCCAATGGCACAACAAAAAAATATTCATGGGTTTGGGATAGTTGCACAGACTTTACCCGTACTGCCGTTGATGATGGTACAATTACTAAATTTACCATTGTGTCCATTGACGCAAAGAATCTAACATTTAAAAGTGGTGGCAATGAAGCTGTTTTAATCGTTAAATAGGTATTTACTTCATTGCTTGTGCATTTAACAAAGGCTATATCAATAAGTGAGATTGGCAGATTCAAACATATTTGAAACATTATTGCTGTTTTTCCCTTATTAGATATAGCCAAAGCATTGTAATTCCCTTAATACGACAAAATCTAATGAAAGCACTATATTTAACAATAGTATTCAACACCATTTTTGCAATCAATTCAACAATGGGACAAAATATTAGCCCTGAACAAGTAGTTCAGCAAAATTTAGACTTTTACAACAAAAGGGATATTGAAGGATTTATGAGTTGTTTAAGTGATAGCATTACCCTTCACAATTTCTCTGACAATAAAATTACAGCAATGGGGCTAACCGAAGTGCGAAAGTTATACACAGAATTGTTTGAAACTTCGCCTAAACTGCACTCAACTATTTTAAAACGCATTGTTTTTGACAACAAAGTGATTGACCACGAAAGCATAGTGGGTAGGAGAGGTGCTACAGATATTGTTGAGTTAGTGCTAATCTACGAAGTTAAAAATGATAAAATTTACAAAGTAACAGTGATGCGGAAATGAGTTTCTGAAATAAAAGTAATTACTTTAATATTTCGCCAATGAAAACAAAGCTAAAATTTTGATATAATCTTCTTATCACCTTCAACTTTTGCACAAAAAATTTCAAAACTATTTAGCTTATAACCTACAATGCCAGCAATCACCGAAAATAGAAAGAAAATGTAGAAATTTCAAACCCTATAAATTTTGTTGTGAGCTTCGCAGATAAAAAGACAAAATCCCACACAAAATTTAATATTCTACAGAAAGTACGTACTTTTGACAAATCTATTTTCGTATTTCTTATGCAACTGCACGTAATTAACACAGGTTTTTTTAAGTTAGACGGTGGAGCTATGTTTGGCGTAGTTCCCAAAACCATTTGGAGTAAATTTAACCCACCAGACGAGAAAAATCTCTGCACTTGGGCTATGCGTTGTTTATTGATAGAAGATGGTAAAGACTTGATATTGATAGATAACGGAATTGGCAATAAACAAGACGCAAAGTTTTTTGGGCATTATGATTTGCATGGCGAAGACAGTTTGGATAAGTCCCTGAAAACCAAAGGTTTTGGCTATGACCAAATAACAGATATGTTCCTCACTCATTTACATTTCGACCATTGTGGCGGCGGTGTATTGAAAGATGGTGATAAATTTAGCCTTGCCTTCCCCAATGCTACCTATTGGAGCAATGCCTCACATTGGCAGTGGGCTACTCAACCGAATGCAAGAGAAAAGGCAAGTTTTTTGAAAGAAAATATTTTGCCTATGCAAGAAAGTGGGCATTTGCAGTACGTAGATTTCAACGGCAGTTTTAAAAATAACAATGTGTCTGTGTTATTCATGGACGGGCATACAGAAAAACAAATGTTGCCCAAAATCAACTACAAAGGGCATACGATTGTCTTTTGTGCAGATTTACTGCCTTCTGTGGGGCATATTCCGTTGGCGTATGTCATGGCATACGATACAAGACCTTTGCAAACATTGGTGGAAAAAGAGGCATTTTTACAACAAGCCGTAGCCGAAAACTGGGTTTTGTTTTTTGAACATGACCCTATCAATGAATGTTGTACCTTGCAGCAAACAGACAAGGGAATTAGGGTAAAAGAAACTTTTAGATTAGCAGATTTAGGGTAAGTCAATCACTACCATTCAACCTATAAGGTTTTCAAAATTTTATAGGTTGAGTACTAAAAAATATCAACAATGCAAGTACAAACCTTAGAACAATACCAAGCCGTAATAGCTACTTGTAGCAGTTTATTTGAGAAAAAAACCAAAGATTACGGTACAGCATGGCGAATATTGCGTTTGCCGTCTATTACCGACCAAATTTTTATTAAAGCCAATCGGATACGGTCTATTCAAGAAAAAGGACAACAAAAAGTGGCAGACGACATACAGTCCGAATTTATTGGTATCATCAACTATTGTGTCATTGCCCTCATGCAATCTAATTGGCAAGGGGATAAACGCATGGAACTACCTGTAGAGGAAGTTATGGCAGCCTACCGCCAAGTCATTGGCAATACCATTACCCTATTAGAAAACAAAAACCATGATTATGACGAGGCTTGGCGACTCATGCGGGTAAGTAGTATTACAGACATTATTTTGATGAAGTTGTTGAGAGTCAAGCAAATAGAGAATAATGAAGGCAAAACATTGGTATCTGAAGGCGTAGGGGCTAACTACCAAGACATGATAAATTATGCAGTTTTTGCGTTGATTTTAATGACAGAAGGCAATTAATTGATTAACTTAGTAGATAATTTAAAACGACAATTTATGTTTCGCCATACCCTCATCGCCACTTTATTCGCCTGTAGTTTCGGTGTTTATGCACAAGAATTTCGTTGTACGGTGCAAATAGACGACAGACAAGTACAGACCCAAGAAAAACAAATTCTCCAGCAACTCAAAAATGACATGGAGAAGTTTATGAATGAAACCAAGTTTACAAATGAAACTTATGAGCAGAAAGAAAGAATAAAAACGAATATTTTGGTGAGTTTGCAGGCATCTCAAGGTGGTGTAAGTACAGATGTAACACAAGGCACGTATGCAGCTACCGTACAAATTCAGTCTGTACGCCCCGTTTATGGTAGCACGTATGAAAGTCCTGTGTTAGTATTTTTTGACCAAAATTTTGCCTTTAACTACCAACCCAGCCAGCCTTTGTTCTTTAACGAAAACGCCAACATTAGCAACCTAACCGCCTTGTTAGCTTTTTATGCGTATGTCATGTTAGCCTTAGACGCAGATAGTTTTACAGACAAAGGAGCAAGCCCTATCATAGAGAAAATTCTGAATATTACGAATAATTCACAACAAAGTGGTGCGTTGGGTTGGTCTAATAATAATAATAGAAACCGTTTTTGGCTATCAGAAAACCTCAATAGTGTGCAGTTCGTACCGTTTCGCGAGGCAATGTATATTTACCACCGCAAGGGCTTAGATGTTTTTGCTCAAAATCCTGCGGAGGGTCGCAAAAAAGTATTAGAGGCTTTGGAAAAACTTAAAGCCATTAACCAACTGCGTGCTGCCGATGCTTTATTGATAGATGCTTTCATGGACGCAAAAATGAATGAACTACTCAAAATTTTTGCAGAAGGCACACCCGAAGATATTAAAAAAGCTGCCGATATTATGTCGCAGATAGACCCACAAAATAGCAGCCAGTACAGGGCATTAGTAAAATAGTTTTTATACTTTAGTAACTCTATAAAGGTACTGTACCTTTATAGAGTATTAAATTTAAAAACCTACTAAAACTATGTTATATTTTGTCATAAAGCCTGTCCAAGAGATTACACCCGAAGAAATAGAAGCCTGTAGAATAGCCACTTCGCCCCTGCCGTTTGATGGTTTCCAACTGCCACCTTTCTTTTATGTAGAATTGGCAAAATTGGCAGACAGTACAGTCGTTGGTTATAATGTATATACCTTTAAAATCATAGACGAGAATCCTTTTTGTGAACAGCCCCTACCCTACTTCTTTTACTTGCGGTCTTTTGTTCACCCTGCCTACAGGGACAAAGATGTTTTTAGAAAGTTATTTATAGAAAGTATCTATCATCATTTGGGCAAAGATGCTTTCCAACAACCTTTTATCATTGCAGCCCTCACGATTAACCCCAAAGTGTTGCGGTTCATGGATACATTTTTCCAATCTTATCCTTCCCCCAAACACGCAGTAACCCCAGCCATTGCCAACTTTGTGCAACAACGCCTCTATAGAAATATGGAGTTGGTCAATCCAGCACATCTTGAAGTGATTGTGCAGAACGCAGTTACAGACGAAATTAGTTATGAAGAATGGCAAAATGTGTACCTCACACAAGCCAATTATATGCGTTTTGTGCAGCCCAATATCTTTGTAGTAGAGGGCAAAAATGTAAAAATTACACCTCAAAGAATTTTTGCGGTGGCTTATTGGGAGTGTAAATTAGATAAAACAAAGTTTTTGCTTAGGCAATAGTTTAATCATTTTTTTTATTATTCGCATTAACAACTATTGAATGTAAAAAATACTTTCTTTTAATCATTTTTAAACATAAATATTACATTTAAAAAACAAGTAGTCATTCTAATTGATTGACTAAAAAATGGCTTTTATGCTGAAATTTAACTACTTTTAAGTATTTTTTTTAACAAAAAAGACTAAAAAAGTCATTTGTAAAGTTTTTGTGCTTTTAGTGTAAAAAAAACATACGATTTTTTTGATAATGTAAGAAATACACCGTACCTTAGTGTACGAAATACAAGAAGATATTTCAACAAATCATTATCAATCTAAACCCCCTTTTTAATCATGAAAGCACAAGAAAAAGTAACCAAAGCAGCAGTTATCAACAGATTGTTAGAGAAAACTGTAAAAGCAACCAAAAGATGTTTGACTATGTGTGAATTATCGTCCAATGGCGGTAAGAAATAGTTAGCAGCTTCGATACATTAGTAATAGGCGAAAACCCTTAAGCATTGTATCACAAGAATTACCTACCATTAATTTTACTATGAATCATTCACGTTTAACCCCCTTTTCAATCATGAAGACTCAAGAAAAAGTAACCAAAGCAGCAGTTATCAACAGATTGTTAGACAAAACTGTAAAAGCTACCAAAAGATGCTTGACTATGTGCGAATTATCGTCCAATGGCGGTAAAAAATAATTCCACAATCTTTTGTTACGCCAACTAAAGATATTTAAAAGCCCCTTTCACTATTGAATTAGTTATGAAAAGGGGCTTTTTTCATTCAAAAACCACCTTAATACTTCTATTATGACCTCTACTACACTCTCTACCACAACCGTATGTAGCTTAAACGAAGTGCTACAATACCAAAACGAAAATGTTACGTATAGATTCATGAAAGCCTTTGCAGTGAGTGAAAAAGAAGCAGAAGATATTTTTAATGAAACAAAAAAATGGCTTTGGCTATGCTCACAATCTTTACAAGACGGTGTTCGGCTTGTTGTAACAGACGAGATTGGCGTGATAGATGAAATGTGGCACAATTTTATTTTATTTACCAAAGATTATCAACACTTTTGTCAGCAATACTTTGGGGAATATATGCACCATGTACCCGAAAGTAAGGCTAATCAAACAGCCACAGCACAAAAAAACGAAGAAGAAAATAATGAAGAAATGCGAAACATTTTAGAGCAAATGTTTAGTTATATCTACGACAAGTTGGGCGAAGCAACCTTAGTGAAGTGGTACGAGGAGTATGCCGATAAGTACACGCCTGAACACCTATTAAGTTTACGAACCAAGTAACAAACAACAAGCAACAGCTATACTTCTTCCTATCTATTTTTTACACACTACTTTACCTTTATGGCACGTATTTACAGTTTTTTTTTATTTTTTACAGTTCATTTATTGCTTGTTTATTCGTCGTATGCACAAGCCCCAAGTCCTATAACAGCTACAAACCACAGTATTTTTGTACTATTAAAGGAAAAAATGACGCAACAAAATCAATACATACTGCCATTGAGCAAAGTAGGTTGGCGTTATTGTGCAGGCGACTCTGCACAGTGGAAAGATAAAGAGTATAATGATTCACATTGGCTGCGTTTTGTCAATACGCAGCTACCTGTAGATAGTTTACCCAAAGACAAATGGACAGGTACAGCATGGTTTCGGCTTACTTTTAAAGTAGAAGATAAACTAAAAAACCAAGTCCATGCCCTTATTATTAACCAAACAGGTGCTTCTGAAATTTATTTAGATGGTGTCTTGTTACAAAAATTTGGTAAAGTAGGCAATACAATAGCAGAAGAAAAACCTTTCATTTCCAATGACTTACCCGTAGCTATTTATTTAGACAGTGCAGACATACACACCATAGCTATTCGGTTCTCTAACCAACAAGCCCAACAACAGCGTAAAACATTAGGTAATTCATTCAAATACTTTGGTTTTGAGATTTTCTTTAGCCAATCTATGAATGATACTGTTAGTTACAAGCTACATGCTTTACAAACTTTCTTTGGAAATTTTAATATTTTGGGCGGTATTTATCTATCTCTTTGGGTATTGCATTTGTTGTTTTTCTTGTTTTTTCAAAGAGATAAAGTCAATGTTTGGTTTAGTTTATTTACAGGCGTTGTAGCCTCATTATTACTATTGAATTACAAAACTTTTGGGTGGTACGATAACACGTATGCTCATATATTTTTGCTCAATTATGCTAATGTTGCAGCCTATCTTTTTATTGCGACTTATTTAGGCTTCTTGTATTCCGTATTTTATCAGGAACAACCCAAGCATTTTCATTATTTGTTTGCCATTATCACTGTTATTTTTTTGGCAGACTTACTAATTTCTTTTTCACTTATTAAGTTGCCCTTAGGTTTGCGGAGAGCAGTTCGTTTTGTGGTTTTAATGGTGTTATTAGCAGAAAGTTTACGCATTATTATTGTGGCAATACGTCAAAAAAAACCAAGTGCATGGATTATTGGCGGAGGTGTATTTATTTTAGGGCTAACCATTATACCTATTAATGTGCTACAATATCAAGGTGTGCAGTTATCTATGGAATTAAGAGGCTCTGTATTATTTATTGGTTTATCGAGCTTACCCTTTTCTATGGCAGTGTATATAGCCCGCCAAAATGCTAAACTGAATTTTTCTTTGTTAGCACAAATAGATGAGGTGCAACAACTTTCTGCCAAAACACTGGAACAAGAAAAAGAAAAACAAGCCATTTTAGCCAATCAAAAAGCTCATTTAGAAGAACAAGTAACAGAACGTACTCACGAGTTACAGAGTACCTTAGCCGTAGTGAACCAACAAAAAGAGGAATTGGGCAGTATGAATGACGAACTTTCAAGGACTCTTGAAGTTGTAAATAATCAAAAACACGAAATAGAAGCTACCCACAAAAATATTACGGCAAGTATAGCCTATGCCAAACGTATCCAACAAGCTATGCTGCCATTAGATAGTAAAATAGCAAGTGTAGTAGGTGCAGATAATTTCTTTATTTTGTTTAAACCAAGAGATATTGTTTCGGGAGATTTTTATTGGTTCAACGAGGTAGAAGACACTATCGTAATAGCAGTAGCAGATTGTACTGGTCACGGTGTACCGGGTGCTTTTATGTCGATGATTGGCAATCAATTACTCTATGAAATAGTAGTGCAACAAGAAGTCATTATGCCAGACAAGATACTAAATTTATTACATACAGAAATAAGAAGGGTGCTTAAGCAAAACGAAACACAAAGTAGAGATGGTATGGACATCGCTATTATTACATGGGACATGGTACAACATACAATTTTCTATGCAGGAGCAATGAACTCTATGTTCATGGTTATGGATGAAAAAGCAGGGCTACTCAACCCTTCTCTGTATAATAGCACAGTTTCCGCAAAACAAATGATAGAAGTAAAGGCTGACAAAAAACCAATTGGTGGGCATCAAACCAATGAGGAAAGTGAAAGAACATTTGCGTTACATCAAATACACTTAGCCCCTGCTGCAATGTGGCAAGCTGAAAAAGGTAGAGCCATAGCCCACACAACAACGCCTATACAGCACAAAATGACACAGGATTCCTTGATGCTATACCTCTGTTCAGACGGCTACCAAGACCAATTTGGAGGAAAAGATAAACGGAAATTTATGGTCAAGAGGTTTAGGGATTTGTTATTCAATATTCATGAAAAGCCTTTGGAAGAACAGAAGACTATTTTGAACCACACAATAGAAGACTACATGAACGAAGGCAAACAAAGACAAATAGACGATATATCGATATTTGGCTTAAGAATTTGGTTGCCTTAGCTTATAATTTTCAGTAAACAGTTATCAGTAAACAATTATCAATTTTTACCCTGATAACTATTTACTGATAACTATTTACTGATAACTGTTTACTGATAATCTACTCTACCACCAACCTTTTGCTTACCATTTGCTCGCCGTCTTGCACTTTTACCAAGTACACTCCCGCAGCCAACTGGCTCACATTCAAGTTAGTGCGTAAACTCTGGCTTTGTGAAGTTTCTTTGTAAACCTCTCTGCCTAAGGCATCTACTACTACTAACTCTATTGACTTTTTAGTATTCACTGATGACTGATAACTGATAGTTGCCGACTGTTTCGCTGGGTTTGGATAAACACTTAATC
>CANGYA010000155.1 GCA_947457925.1 Cytophagales bacterium | reverse complement strand
TATAGCAAAACTAATTTCTTTCAGAGAAAAAAGTTGATAGTATTCAAGAAGTTCTCTAAAGATGTCATCTTTTGAAAAGATGACATCTTTAGAGAACTTCTTGAATACTAAGTATAACAATTTACGGCACGACACTATTCTCTTAGGCTTTATTATGTAAAATATAAGCAAAATTATATATTTGTAAGAGCTATTAACAAATTCAAAGTATGTCCTATCTATATTTTTTCCAACAAGCCCAACAAGCAGCCACACAATTAGTGATGCTTACAGATGCTACTATCCAAAAAGTATTAAATCATTTGGCAGCCTCTTTACGTGCTAATATCCCATTTATTTTAGCAGAAAATAGTAAAGACTTAGAAAAAATGTCAAAGAATAATCCTAAATATGACAGACTGTTATTGAATGAAACAAGATTGTTAGCTATAGCTCAAGATTTGGAAAAAGTGGCAGCTTTACCTTCGCCTTTGCAAACAGTTTTACAAGAAAAGCACTTGCCTAATGGCTTGCACCTCAAAAAAGTAAGTGTGCCTTTGGGAGTAGTAGGTATTATTTATGAAGCTCGTCCCAATGTTACTTTTGATGTCTTTGCTTTGTGCTTAAAGGCGGGCAATGTATGTGTGTTAAAAGGTGGAAGTGATGCCGAATTTTCTAACAAAGCTATTGTTAGTTTGATAAAACAAAGCCTACAAGCCTATAAAATCACACCAGATGCCCTACAACTCTTGCCTGTAGAACGTGAGGCTACGGAAGCCCTACTCAATGCGGTGGGTTATGTAGATGTATTGATACCAAGAGGCAGCCAACAACTTATAGATTATGTACGCCAAAATGCAAAAATTCCTGTGATAGAAACGGGGGCAGGTATCGTACACACCTACATAGATGCAAGTGCGGATATAGAAAAAGCAACTCAAGTGATTCTCAATGCAAAAACAAGGCGTGTGAGTGTGTGTAATGCTTTAGATTGTGTGATTATCCATGAAAGTTTGTTGGCTCAACTGCCAATAGTAGTAGCTCCTTTGGAAAAACACAAGGTAAAAATATTTGCTGATGAAAAAAGTTTTGAAATTTTACATCAAAAATATCCTAAAAATTATTTAGAGAAAGCAAAAACAGCACATTTTGGAACGGAGTTTTTAGACTATAAATTAGCTATCAAAACAGTGCAAAATGTAGAAGAAGCCTTGCAACATATAGCTCAGTACAGTTCTAAACACAGCGAGGCTATTATGGCAGAAGACACGACTGTTTGCCAACTTTTTACGCAGAGAGTTGATGCTGCGGTGGTCTATGTGAATACCTCTACGGCTTTTACAGACGGTGGGCAGTTTGGTATGGGGGCAGAAATAGGCATCAGTACACAAAAACTACACGCCAGAGGCCCTATGGCATTACCCGAATTGACCAGCTACAAATGGATAGTGGTAGGGAACGGACAGGTAAGGAGATAATGCACTTGTTAAACTTTCTAAATTTATTAGCAAGGTTGAATAAAAAAGTGTATCTTAGTTGTTGAAGGAATGAACTTTCATAAGAGTTAGAAGAAAATAACCTTGCTATGAACTTATACAACCAACTAATTGCCAATTTACAGGCTTATAAACGGAAATATTACAAAAATTTACTGCTCAAAGGGGGTTTATTGACAACGGCTTTGGTCTTGTCTGCATTTACGGCTGTCAATTTGTTGGAGTATTTCGGCAATTTTGACACGACCTTGCGGGCTGCGTTGTTTTATGGCTTTTTGGCTACGGCTTTGCTGTCTTTGGTGGTGTGGGTGGCTAACCCAAGCCTCAAATTGTTGCAACTTAACAAGCCTTTGAGCAATGAAGAGGCTGCTTTGCAGTTGGGTAAATATTTTCCTGAAATTCAAGATAAGTTATTGAATGTCTTGCAGTTAGCTAATGAAAATAATCAACAATCAGCTTTGTTGATGGCAAGTATTCAACAAAAATCGCAGAAATTGACTTTGGTAAATTTCTTGGAGGCTGTTAAATATGAGGACAACCGCCGTTATTTGGCGTACCTCGTGCCACCTGTGGCGTTGGTCGGTGTGATTTTGTTGTTTGTACCTAACTTTTTTGCAGAAACTACCCCTCGTCTTATTCGTTACAACGAAAAATTTGTACCCAAAGCACCTTTTAATTTTAACATCAAAAACACTGATTTACAGGTATTTAGAAACGAAGATTTTGAATTTGTTACTGAATTATCGGGGGAGGCTTTGCCCAAAGAGGTGTTTATGGTGTTGGACAATGGGCGTAAATTGAAAATGGACGCACAAGACGCAGCTAATTTTGCTTTTTTGTTTAAAAATGTGCAAAAAGAACAGAGTTTTTATATAGAAGCTGCTGGTTTTCAGTCTGTTCCTTATACGTTGAAAGTAGTGGACAGACCCAATTTGGCGAATTTTTCGGCTCAATTAAATTACCCCGCTTACATTCAGAAAGCCAATGAAAAATTGGAAAATACGGGCAATTTAATGGTGCCAGAGGGTACGTCTATTACGTGGTTGTTCAAGGCTCAACAAACAGATGGCGTAACGGTGCAGTTGGGCGAGGAAGTTTTGACAGCCCAAAAAGCCGACCAAAATTTGTATGAATTAACCAAGAAAGTATTGCAAACTACTACGTACAAAGTACAACTCAAAAACCAATTTAGCACCAACAAAGAGCCGATTGAATACCAACTTACGGTCATTCCAGACGAATATCCTTCTATATCTTTAAAACAATATGAAGATACGACTTTATACAATTATTTGTTGGTAGGTGGAAATATTGGAGATGATTATGGTATTCGCAAATTAGAATTGGGTTATCGTATTTTAACACCTAATACAACTGATAATCAAGCTGTTGATTACAAATATTTGGCTATTCCTTTCAATACAAGTTTGATTAACCAAAGTTATTATCATCAATTAAATTTAGCGGATTTTAATTTGTCTAACGGTCAAAAATTAGAATATTTTGTGCAAGTATGGGACAATGACGGCATCAAAGGTTCTAAATCAAGCCGTACAGGGGTGTTTGAATTTAAAATTCCTGATAAAAATACGATTAAAAAAGACATGGCTCAATCTGCCAGAAATACTGAAAGTCAGATTGAAAAGACGTTGGACAAAGCCAAAGATTTGGAAAAATCTATGAAAGACGTAGAGGACAGGCTGAAATCTAAACGCAGTTTGTCTTGGCAGGACAAAAAGGCAATGGAGGAGATGTTGAACAAACAAAAAGAGTTGGAGCAAGCTGTACAAGAAATGCAACGCCAAAACCAACAGCTACAACAGAAACAAGACCGTTTCAACCAACAAAACCAAGAAATTACGGAAAAAACTAAGCAGTTGCAGGAGCTAATGGACAAATTGTTAGACCCTGAAACCAAAAAGTTAATGGACGAAATGCAAAAACTCTTGCAACAAGAAAATAATCAACAAAATATGCAAGATAAAATGGACGAAATGGAGAAGAAGAATTACAATCTGAAGAAGGAGTTAGACCGTACTTTGGAGTTGTTCAAAAAATTGCAGTTGGAAATGAAAATGAAGGAGTCGATGGCGGAGCTGAAACAGTTGGCAGAAAAACAAGAGGACTTGGCGAAGGAAACGGAAAAACAAGCCGACCAAAAGCCTAATGACAAAACTGCCGATAAAAACGACAAAGCAGACACCAAAGACAAAGATAATAAAGACAAGGGCGACAAGGCAGATAAAAACGACAAAACGGATAAATCCGACAAGGCAGACAAAACGGACAAAGGCGAAAAAACAGACCAAAAGGACAAAAACGACAAAGCTGACAAAGCCAATGCCGAAAAACAGCCTCAAGACCCCAAAAATCAGCAGCCTAACAGTGAGAAAAACGACAAGGCACAAGAAAATTTGGAGAAAAAACAAGAAGAACTGAATAAAGAGTTTCAGGACTTGAAAAAACAGTTTGAGGAAATGGAAAAGTTGAATGAGGAAATGAAAAATTCGCCTCAAAAAGAAGAAATGTCTGAAAAGTTGGACGAAATGAAGCCCGACCAAAAAGACGTGGAGCAAGAACAGCAGAAAAGTTCTGAACAGTTACAAAAGAAACAGAACAAAGATGCGTCTAAATCGCAAAAAAGTGCTGCGGAGAAAATGAAGAAAATGACGCAACAAATGGAGGAAATGCAGCAAAACAGCGAAATGGAACAAGCTCAAGAAGACTATGACGATTTGCGTCAGATTTTGGAAAACTTATTGAAATTGTCGTTTTCGCAAGAAGATTTGATGAAACAGTACCGCCAAATTTCGCAGGCAGACCCTCGTTTTATTGGTTTGGGGCAGCAGCAGTTGAAACTGAAAGATGATGCCAAAATTATAGAAGACAGTTTGATGGCGTTGGCGAAAAGAGTGTTTCAAATTAAGTCTTTTGTAACAAGAGAGGTTACAAATATGAATGACTACATGAACCAAAGTTTGGACGAAATCAAGAAACGCAACATAGGCGTAGCCGTTGGTAAACAGCAATTTGCGATGACGGCAATGAACAATTTGGCGTTGATGTTGAGTGATGTGTTGGACAATATGCAAGAAAATTTGAGCAAGGGCATGGGTGGGCAACAAATGAAACAAAAGAAAAAGCCGAAGCCAAATTTGTCGCAAATGCAGCAAGGTTTGAACCAAAAAATGCAAGAGTTGATGAAGTCGGGTAAGTCTGGCAAGCAACTTTCGGAGGAATTGGCAAAAATGGCAGCCGAACAGGAGCAAATCCGCAGGGCTTTGCAGCAACAAATGGGCAAAGGAAGTATGGGCAGCCAAAAAGGTAGTGATAAAAACGGACAAACCCCTAACCAACAAGGACAGGAGGGACAACAAGGCGACAATGGCACGAAAGGCGACAAGGGAAATATCAGCAAGATGCTGGAGCAAATGGAAAAAACCGAAGAAGATTTGGTAAATAAACGGCTTACGCAGGAGTTGATACAACGCCAAAAGGAAATTTTGACCCGTTTGCTGGAGTCTGAAAAAGCCCAACGAGAAAGGGACGAAGACCCTAATCGTGAAGCAAAAACTGCCTCTGAAAAACAACGCACCGTACCGCCTGCTTTTGAGGAGTATTTGAAAATGAAAGAAAAGCAAATTGAATTACTCAAAACTATTCCGCCTTCTTTCAATCCGTACTACAAACAAAAAGTGAATGAGTATTTTAAAAAATTGGGGTAAAATGATTAACCAATGAAATATAAACTTTCCAAGTTTTAAAACTTGGAAAGTTTTTTTATGTAGAAAAGTATCGAGTTTATGGAGTACGTCTATTTAAGTTGTTTATAGAAAATAAATTCATGTTTGGGCAGTAGTTCAGGGTGGAAAATCTTAACCAAATCTTTTAAAACCCAATCGGGACGTATCATACCTATTTCATTATAGGCATTACCGCCTTGTGCAGACATTTTCAGAATAGTATTAAAAACTTGCTGCTTTTGCACCGCCTCAAAAGTTTGAAACCTTTTATCTTGTGCCAATAATTCTTGCAAAGTAGCATAACTGCCTACATTTAACCAAAATGTAGCTTTATGGGCTTTGTCTATCACTTGTTCTATACTTAACGGCATTGTGCCTGTTCCGTTTTGGTCTGCCCATACAAAATTTGCTCCTGCGTCTTTCCAATAGTGGGCTGGGAAGCTGTTATTGGTGGGCATGTACCACACATTACCGTAAGGAATATTCCCAAAAACAGTAGGTTGGGGGCTTACAACTTGTGCTTTGACTTTCAAGTCATTGTAGTTTTGGGCTACTTCTGCAAATAATTGATTGGCTACTTCGGGTTGGTCTATGAGCAAGCCTATTAATTTTATCCATTCTGCTCTTGCCAATGGCGTGTTTTCTTCATATTCTTTAATCATTAAAGGCGTAAGCCCTACCGCCTTCATTTTTTCTATCAAAGATTGTTGGTACAAGGTTACTACAGTAGGCGACAATTTAATAAGGCTTTCCATATTGACTTCACCATTTGCCGTACCTATTTCTTCGGTCAAACCCTTAGAGATTTGAGCTAAAAGGCTGTCATTCGTAGTATATTGGCTGCCTGCTATGCCTTTTACTTTGGCGGTAGCCCCCAAAGCTGTGAACAAAACTGCATGAGGCGTAGCCAAACAAGCCACTTGTTGGACAGGTACTTGTATTTTTATACAATTACTTTCTCGTACCGTTGCCTTTGCGTTTTTAACTAAGGCATACTGCAAAACAGGATTGATAGAGTCTGTTTTACTAAAAATATTCACTAATGTATAATCTCGAAATTGTTTGACTGTGAATAGTTGTGCGTAACTAATCTGCACTGTTGGCGTGCTATTTTCCGTATGATTTTCGTTAGAATTAGATTCGCAGGCTAACAACAAGCTGAAAGTAACTAATTGGAATACAAAAAGTATTGAACATAATCTTTGTTTTGACATAAAATTTTCTTTTAATATTTTTTGCAAATATCTCTATTTTATTTCTTTCGACCTATTATCCTTGTAGTCGGTTAAAAATAATCTTGTATTAGATGTTATTAAGATTTTGTAACATAGACTTTAGTCTGTGTAGTAATTACTTGATTAGCAATATATTACAGGCACAGACTAAAGTCTATGCTACAGCCTTTAATATCCTCTATTATAACCGTTTTTACTTACTCCTTAATAATTAATATGTTAGAGCAAATTAAATCAAAAATTGACACTAAAACCAAACCATTAGGAGCTTTGGGACAGTTAGAAAGTCTTGCCACACAAATCTGTGTCGTACACAACACCCTCAATCCGCAACTTCATAAGCCAACCATGTTGGTTTTTGCTGCTGACCACGGCATTGCACAAAGTGGTGTAAGTGCCTATCCTACCGAAGTTACTGCTCAAATGGTCTTGAACTTTCTGGCTGGTGGAGCTGCTATCAATGTTTTTTGTAGGCAAAATGGCTTTACCTTGAAAGTTGTTGATGCGGGGGTAAATGCTGATTTTCAGCCACATACACTTTTGATAGATGCTAAAATAGCCAAAGGCACACAAAATTTTTTACATACCCCTGCCATGACTGCCGAAGAATTAGAAAAATGTTTTGGGTATGCTCAAAAAATCATTCAGGAAATAGCTGCTACAGGTTGTAATATCATAGGCTTTGGCGAAATGGGAATCAGCAATACGTCTTCTGCAAGTATGTTGATGAGTAGCATTTGCAAACTACCATTGGCGGAATGTGTGGGCAGAGGAACAGGGTTAAGTGATATACAATTTGAAAATAAACTTAAAACTTTACAATCTGCACAAGCAAAACACCCTACACCCAAAAATGTAAAAGAAGCCCTATTATACTTTGGTGGTTTCGAAATTGCTCAACTATGTGGTGCTATGTTGGAGGCATATCATCAAAATATGCTGATACTGGTCGATGGTTTTATTGCTACTTCTGCCTTTTTGTGTGCCTATGAAATGAACCCTGCTATCAAAAAAAATGCTATTTTTTGCCATAAAAGCCAAGAAAATGGACATCGAAAAATGTTAGCTTATCTCGAAGCCACACCCTTGTTAGATTTGGGCTTGCGGTTGGGTGAAGGAACAGGTTGTGCTTTAGCCTATCCGATTGTTCAGAGTGCTGTCAATTTTATGAACGAAATGGCAAGTTTTGAGAGTGCAGGCGTAACTCAACAATAAAATGATGAAAAAAGAAATCAATATTTTCTTTACGGCTTTAATGTTTTATACCCGTATTCCTTGCCCTCATTGGATAGACCATTCGCCTGATTATCTCAATCAGGCGACTCGTTATTTTCCCCTAATAGGCTGGATTGTTGGATTGGCTGTTGCAGCTAACATTTATCTTTTATCCTTTGTTTTTACACCACTAATTTGTATTATTTTATCTTTAATTATTTCTGTACTTATCACAGGGGCTTTTCATGAAGACGGTTTGGCAGATGTTTGTGATGGTTTTGGTGGAGGTTGGACTAAGGAAAAAATCTTAGAGATTATGAAAGATAGTCGTGTAGGTGCTTTTGGTGCGATTGGCTTGTTACTGGCTTTTATGTTAAAAATAGCTACCTTAACAGCTTTATTAGAAAACAACCTTTGGTTTTGTTTAAAAACAGTGCTATTAGCCCATGTAAGTAGTAGATTTATGGCGGTAACAGTTATGTTTACACACCAATACGCCAGAGAAGATGCCACCGCAAAAGCAAAACCCATAGCCCAAGAGTTAAGTCTTACAAACTTCTTATTAAGTGCTATATGGCTAATTCCTGCCTTTTTACTCTTTGAAAACTATTGGATTTTAGCTGTACTTATACCTATGTATTGTATGAAAATTTATTTGGCTTATTTCTTTCATCGTTGGTTAGGAGGCTATACAGGAGATTGTTTGGGAGCTACCCAACAGCTTACAGAAATAGTGTGTTTGTTGGCTTGTCTTGCGGTTTGGAATGTGTTTGCCTTGTAATCATTGAGCTACTCAAAAAGCTAAGTTATCAATCAGTAACATTTTAGACTTTCCAAGTTTTAAAGACTTGGTAGTGTCGTGCTATGAATTGTTATACGTAGTCTTCAAGAAGCTCTATAAAGATGACATCTTTCTAAAAGATGTCATCTTTATAAAAGATGTCATCTTTATAGAGCTTCTTGAAGACAATCAAACTTATTTCTTTGAAAAAAATTAGTTTCACTATAAGTTTTTAAAGCACGACCCTAGAAAGTCTTGTTTAGCTGTTAGTTGCAAAAGTATCAATAAGATTGGCTATAACTTTACAAAAAACCTATCCAAAAAATCTATTAAAGGTTGTAAATTAGGGTTATTGTCTATCCACCAAATCGTATCGTCTGCAAAATTACGTTGTGCAGGTTTCTTAATATCTAACAAACTACTTTCTATCATATTCCAACGGTTATGATAAGTTTTAGGTGTTTTTTCGACTAATCCTTGTTTTATCAAACACTTATGATAGTCATTCAAACAAGTTACAATTTGTGATGATTTGGCTGATAAGCAGCTTTCGAAAAGTAACTCTAAATTTCCATCTTCTTTGTGATTTGGAAATAGAAAAAACTCAAAATTTAGCTCCGTTTGGTGTTGTTCTAACCTTTCTTTTTGTTTGTCAAATCCATAGGTGCTGTTTGCTTTATAATCTGCATCTTCAAAAACTAAGTTGGTATAACCCAACCTTTTGCTTTGCAAAAATTTAATATCATTCCCATTGTGTTTTTCTTGTCCAATCCCTCCCATTCTAATAAAACCACCTACATTTCCGCTATCAGGTAGAGAAATATGATATAATTTTTGGAGTAAGAAATTGATAAACAAGGCATCATCATTATTTTCTACAAAAATAGTAACCTTATTTTTCATAATGCACCTCCTCTAATGTTATTACCATTAGCCAACATTCCACTAAACTGTGAAAATGTGTAATCGTATGCTTCTACTTGTTTATCAGGCATTTCTATTAGCTCAAAACAACGTGCAGCTTGTTGTAAACCAATCAATTCCGTTTCTTCCAATACTTCTTTGAAAGCCTGTAAACACTCTAAGTTATGGGTAGTAGCAAATAGTTGCACTTCGTTTTGTTGGGCTGCTAAGAGGACAGTACGCCAAAAATCCTTGAATTTCTTGAAATGAACCCCTGCGTCTATTTCGTCTATCATTAGTCTTTTGCCTCTACAAGCTGGAATATGTAAGAGCATACTAACCAATCTATTTACACCATCACCATAAAATGACAAAGGCATAAATGACCCATTTCTACGCACATACAATAAACTTTGGCGGGGTTTTATTTTAGGTTCTATGTCTTTGATATCAGGAATGAATAAGCGAAGTGCATCAATAAAGTTCTTCTTATTTTCTTCATTATCTTGGAGATAATCAGAGTAAAATTGAGCCAAATTATTATCTTGGGTTTGTGCAAAAAATACTAATGGAATAACCTTTTTATCTCTTGGTCGCATGAGTGGCAGTTGCCAACGGATAAATCTTTCTTTGTCATTTGTCTTAACATAGGCATACATACGATAACCTACTTCAATTTCTTCTTTATTTCTAAAATATGTCGCATATTCAGTAGGATACTTTTCGGCTAATGCTATTTGAGTATCTGCTGTTATACTTAACTGTTGTATTGATTGACGAGGGTATGAAAATGTAGTAGTAATTGGGTGAGAGTTATTATGATAGGTAAAAAACAATAAGTCATTTTCTTCTGTTTCTGCATTTCCATAGGAAATAGGCACATTTTTATATTCTAATATTTTCGTTAAGTTAGTAATATAATTTTCGATTTTCTCCTCGTCAAACAACAACGCCTCCAACACCGAAGTCTTCCCCACATTGTTATCTCCCAAAATCAGGTTGAACTGCCCGATATTATTTAGCTCAAAACTTTCAAATCTCTTGAAGTTTTCTACTTTGAAGTAAGTAAGGTGTTTTTCGTTCATCGTTTTACAAGTTATTGGTTGGGGTACAATGAAATGCAAGTAACGAAATAATTGTTGGGAAAGGAAATTTTGTGTTTTTGAAATAGGGTTTCCGCATCAAAATTTAAAAGTAATACCAATTATACTTAGTAGATAGTTCAATGCGTAAAGATGTCATCTTTTGTAAAAACAGTAAACTTGCAAGGTTTCAGACTCGTAAAAAGATGACATCTTTGGACTGCATTTTATTTATAATTGGTATAATTTTCATGTAATAAAATACACCTTTTTTGCTAAATAGTAGGAACACAGACGACACAGATGATGCAGATTTTCACAGATTTTTTACAAAAAACTCTCTGCCAACACCACTTCAGGTTTAGCAATTTGGACAGGTGGCGGATTTTTGAGCCTAAAATTGTCTAAATAAATACGAGATTGCACACCGTAACGATTGGCTATGTCCAAAATAGCTTGTAGTTTTTCTGTCAAAGAAAGTTGTTTGCTTTCCATGATTTTACTGATTTTCGTTCCCAACATAGCATACACACCTTCTTCTATCAATGCCTTTAGCTTTCGCAAAATTTCTCTTTGTGCAGGTGTAACGCCTTTAGCTTGTGCAAATTGTTGTAGCCAACTTGCCACTTTGTTGTCTTTGGGGGCGAGGCGTGAAGTATTGGCGGTTTGCTGTGTGTCGTTGGTGCTGTTGTCCACAAAGGCACTTTCCATGAGTTTGAGGTGGTCGTGGTACGCACTGCCCACTTGGTAATAGGCTGGTTCTGTGGCTGCTGCCTTAAAATAGCTTACTGCCTCCGCAAAAGTGAGTTCTCTCAAAGGTTTTGTAGGTGTTTTCAAGAAAAAAGCCTCCCTGTATTCATTTCGCAAGTAAGACAAGGTAGTGCCTTCTGGCAAACCCACAGGGCTAATCCGCCCAACTCTTGACCGTACCGCAATGTCTTGGATACGTGCAAAATCTTCGGGCTGTTCTTGGGCAAATTTTCGCAAAAAACTCAAATATTCTAACCGCAAATCTGTTTCATCATCTTCCGTATTGGCAAGGGTTTGCAAAGTGTTTTCTTCTAATTCCTCCAAAGTCGAATAGACTTTCGATTGTTCAGAAAAAGAACTGTGGAAACTTTGTAGTTTGGCTAAGGCTATTTCGTTCAGGTTAATTTTTGCGTTAGACTGTGGCACAGGTTTGAAGTTGAAAACCAAAATTTCGGGGGCTTTGCTGCCTATGCGATTTACCCTTCCTATGCGTTGCATCAACTTAACGGTGTTCCAAGGAATATCGTAATTCAAAATTGTATTGCTGCGGTGCAAGTTAATGCCCTCTGCCAATACGTCTGTGGTTATCAATAAATCATAGTCGTTGGCTGCGTGTTGGCTGCTTGCGTTGGCATCAAAATTTGCCCGAATGGTCTTGTAAATGGCATCGTTTTTAGTTTTGGAGGTCATCGCCAAAACTTTACTAAACCCTGCTTCTTTGAGTTTTCGCAAGAGGTACAAACAAGTGTCTGCGGACTCTGTAAACACCACTAATTTTTTCTCTACATTCCCTTCGCCCAATAGTTGTGTAGGCAATACCTCACAAAAAGCCTCAAATTTGGGGTCATACGTAATGTTTTCCCACTTTTGACAAAGAGTATCTAACAAAAGTTGGTCTTTTTTCAAGCCTGCCAACCATTTTTCATCAAAATCTTGTGGTTTGTAAAT
>CANGYA010000154.1 GCA_947457925.1 Cytophagales bacterium | reverse complement strand
CGCCTAAAGGCAAATATACACTGATTGAAGTAATTATAGTTTGATTACGTATAATGATTTACCAATTAACAATAACTGGCGTGGGTATGGTGCAATAAATTGTATATTAGGCAAAAAAGGAATTGTGTAAACAGATTCATGTGTATAAATATTTTTAATAACTACTTGATTTTCAGAATTATAACAAATATTTTCATTTATAAAACTACAATAAGTAATGCCCTTGCCTCCCAAAGTATGTTTGTAATTTCCTAAATTGTCAAAAACTAAAATGCCTCTATTTTTATCTACAATAAATAATTGATTTTGGTATTCGGTCATAAAACAAATATCATACTCCAGTTCAGACAACAATAAACTTAATGGTACTTTTACTGTAATTGTATTTAATTCAAAATTGTATTTTACTAAGCTAAAATCTCCTTCGTCTATTACCCAAAGTTGTCCATCAAGGGCAGGGCAAGCCAGTCGAGCCATATTAATAGGCGTATCTCTAAACGAATTGCTTTTGATAGGTGTAAGGAAACGGTCAAGTAAAGTATATTCTTGAAAATCTTTGTAAAATGCAAAAACTTGTAAGGCATTTCGGGCTTCTAACAACGTAATGGTGGCGGGTTTTTCTGGTGAATAATACAAATTTTTTTGGTGTGTAGAGTCGTACCTAAAAATAGCACCATCTTTAGTCGCCAAATAATAGTTGCCATAACGGTCAATAGAAAAAGAATGACAAGACGGAATAGCCAAACTATCTGTAAGTGTTTGTGCGGTTGCGTTAGCTATAAAAAAACAAGTGGTCATCAGCAAAATATAGCTTTTAAGCACTAATTTTACGCAATTTTGTACGAGTAAATATGAACATTGCACCTCTTTTAGTATCATAACACTTACAAACGAAATTTTCTTATATGTTTAATCCTATTGAAACTACACAATTTTTGGGCAAAACTATTTGGTACTTACCTACTTGCACCTCTACCAATGATACGGCAAAACAGCACGCCGAAAATCACGACTTATTAGAAGGGACTATCATTGTTACCAGCCACCAAACCGCAGGCAGAGGGCAGCGAGGCAATACATGGCAGACAGAACCACATAAAAATCTTACATTTTCTTTGTTATTAAATCCTTCTTTTTTACAAATTCATGAACAGTTTTTACTCAATATTGCCGTAACTGTAGGCATTACAGATGCACTGATGACTATGTTACCTACCGTAAAAATCAAATGGTCTAACGATATTTACAACAATGATAAAAAATTAGGCGGTATTTTAATAGAAAATATTTTGCAACAAAGAAGTATTAAACAATCTATTGTAGGTATAGGCTTGAATATCAATCAATTAGAATTTGATTTGCCTACAGCTACGTCCTTAGCTACTGAAACGCAACAAGCATGGGATTTGGGCGAATTATTGGCTCTTATCATTAAACATATAGAAAAAAGATATTTGCAACTTCGCCAACAAAACCCTGCCACACATCAGCAATTAAAAGAAATTTATTTACAAAGACTCTATGGCTACCAAGAAAACCGAAAATTTATGAAAAACGGAGAAATTTTCGAGGGTCGTATCATTGGTATAAGTCCAGAAGGTTATTTGGGTATTGAAAGTAAACAGCAAACACAATTTTTTGACATCAAAGAGGTGAGTTTTGTGCAATCATAATCCTAATTTGACTACCTCCAAATAGTTGCCAAGAATTAGTTTAGGTTGTTTTTTGACAATAAATCCAAGACTATGTTTAGTTTTGTCTTTGTAAACAGCATTTTAACATAAAAATTTAAAGCTATTAGACTCATAATCAATATGATACAAGTTATACCAGCCATAGACCTGATAGATGGTAAATGTGTACGCCTTACCGCAGGCGACTATGCCCAAAAAACAACTTATCACGAAAATCCCGTAGCTGTAGCTCAAGAATTTGAACAGGCAGGTGTAAAAAGACTGCATTTGGTAGATTTAGATGGGGCGAAGGCAGGAAAAATCATTAACCATGCTGTTTTGGAACGAATAGCTAAGCATACGAATTTGGCTATTGACTTTGGCGGAGGCATTAAAACGACTGAAGACGTGCAAAAAGTGATAGATGCAGGGGCTACTTGGGCTACGGTGGGCAGTATTGCTGCTAAAAACAAGGAACTTTGCACAAGTTGGATACAAACTTTTGGGGCGGATAAAATCTTGTTGGGGGCAGACGTGAAAAATGAATATATTGCGGTGGCGGGTTGGTTAGAAACGACCAATTTGCATATCGTAGATTTTATTACTTATTACACTGCTTTGGGTGTGCAGCAAATTTTTTGTACGGATATTGCCAAAGATGGTATGTTACAAGGTAGTTCGGTAGATTTGTACAAAAAGATACTACAACAGTTTCCAAATTTGCACTTAATTGCGAGTGGTGGCGTAGCTAATTTGCAAGACATCATAGATTTAGATGATATACATTGCAAGGCAGTGATTGTAGGTAAGGCAATTTATGAAGGTAGAGTACAACTCAAAGATTTACAGCCCTATTTTTAATATAACAATGGTTTTTCATATACAAGCCACAGATTTAGGCAAAAAATATGCCCAAGAATGGATTTTTAGGGGCTTTACAAAGCATTTTGACATTGGAAAAGTAACTGTCATTACGGGTAATAACGGTAGTGGTAAATCTACTTTACTGAAAACTTTGGCGGGTATGCAGCCCTACAATCAAGGTAAAATACAATATGCAAGAGGTAAGGCTTTGTTAAATGAAAGTTATTGGTTTAGCCAGCTAAGCTACGCAGCTCCGTACATACAACTAATAGAAGAATTTACGTTGGAAGAAATGTTGGAGTTTCAAGCACAATTTAAGCCTTTTGACTTGCCTATTCCCGAAATTTTAGACAAAATAGCTTTATCACAAACCGCCAAAAAGCCTATTAAGTATTTTTCTTCGGGCATGAAACAAAAGTGTAAGTTGGCGTTGGCTTTATTTACAAAATCTCCTGCATTATTCTTAGATGAACCAACCTCAAATTTTGATAAAAACAATATTTTTTGGTATCAAAAACAGGTAGAAATGTTGGCTATTGCCCAACAAAAAACCATTATTCTTGCCTCTAATGATAACAATGAATATGATTTTTTACCCGATTATGATTTGCTGAAAATGGAAGACTATAAAACGGTTTTGCAAAAATAATTTTGCTACTCTGTATTTTCATAGGACTTTATTATATTCATACTTTCTTACTACTACTATTTGTTCAGATGAAAGATTTATTGACACAATTAGAAAATTCAGAACATTTTGATTTTCAAAGTGTTACAACTAAAAATATTGAAGAAGCCGTAGCAAATTGTTTGCAAACAGCCCAAGAACAGTTGGCTACTTTGTATGCTCTTAGTCATTTTACTTCGCAAAATACATTAGTGGCTTATGACGAGTTGTTGAACCAAGTAGCCCGATTAGAGGCAATTTTGTACCTGTTATTTTCGGCTGCCCCACAAGCCGATATTCGGGAAGCTGCCAATAAAGGCGTGCAAGAGTTGAGTCAATTTTATGCACAGTTGCCTTTGAACGAAAAATTGTATAAGGTTATTCAACAATATAGCACCACCACAGAAGCCCAACAACTCACAGGTTATTTGGCGAAATTTTTGAAGGAAACTTTGCTTGATTTTGAACAAAATGGTTTGCAACTACCTGAAAATCAACGCAAACAACTTATGGATTTGCAGAACGAATTAATAGTTTTGTCCAATGAGTTTAACAAAAATATTGCGGAAAACAACGACTATTTAACTCTTACAGAGGCACAAACCAAAGGCTTGCCCGAAGATTTTAAGCAAGCACACCGCCAAATAGATGGTACGTACCAAATTCAAATGAACATGGCTTCTTACCGTCCTTTCATGCAATATTGCGAAGATGAAGGTTTACGCAAAGAGGCATTGATTCAATACCTGAACAGAGGCGGAAAACAAAACATGGCGGTTTTGGAAAATATTTTAAGGCTACGCAAGCAAATAGCACAACTACTTGGTTTTCAGTCGTATGCAGCTTATAGACACACAACTTTAATGGTAAAACAACCTGCAACAGTGTGGGAATTTGAGTTGTCTTTGGCAGAAAAAATAGTACCCAAAGTAAAAATAGATTACGAAGAATTATTAAGCATCAAAAGGAACTATCTAAAAAATGCACAGGCACAAGAAGTGAGCCAATGGGATACGGCTTTTTACAATAACTTGTTGATGAGAGAAAAATATAGTATTGATAACCAATTAGTTAAACAATATTTTTCTTTGGACAATGTACTCAAAGGTATTTTTGAGATTACAGAAAAATTGTTTGGGGTGCAGTTTGTAGAAAATCCCAACGCCTCTGTTTGGCACGAAGAAGTCCGTTATTTTGAACTACAAGAAACAAAACAAAACAAAGGAAAAGTCATAGGAAAATTGTACTTAGATATGTATCCACGAGATAACAAGTACAAACACGCAGCTTGTTTTCCCTTGATATTGCATAAAACTAAGTCCAATGGCGAAAAACAGTTGCCTGTGGCAGCCTTAGTGTGTAACTTTACTAAACCAACGCCTACGCAGCCTTCTTTGTTGTCGCATGGGGACGTAGAAACGATGTTCCACGAATTTGGTCATGCTTTGCACGTTTTGTTGTCAGAGTCGCCTTTGTATAGTTTTTCAGGGACAAATACCAAAAGAGATTTTGTAGAAGTGCCTTCGCAGTTGTTTGAGGCTTGGGCTTGGCACTATGACTCTTTGGCTTTGTTTGCAAAACATTGGCAGACACAAGAAATTTTACCTAAAGAATTATTTGATAAGTTATTGGCAGCCAAACACTTAGGTTCTGGCTTGGCAGCACAAGCACAGTTGTTTTATGCCTTGTATGACCTTACCTTACACGATAAATATGTACCCGATGGCACAGAAAACACCACAGACGTACTGCGTAGGGTGCAAAACCAAACCCTTGTTTTTCCTTATATAGAAGGTACGTATTTCCAAACGGCTTTTGGGCATTTGGTGGGTTACGCTGCAAGTTACTACGGATATATGTGGGCAAGGGTGTATGCAGAGGACATTGTTTCTGAATTTGAAAAACAAGGAATGTTTAACGCAGAAACAGGGAAAAAATACAGAGAAAAAGTATTGTCTAAAGGGGCAACAGTGGAGGAATTAACGCAAGTTGTGGAATTTTTGGGCAGAGAACCCGAACAAACGGCATTTTTGCAGTCTTTGGGAATTTAAGAAAATAATTTTACAAAAACCTAAGGGTTTAGTAAACCCTTAGGTTTTCCTTTTTACAATTACTACACTTTTTTCGGTTTTCTTTCTCTCTTTTTCGGAAACTCATAAATTTTTTGCCAAATCACACCTTTTGTTTTGCCTTTTTGTCCAATGACTATTTTGGTTAAAGAGTAGGCGGGCAAAGCTATATCATGTTTGGCTACACCGTTTAGTAAATTGTTAGGCGGAAACTCAAAACCAAGGTCTATGTAACCATCTTTGCGGTTGTCTATGGGCAAGTCGTTTTTGTCTTTGGCATATACCAATACAAAAAACTTACTAAGAATATTTTTTTCTTCTGCTCCTGCCTTGTAAAAATACAATCTTTGTTCTTTCATAAAAACTTGAAAGACATCATCAACAATCATCATGGCATTGGCTAATTCGCCACTTCTGAATCTGTTTTTGTTGTGAATACCCAATACTTCGCCTTTTTCGGGTCTTTCGTCTATTTTCCAAGCAAAATCTTTCAGCCTACTACTCGACTCTGTTATCTCGTGTGGAGGCACAAACTTACCTTCGGGTTGGCTTTTAAACAAAATTTCGTCTAATTTGCTGGAGTCGTTAAATACCATAAACATTTCCGCAGCCTTAATAGAGTTCAATCCCATTAAAACAGAATCTTTTTCTAAAACATAGTACATACTTTCGGCATTACCATTTACATCTACGTTTTTAATTTCATTGTTCTTGAATTTAGCAAGAATAGTCCGCCCTTTTACTTGGTTAAATTGTTTGAGGGTGTCTTTGGAAATGATAAATGCTTTTTGGTACAAATTCATCTGGTCTATTTGGTTTTTCTTCATGCGAATCACAATAGAGTCGCCAACCATTTGCGAATTTTTTGCCCACAAAATAGGTGAGTAATAGAAATGTAGTGTAGAATCTGTAATTTGGTACACCAAAGAATCACATTTTGCTTGAAAATCACTTCTATACATTTTCACATGATTATAGGCATACAAACGGCGTGCTTTGGTCGTATCATTCACCGCAATAAGAGTGTCTGCACTCAAAAACAGCGTATCTTTGGGGCGTAGCCTCCCTTTTTCTTCTATTGGCTTTATCATAACGGCATTACCATACACCTCCGACCTCTTGGTTTTATCATCATGATTTCCTAAATCTCCTAAAATAATTATATTATCTTTCTTGTTGTAAAATTCTACATTGCCTTTGGCGATGCCTTTGCCTGTTTTTTTATTGTAGTCCAAAACATCTCCACTGATAGCATATTCTGCATTATCAATTTTTGACCTGCCGTCCAAAAAAGATTTACCCGATTCGGTCATGTGATAGCCTTTGTTTGTAACTACCTCGCCGTCTTTGGTTTTGATAAAAGTTTTTGAGTTAAAAATTACTTTTTTCTGTGCCAAATTATAGGTTAATGTATCAGAACGGAGTTGTGTATCGGGACTTCTGTAATCTACATTATCTCTGAAATATACAATTTTTGAGGTTGTATAATAATAGCCTTTATCACTTACCAAAGTTGTTCCGTTGTCTATTACCGTACCACCGTTGAAGTAATTACCTACTTTCGTTTTTAGGTTGTAATCCATACAACAAGTTGAAACTGTGCGGTTTTCGTCTGTTAAAACTACATTGCCACGTAGTCGGGCTATGCGTGTCGTACCGTCATACAACAAAGAGTCGCCTGTAATAATTGTACCGTCTGAATCTATGATACGAATATTGTGATAAGCATTCACTTTGTTTTGTGCTAAAAAATGAATGGCACTATCACAATACAAGATGGAGTTGTTTTGACGGAAACCAACATTGTTAGTAGAGTCTTTCACTACTATCCGTACTTTTTCATTATTAATTACATTTCCTATCAATTTCCCTGCGTGTAAAAGTTCTACAGGTGTGTTTTTTTCTTCTTGAGTTACTGCAATAGGATTTTGTTGTTGTGCATAAGTAATTGAAAATGAACAACATATAAATAATAGCCAATAAATTTTATTCATCATAATAGGAAAAAAGCCTTTCGTTTGTTCTTGTACCAATAGGCTACAAAGGTAGTTAATTTAGTATAGGGAAAATGCTTGCTCTTGTTTTTTGATATAATTTAACAAGCAGAGCCAAGAAAGTTCAGAGCTTAGCCTATTGTTTTCGCCCAAAAACAAACCCTCTTTCTGTACTTCTTTCCTCAAAATCTATTTCTAAACCCAATAGGTACAACAACTGTCGTTTTTCATAGACAATTTTGATGCCTTCATATTCATATACTTCATCTTGTTCTTTGGCTTTGTCGAAACCCAAACGGAATTTTGCTCCTCCGCAACCGCCACCGCCTTGTACCAATACTCGAAGGGCGTATTCAGCTGGGATATTTTTATGCTGGAGTATATGGCGGATTTCCTCCGCAGCCTTTGGTGTTATAGTAATTGGAATAATTTTTTCCATAAATTTTATGTTAATTTTTTTAATTTAATTCTATGATAATCAGTTACTTATATTTTTATGAAACTTGTAAGTAAATAGTAAAGATTCATACTTTCTAATTATTTACAACTAACTGATGTCCTCCTGAATGTACCACCAATATTTTTTGGTGGTTTTTAAAATAATTTTGTTGGATTAAATCGTGTACTGCAAAAAACAATTTACCTGTATAAATTGGTTCTAAGGGAATAGAGTTTTTCAATGTAAAATTTGTGATAAATTGCAATAGTTCCGTAGGAGTTTTGGCATAACCACCCCAAGCATACTTGGTTAATAAAGTGTAATTTTTTTGTAATAATTCATTAGTTAAAAGTTGATTAATTTCACTATATAAAAATTCTCCGTTTTTTAATACAGGTATGCCTATTATTTTTGTGTCTAAGCTAAAGCCTTTGCGTAGTCCTGCCAAAGTAGTGCCTGTGCCACACGCACAAACCACAGCATCATAATCTTGTGGTAAAGTTTGGGCTAATTCACAAACCCCTTCTACTGCTAATTCATTAGCTCCGCCTTCGGGAATCACGTAGAATTCACCAAATTTTTCATGTAACGCAGTTAAAAACTCAATAGTATGCTTATTTCGGTAGCTTGTTCTGTCCACATACACCAATTTCATGCCTGCATTGGTAGCAAATCTTAGGCAAGGGTTCAAAGGCAAAGTTTCCTCACCTCTAATAACACCAATGGTTTTACAACCAAAAAATTGCCCTGCTGCTGCTGTCGCAAAAATATGATTGGAATAAGCTCCGCCAAAAGTAAGGATTGTATTTATATTATTTTTTTGAGCTGCTAATAAATTAAATTTTAACTTATACCATTTATTACCTGTAATAGTAGGGTGAATAAGGTCTAAACGCAAAACATCTACTACTAAGTTTTTATACCCTTGTAAGGTTTGTATAGGTGGAGAAATCATATTGTCTATCATATTTCAAATAAAATTCAACTCCTTTGTTACGTTGGCAATGCTCAAAGACTTTGACAAACGCAGAGGAGGAGCTACTATATTAGGTTAATAATTTCTACCTTTCCATTCATAGCCACCCAAATTACTAAGTATTCCCATCAAAACGGCATAAAAAGGGTAACAAAGACTTGCTACAGGCAACCAAATTAATAATTTTTTATTGCCCAAAAACCATAAAATACTACCCAAAAACCAAAACTCTATCAAAATTTTTATGCCCCAAAACAATAAACAACTTGTGAGGTAATGCGGTAAAAAAAATGTGATGAATAAGTTAGTAACTGCTATACAATGGTAAAAAAATATGAACAATGCTAAAATTTTTACTCCCCAACCATGTAAATTCCATTTACTTGACCATCTTTTTCTTTGCTGCAAAAATGCTTTCCAAGAAGGTTGTGTAGGTGTACTTACAATACTTTCTACGTTTTTTAGAAAGCCTATTTGTGTGGGGTATTGTTGGTGTATTTTTTTGAGCAAAAATTCGTCATCACCACTTGCAATGTGCAAATTGCCTACAAAACCATTCACTTCCTCAAAAACAGCTTTTTGATACACAAAATTAGCTCCATTGCACATAGTAGGCTTGGCAAAACTTATACAAGCTGCCCCTGTTCCTATCAAACTTGCAAAGTCTATGGCTTGAAAAGTAGCTAAAAAATTGGCTTTGGGTGCTACAGACATACGCACAGGTGCAGAGATACAAACTATCTGCGGATTGTCAAGTATATAGTTGTAAATAATTGATAACCAATTTTTTGTAGGTAAACAATCTCCGTCTGTAGTTACTATCCATTTGCCTTTGGCTTGCGAAATACCGTAAGTAATGGCACTTTTTTTACCATTTTGCTCTAAGTCTTGTAGATGCAATAAACGTATAGTAGGGAAATGCTGAATCCATTGTTGAACAATATTTAGAGAGTCGTCTGTGGAGTGGTCATTGATAATAATTACTTCAAAAGCAGTGTTGCTGAAAGTTTGTTGCTTGAGTATCTGTAGCAAAGTCGGTAGATTTTGGGCTTCGTTGCGAATGGGAATAATGACCGAAAAAAAAGGTTGCAAGTAATGATGATTTTCTTTACTACTATTTTTTTTGCTTAATTTTATTTTATGCCAACCATAAAAAAGTACAATGATAAAAATTGCATAAATAGCACTAAAAAACAAATAAAGTGGTTGCAAAAAAGTCATATAATAAAACTAATTTTTATATTAAACCTATAAGGTTTTGAAAAACCTTATAGGTTTAGGCAGTTTTAGGTAGCAAAAATTTTAGTCTATAATCTCCCACGTATGGTCTGCCAATAGCTTGACTGTAGCCAAATGTTTTTGGTACTTTTTGCTGCGTCCCCACTCGTTGGGAGCTATTAATGACAGCACATCTTCGCCATTTTCTCTTTCATACAAGTAGTAAGTTCTGCCGATAATAGGCGAAAAACGAAGTTCTGCCACGTAAATTCTGTTAGAAATATCTATTCTACGGTTAATATTTTGGGCTTGTTCCACCAGCACCTGCATTTGGTCATACAACTGTTTCATCTGAATAGTCGTTTGTTCTTGCATGGCTTGTATGGCTTGCCCTTTTATTTTTCCTTCGTCTTCAGGTTTAATCACCGCACCGCCTACAGTGTGGGCATACGGCAATAAACTTGGGTTTTCTGCCGTTTTTTCTTTCATTTTCTCCAAATCTATTTGGGAAACATCTATTTCATTGTCTTTCGGATTGTGTTCCATAACTCAAAAAAATTTCATGTTATTAGAGTTTATTAAAATTTTGTAGCATAGACTTTAGTCGGGGACGCCTAGTCTGTGAAGTAGTTAATTGATTATCAATATATTAAAGGCACAGACTAAAGTCTATGCTACAGACCTTAATAATTTCTATCATCAATAACGTCTTAATTAGCAAAGTTGTTCTTTTTTTGTTTTCAAAGCTGCTATAAAGTAGGTAAAACGTACTTGTTTTATATACAAAACGGTGTAGTTTACTGTAACTACACCGTTTTAGGTATCATTTTCCTACGTTTGTCAAGGTCTTTGACCATTGCCAACGTAGGAAAAAATGATGATTATTTCACAAACTTCAATTCATTGATAAGGTTGGTAGCACCGTATAATTTTTCTACCACCCACAAAGTATAACGAATATCTACGTTGATACAACGTTTCAATTCTTTGTCATACACCAAGTCGCCTGTCATGGCTTCCCAGTTGCCGTCAAACGCCGTACCTATCAATTCACCATTGGCGTTAATCACAGGGCTACCAGAGTTACCACCCGTAATGTCGTTGTCTGTCAAGAAAGCTACTGTTAAGTTACCGTCTGCCTCTGCGTATCTGCCAAAATCTTTTTTGTTAATGGCTTCAGATTGGTATTTAGGCACAATAAATTCAGGGTTTGTAGCATCTTCTTTTTCCAAAATACCTTTTGCTGTTGTTTTGTAGTCATAACGTACCGCATCTTTTGCTTTGTAGTCAATTACTTTACCAAAACTCAAACGCAAAGTAGAGTTAGCATCAGGGTAAAACTTACCACCTTGTTGCATTTCACGCATACCCGCCACCAAGTTTCTCATGGCTTTGTCAATAGCACCATTTGCAGCCATTACTTTTGGTCTAAATTCTGTATCAAATTTTTTCTCAAAAGCCTCAACTATTTGATAACCAATATCTTCGTTCAAAGTTTTTTCATCTGGATTTTCCAAAAACTTGTTCAATTTTTCTTCTGAAACTAAGAAAGATTTTTGGAAAACTTCTTCTGCATATTGTTTAAACTCTGTACCATACGTACCATATTTAGCTACTACTTGTGCCAAAACTTCGGGTTGTTGTTCTCTTGGTACGTTTTTGTAGTACATTTCCATCATGGCAGCAAAAATTTTTTGGTCTGTTGCAGCATTGTAATCTTTGAAATGGTCTTTCAACTGTTCTTTCATTTGCTCTTTTACCTTAGACAACATGGCAGCAGCTTGTGGATTTGCCATCATTTTTTTCATTTGGTAAAAATTCATGCCTAATGAAATAAACTCTACACCAAACACACATTCGTTACGGTAGTTATTTACCATACTCACTTTACGCAAATCGTTGTAGCCTTTTTCCAATTCTGGTAAAGCATTTTTGTAGGCATCATTGCTGCCTTTGTTTGCCCAATCTTGGAATTTTTGCTCCATGCTGCGTTTGTAATCCAAACTTTTTAGTCTTTTCAAACCTTCATTTTGTCCAATAAAATATTTCCAATAGTTGGCAATACTTGCATATTTCGATGCATACTTAATGTTGATAGCATCTGAAGTAACCATGTCAGATTTCCAAGTTTTTAGACGATCATCACGCAAGGCTATGCGGTGAGGGTTTGTTTCTTCCATGTCTAACTGAATACCATAAGAAGCTCTGTAACGGTCAGTACGTCCGGGGTAGCCCATGACCATAGAAAAGTCATTAGGCTTAATGCCTTTCATAGAAATAGGCAAGAAATGTTTAGGCTTGTAAGGCACGTTGTCCGTAGAATACGCAGCAGGCTTGTTGTTTTTGTCTGCGTACACACGCAAGAACGAAAAGTCGCCTGTATGACGAGGCCACAT
>CANGYA010000153.1 GCA_947457925.1 Cytophagales bacterium | reverse complement strand
TGTTATACGTAGTCTTCAAGAAGCTCTATAAAGATGACATCTTTCTAAAAGATGTCATCTTTATAGAGCTTCTTGAAGACAATCAAACTTATTTCTTTGAAAAAAATTAGTTTCACTATAAGTTTTTAAAGCACGACCCTATAATCTTTTGAAGGGATTACATCTTCTTTTTTTTTTTAAAGAATACGGCTTTTTGCTACCGTTTTTTGTTGCTGTATTTGTTCATACGCACCGTCCCAAAGTTGCAAACGCATTTGCAAAGCTGTTTGGCAGGCTTGTGCCACTTCTGCCCAACGGTCTGCGTGGTTGTTACAAAGCTCAATGGTCATTTCTTGTGCTAAATGGCTGTGGTGGTCGCCATCTATGGCAATGTGTCTTTCCAAATAATATTTGAAAATGGCTATGCTATTGGGCAGTTTTTTGTCTATGTCATTGACCATAGACAAAAACATTTGCGGAATAAGGTCTTCTCGCCCAAACGTAAAAACAGCAGACTGCAAATAATCTTTGCCACTACCAATAATTTTGAACGTATAATCTACAAAATTTTGTATGCTTGTAGGTACTTGGGCTTGGGCGTAGGCGGTTTGGAAATTGCCTGTAGTTTGTAACACATTCGTAAAGGTGTGAATAGGTTGTGTATTAGCTCCACTTTGTTGCATTGCCTCCAAATACAATTCGAAATGGCTTTTTCGTATGCCATTGCTGTCTATATCACATTCTTCACCTACTACAATTTCGTTGATAAGGTAACGAGTAGTTGCCGAACCCTTCGGAAACCAAGGCACAGTTACACAAGTCAAATTGTTTTGTAGGGCTTTGAGCAAAGACATAAAATCCCAAACGGCAAAAACATGGTACTGCATGAAAATTTGTAGGTCATTCAAATCCTGAATAGCCGAATATACTTTGTGTTGAATGATTTGTTGCCTTAATGGTGCAAGTTGCTCCTGAATTTTTTGTATGGCTGGGTGCATAATAATTGGTTGAAAATAAATAATAGCTGGATTTTAAATTCTATATAATATTTTTAACTACTTACTTACTTTATTGTTCTATAATGACTTCTTAGTGTTAAAAAAGACTAAAAGCCCCTATCTTATTCGCCAAATTGTTATTTTTCCTTCAAAAATACAGAACTTTGTTGAGTTTCACTTTATCTATTCAAACACATGAAAAAAACACTTTACAGCTTTGCTTTGGCATTGTTGGGGGTGGCTACTACGGCTACTACTGCACTTGCCCAAAAGTTGGAAACTACGGATAGGTCTAAGTTTAGGCAATTAGGAACAGAATTGCCTACGCCTAACACTTACCGCACTGCATCTGGGGCACCGGGACATGAATATTGGCAACAACGTGCTGATTATGATATGCAAGTGGAGATTGATGATGACAAGCAAACTTTGACAGGTGCAGAAACTATTACTTATTACAATAACTCGCCTGATGTACTCAACTATTTGTGGTTACAAGTCGACCAAAATATTTATAGTACCAATTCAGATACTTATAGCACTTTGACAGGTACTTTGCCCGATAAAATTAACCCTACTATGATGCAGTACCTCACAAGTGATTACAACTTTGATGGGGGCTACAAAATAAAGGCTGTAAAAGATGCAGCTACAGGGCAACCATTAGCCTATTTAGTAAACAAAACAATGATGCGTGTGTTGCCTCCAAAACCTGTGGGCAGCAAACAAAAATTCAGTTTTATTATAGAATGGTCTTACAATATCAACGACCAACTCAAATTGGGCGGAAGGTCTGGTTATGAATATTTTGCCCAAGACAAAAACTATTTGTACGAAATTGCCCAATTTTTCCCTCGTATGGCGGTGTATGATGACGTAAACGGCTGGCAACACAAACAGTTTTTGGGACGTGGTGAGTTTGCTTTGACTTTTGGCGACTATAAAATGGCTATTACTGTCCCTGCCGACCATATCGTAGCTGCGTCTGGTGAATTGCAAAATGCGTCTGAAGTTTTGACTAAAGCACAATTAGAAAGATTTGAAAAGGCAAAAAAATCTGATAAGCCTGTAGTTGTGGTTACGCAAGCCGAAGCTACCGAAGCCGAAAAAGGCAGAGCCAAAGACAAGAAAACTTGGAAATATGTGGCAAAAAATGTGCGTGATGTGGCTTTTGCAAGCTCACGCAAGTTTATTTGGGACGCAATGGCGGTAAAAGTTGGCGACAATAATGTGTTGGCAATGTCGTATTACCCAAAAGAAGGCAACCCTTTGTGGGGACAATATTCTACTGAAGTAGTAGCACATACTTTGAGAGTTTATTCAAAACATACGATTGATTATCCGTATCCTGTGGCTATTTCTGTGCATGGACCTGTGTGGGGCATGGAGTACCCAATGATTTGTTTCAATGGTGGCAGACCAGAACCAGACGGTACGTACTCTGACCGTATCAAGTATGCTATGATTTCGGTAATTATTCACGAAGTAGGGCATAATTTCTTCCCAATGATTATTAACTCTGACGAAAGACAATGGTCATGGATGGACGAAGGTTTGAACAGTTTTTGTCAGTTTTTGGCAGAACAAGAGTGGGATAGAAATTACCCAAGCCGTAGAGGTCCCGCAAGAAACATGGTAGATTATATGAAAGGCGACCAAAGTACCCTTGAACCTGTGATGAGCAACTCTGAAAGTATCAAGCAATTTGGTAACAATGCCTACGGTAAACCTGCCACAGCCTTGAATATTTTGCGTGAAACGGTAATGGGCAGAGAATTATTCGATTATGCTTTCAAAGAATATGCTCGCCGTTGGGCTTTTAAACACCCAATGCCTGCGGACTTTTTCCGTACTATGGAAGATGCCTCTGGGGTAGATTTAGATTGGTTTTGGCGTGGTTGGTTTTATACTACCGAACCTGTGGATATTGCCGTTGAAAATGTAGTAGAGTACGACTTAGACGCAATGAACCCCGAAACAGACAAAGCAAGAGAGGCAGAAAAGGCAAAAGTACAAGACATTACGACTATTCGCAACAAAACAGATATTCCTAAAACGGTAGTAGAAAGCAGACCCGAAATGAGGGACTTTTACAATAATTACAATCCGTATGAAGTTACGCCATTGGACAAAACCGAATACGAAAACTACTTGAAGTCTTTGAGTACAGAGGAAAAGGCGGTATTGAACAGTAAAAAGTTCTTTTACCAAGTAAATTTTGAAAACAAAGGTGGTTTAGTAATGCCGATTGTGATTGAGTTTGAATACGAAGATGGTACAAAAGAAGTGCAACGTATTCCTGCCGAAATTTGGCGAATGAATAATGACAAGGTGTCAAAAGTTTTTGCGTTGAACAAAAAACTCAAAGGCGTAAATCTTGACCCTTATTTGGAAACTTCGGATATTAACACTGAAAACAATTCGTTCCCTCGCAAAGCACAACCTACTCGTTTTGAGATATTTAAGCAGCGTAGCAGAGTGAACGAAAACCCTATGCAACGTAAACGCAGAGAGGAGTCGGGCAAACAAGGAATGAACTAATTTTAACTGTTTGGTTTGGTATATTTCACCACAAGAACACAAGATACACAAGAGTTTGTTAAGCAAAACTTAGTGTGCTTGTGTTCTTGTGGTGAAAATATATATATATATATGTCTTAAAAATATATATGCCTTATTGATGAAAAACAGTTATGACAACTAATAAATTTATGTGATGTGTTGTTGTGTATTTTCAAAATTGTCCACTAACTATAATCTTTAAAGTACCTGAAAAACATGAAATACTACCTATCTATCTTATTTTTTTCAATTTTTGGGACAAGCCTTTTTGCCCAAACCTACACCCGCCAAGACAGTTTGCGGGGGGCTTTGTCGCCTTTGCGTACTTGCTTTGATGTTACGCATTATGACCTTAATTTACGCCTCAATATTCCGCAAAAAAGTATAGCAGGGCATAACACAATTAGCTATTTAGTCAAAACAGACTTTCAAGAACTACAATTAGATTTATTTGCGAATATGTCTTTGGACAGTGTGGTTTTTGAAGGAAAAAAACTCTTGTTTGAAAGAGAAGGCAATGCTTTTTTTGTTCGTTTTCCGCAAATACAAGCCAAAGGTAGCCAGCAAAAATTAGCCGTTTACTATCATGGTGAGCCTCGTGCTGCGGTCAATCCGCCTTGGGACGGTGGTTTTTCGTTTCGCAAAGACAAAAATGGCAATGATTGGATAGGTGTAAGTTGCGAAGGCATTGGGGCAAGTTTGTGGTTTCCGAACAAAGACCACTTGTCAGACGAACCCGACAGTGTGCGAATTTACTGCGAAGTCCCCAACGGCTTGACCTGCGTAGCCAATGGCAGAGAAACAGGGCAACGCAAAACCGCAGACGGCTACACAGGTTTTGAATGGAAAGTAAGTTATCCAATCAACAACTACAACATCACATTGAACATAGGCAAGTACAGTCATTTTTCAGATACGTTTGTGAGTACCATAGACGGCGAAAAATTAGCATTAGACTACTATGTTTTGAATTATAATACGAAACAAGCCAAAAAACATTTTGCCCAAGTAAAGCCTATGTTGGCGTGCTTTGAGAAATATTTTGACAAATATCCGTTTTGGCGAGATGGTTACGCCTTAGTAGAAACGCCGTACTGGGGTATGGAACATCAAGGAGCTATAGCCTATGGCAACAACTACAAAAACAACAAGTGGGGCTTTGATTTTATTATTATTCACGAAAGTGGACATGAATATTTCGGCAACTCTTTGAGTGTGAATGACCACGCAGAAATGTGGATTCACGAGGCTTTTACTACGTATGTAGAGGCTTTGTATTTGGAGTGTACCAAAAACTATGAAGTGGCATTGGCGTATTTGCAAGAACAAAAGAAACAAATTTACAATATTTCGCCAATGTTGGGCGACATGGACATTAACCATACGAAATGGGAAGGGGCAGATATTTACTACAAAGGTACTTGGTTACTGCACAGCCTCCGCAATACGATTGATGACGACAAAGTGTGGTTCAGTACGATTAAAAATTTTTGTAAACAATACAAAATCAGTATGTTGAACACGCAACAAGTCATTGATTTTTTCGAGAAAGAAACAGGCAAAAAATTAGCTCCTATTTTTTACCAATACCTCAAACAACCCAAACCACCAAGATTATCGTACCAATTAGTTAAAGAAAATGATACGACTTATTTGCAGTTTAGGTGGTGGGCAGAACAACCGTATTTCAATATGCCCATGAAATTTAAACTCAAAGGCGACAAAACTTACCAAACCATTTACCCTACTTCCGAAGTACAACGCATTGTTTTGGGTAAAAAAGACGTGCAAGAGGTAATTTTTGCAGAAGAACTTTTTTATTTTACTTTGGTGCAAGAGTAATCGTAGTGCTATTTATATGAAACCTATAAAGTAGGCTGTTCAGAAATTGTTTCATTTTTCCTACAAAAAACGGACTGTTTTGTTAGTTATTCAGTCTGTTTTTTGCTTTTTTGAGGTCTTTTTTTGATATGTTTTATGCCAATTATAGATTAGATACAGTCCAAAGATGTCATCTTTTTACGAGTGCAGCAACTTGCAATTTTGCTGTTTTTACAAAAGATGACATCTTTACGCATTGAACTAAATACTACTTATAATTGGTATTAATGCTTTTCGCACTTCTGTACACTTACCTTATAAGTAGGCTATTTAGAGTTTGCCTTGTTTTTCCTGCATTTTTAGTAGTTTTTTCTCCTCAAAAACAGAGCTAACAAAGTATGCAATTTGTATCATTCAAAAAAAATAGTATATTGTAATATGAAAAGCAACTGCTTTTAAATAACTGATTTTCAATATATTAGAGTTTATGAATAATTGTTGTAGCATAGACTTTAGTCTGTGCAAGTTATTGATTTTCAAACACTTAATAACAGACTATAGTCTGTTATACAAATTATTCATAAACTCTATTAAAATATATTTTTTTGCTTTATGACACAGTAAACTAAGTTAGCAAATGGTAAACATACTCTTTTTTATAGTTATTTTTTAAGTAAAAAATGACTGTAAATTGCAGGAGTAAAATTCATAATTCTAAACAGCCTACCTTATAGGTTTATACAAGATAATATTATTACAACTTCTTGTATTTCAACCTCTTAGGTGCAGCATCACCAAATTGTTTTTTGCGGAACTCCTCGTATTCCGTAAAGTTGCCTTCATAGAAACGTACTTTGCCCTCGTCTTCAAAAATCAATAAGTGTGTAGCAATACGGTCTAAGAACCATCTATCGTGGGAAATGACTACGGCACAACCCGCAAAATTTTCTAATGCTTCTTCCAAAGCTCGCAACGTATTCACGTCCAAGTCGTTGGTAGGTTCATCGAGTAACAACAAATTAGCTCCTTGTTTCAGCGTCATTGCCAAATGCACTCTGTTACGTTCTCCGCCAGATAGCTGCCCTACTTTTTTCTGTTGGTCGTTGCCACTGAAATTGAACTTGCTCACATACGCCCTTGAGTTTACTTCTCTGTCGCCTACTTTCATCAAATCTTGTCCGCCAGAAATCACCTCCCAAACTGTTTTATTTGCATCAAGGTTGTCGTGTTCTTGGTCGACATACGCAATTTGTACTGTAGAACCTGTTTCAAAAGTGCCTTTTAGGGGTTGTAATTGCCCTGTAATCAACTTAAACAAAGTCGTTTTACCTGCACCATTAGGACCTATAATGCCTACAATGCCCGCAGGAGGCAATGTAAAACTCAAATCTTCGTACAAAAGTCTGTCGCCAAAGCCCATAGTTACGTCTTTTGCCTCTATGACTTTGTTCCCCAATCTTTGTCCGTTTGGAATAAACAATTCTAATTTTTCTTCTTTTTGCTTGCTTTCTTCACTCAATAATTTTTCATAAGAACTCAAACGTGCCTTTTGTTTGGCGTGGCGGGCTTTGGGAGCCATACGCACCCATTCCAATTCTCTTTCCAATGTCTTTTGGCGTTTGCTTTCAGATTTTTCTTCTTGCGACAACCGTTTTTGTTTTTGGTTTAACCAAGAAGAATAATTACCCTTCCAAGGAATCCCCTCGCCTCGGTCCAATTCCAAAATCCAACCTGCCACATTGTCCAAGAAATACCTGTCGTGGGTTACGGCTATGACTGTACCTTTGTATTGTTGCAAGTGCTGTTCTAACCAATGCACAGACTCTGCGTCTAAGTGGTTCGTAGGTTCGTCTAACAACAAAACATCTGGTTCTTGCAACAACAAACGGCACAAAGCTACGCGGCGTTTTTCGCCCCCTGACAAATTGCCAATCAAGGCATTTTCTGGTGGTAAACGCAATGCGTCCATAGCTCTTTCGAGGCGTTGGTCGAGTTCCCACGCATTGACAGCATCTAATTTGTCTTGAATCTTCGCCTGTTTGTCCATCAACTTTTCGTAGTCTGCATCAGGATTGGCAAAATCTTCGTTGATTTTTTCATATTCTGCTAATAAATCTACAATTTCTTTTGCCCCTTCTTTCACCACTTCCAATACCGTCTTGGTTTTGTCTAATTGTGGTTCTTGTTCCAAATAGCCTACAGTATAGTTAGGCGAAAACACAACTTCCCCCTGAAAATTCTTGTCTAAGCCCGCAATAATTTTGAGCAAAGTAGATTTACCAGAGCCGTTCAGACCTAATACGCCAATTTTTGCACCGTAGAAAAAAGAAAGATAAATGTTTTTTAAGACTTGCTTCTGTGGAGGGTAAATTTTGCTCACCCTGTTCATCGAGAAGATGATTGTTTCACTCATTACTGTTTTGGTTTTAGTGAATATTTTGCAGGCAATATACAAAAAATCTACAAAAACTTATTGGCTACGGCTTTTTGCAAGTTTTGATACACAATTCAATTAGTTTGGAAAGACTGCCAAAAAATTAAACCTCTCAATAAATTTTTCCGTATATTCACGCATATTGCAGGTAAATTCCCAACTTTTTACATTTTTGCGTATTATTTATTTTCTATCATTATGACAACTTCAGCAGATGTTGCTTTAGACATTGTAAAATTGACCTTGCCTGCGGGTTTAGTTTTGTACGGTATGTTTCTAACGGCTAAATCCTTTTTGGCAAAAGACTACGACAAAAAAATATTGGAGCTTAAACTCAAACACTTTGATACCACTATCCAACTACGTTTGCAGGCGTATGAACGAATGGCGTTGTTTTTAGAAAGAATTACCCCTTCGCAATTACTCCCTCGTGTCAATGACAATGAAATGAGTGTGGCGGAATTTCATGCGTTTTTGTTAAATGAAGTAAAACAAGAATACATCTACAATCTTTCCCAGCAAATTTATATTAGTGATGCCACTTGGCAAAAGATAAAGTCTTCGGTAGAAAATCTTACGTCTGCCATCAATGATGTAGCTGCCGAACTTGACCAAAATGCACCTTCTATTGAGTTAGCCCGCAAATTCGTAGAAGTGATTATCACAAGTGGTACAGATTTTACAGGTGAGGCTTTGTTGGCTTTGAAACAAGAGGCACAAACTATGTTTGGGTAATTTTGATAATCAATTTGGAATAATTTAATAGGTAAAAATATAAAATTTACAACATATATAAAAAAGTTGTAAACTTTATATTTATTAAATATCTTTGTAGTAATAACTATTCGCATGAGTTTTTTATCTACAAAATCTGATTTAAGTTTATTGTCTGCTGAAACTCTTGTAAAGGCAGGCTTACATAATTCGAGTATTCATTGTGCCTATTATGCTTGCTTCCAAATGGTTAAACATTACTTGGTTACCAAAGGAGGCTATACAGAAGAAAGTTTAGACAATGAATGTAGGTATAAAAAAATATCAGGAGGTAGCCATGTCTGTTACACTTCGCTTGTGTATGAACATTTTATTGCAAAAAAACTTAGCACAGAGGCTGTTGAGTTTAAAACACAAATAAAAGAATTACGAACTGCAAGAGAAAAAGCAGATTATTTTAATATTGAATCCATGTCTGCTGATACGAGTAAAAAAGCTATAGAAAAAGCAAAAACTATCATAAAACTCCTAAAAAAACTATAACTATGAATAAATTAGCACAACATTTTGCATTAGAAACAGCACACAAATTAAGTGTGATGTTTCCTACAACAATGATTCGTTACGAATATCAAGAGTGCCATAAAACTCATTGGATACAACTTTTGGACAGGGAAATTACTCAAAAATCTACTTTTGTAGATTTTTATATCAAAACTATTGAAGAATTTGAAAAAATGTTCCAAGATGAAGAATTAAGTTTTATTACTGATGATACCCTGATTGATTTAATAAGCCCATTTTATACATATATGCCTACAAAGCTTCATACGTTGAGTACGCAAAGGATAGCTGTTACTACAACAACTACAAAAGTAAGTGTCAATGAAAAAGCTCACACGATAGCAGCTTAGTAACTTCACCAAATGGCTATAATAACAATGGAACAGAGCAATAAATCGGGGTATAAAATACTCAATATTACCATACCCAAAACAATATTTGAGTATGAGGAAGTATCACAAAATGACGTAGCAATTAGTTTGCACCTTTCTACTACACACCATAAAAATAATAATTTACTTATTTTTGACCTTAAAGCAGAACTTACATTAAAAGTAGCAGAAAAAAGTGTAGGTAACATTATGATTATTGTAAGAGGTAATTTTGAAAAATTTGGAGATTCTGAATTGCTTTTTGATGATTTTGTGGCTGTTAATGCTCCTTCGATTTTATATCCTTATTTAAGAGAGCATATTACTTCATTGTCTGTTAAAGCAGGATTGTCTGCCATTGTATTAGAACCAATGAATTTTGCAGCATTGATAAAAAGATAATATTTTATTACTTGAGAATGAATAATAAGGATAATTTTAAAAATTTATCGTAATAGTTTTTCCGTATGCGAAACGACTATTTCTTTCAGCTACACACCACTGCCGAACAAATCGACTATGCCAAACACTTGGTTGAACACTCCCTATTGCACCACAAAATCCCCAATATTTGGGACGGCACGAACCGAGAAAAAGAAACTGTAGAACTGCGTTTTACAGGCACTTTGGGCGAAGTTGTTTTTGCAGATGCCTACCAATTAGCCCGACCTTTGCGGTCTTTTGGGGCAGAAGACGGGCAAGATTACGGTAAAGATTTTGAGCTAAAAATTAACCAACAAGTTCGCCGTTTTGACCTGAAAACCATGCGAAGGAAAAACAATCAGTTTTATCAAAATTATGTACTAAATATTCCCGCCTCACAACTTTTGCGTACTACTTCACAAACAGACGACTATTTTCATATCAGTTTGCACACTTACCAAACGGTGTTCGTGGCTTCTTTTATAGGTTATGCACCTAAAAAAGCCATTATCAACGGAGAAATTGGACAAATCTACGAGGCAGGTGCATGGCGAATACGCAACAACGGCACAAAATTTCAGTTTTTGGCAGCTACTTATGAAATTCCTTTGTGGCAATTACATTCTCCACCTATTACGCCATTTATTGCACAACAAGAAGGTTTTGCTCTCAAACATATTCTATGACCTCACCCCCCAACCCCCTCTCCATTTGGAGAGGGGGAGCTTTTATAATTTTAACTTTAAAATTTTAATAAAAGTTTATTTTTAAATATACGGAAAGATTTTAGATTAATTAAGACCTTTTAAGATCAAAAAAAGCCCCCTCTCCAAATGGAGAGGCAGCTGAGCTGGAAGGGCTGGGGGTGAGGTTTATTTAGTCTTCTGCTGTTTGGCTTGTTCCAACGCAATTTCACGAATAGCATCAAAGGATTTGCTTGATGCACCGCCTTCTATTGCCTTCATTGCCAATTCTTTAGCTTGTTTCAAGGCTTCTGTCAGTTGGGTACGCAACAGTGTAGTTTGTTCGTTTTGTTTGGCTGCGGTTTCTTCCAAAGACTTGATTTTGAGGTCATTCAACCGTTTCTGTCCTTCGATTTCCTTCGCCAACAAATTTGCCTTAATTTCGGCTTCTCTCCGAACAGCCCCTTTGGTCATTTCACGCACTTGTTTCAATTCTTTTTCCAATTTTTCAGGCAATTCATCGGCTTTTTGCTTTGTTTCGGCATATAATTTTTCCAATTCGGCTACAGCTTTTTCTTTTTCTGCCCACTCTTTTTCTTTGGCTTTTTTCAAGTCTTCGAGGTCGTGGTACAATTTTTTCTTTTGCTGTTCAAACTGGTCTTGTGCCAATTTTCTTTGCTGTTCCAGTTGGTACAAATACTCGTCATTTTCACGTTTACGTTCTTTTATCAAACTGTTGTTCCGTTCTCTGATTTGGAAATCCTTGTCGTTTTGCTCTTTTGACCATGTTTTTTGTTTTTCTGCCAAGAGTTTTTTTGCATTTTCCTCTTTGTCTTTGGCTTCTTTTACAAAAGATTTGGACTTATCTAAGTAATCCTCTACTAACTGCGTGCAAGTGTTTTCCTGAATGGCATTGATACTGTGCAGTTCGCCGATATGTTTTTCTATTGCTGTAATTTCCTCATGAATTTCTGCCAAACGGTAGGCTTCTTTGGTCAATTTGCCCGATAACTCACTGCTTGCACCCCCAAAACCTGTTTTTACGTTCTCGAATACGTCAATAATTTCTTCTACACTAAACTTTTCTTGCTTTATAGGCGGTGCTACCACAATTTTCGTTTGTGTCTGCCCGTTGCCGTTAGCTTGTACTTGGCTTAATTGCTTTGCCAGTTTTGACATCTCGACTTCCATTGTCTTTTTGTCTTTTGCCAAAACTTCGAGTTCTGCGACTAACTGTGCATAGGCATCTAAAATCTCTGCCTTCGTGTTTTTGTCACTGAATTTTTTTGCCATTGTCGTAATTGTTTTAGTTGTGAATGCCAAGCCCTGTTTGATAATCTTGACATTACAAAAATACTTTGGCAGACCGTAAGCTATTTGTGGTCTGAATTTATTTTTGAGGAATTTTTTAGTTTTTTTGGAATGGGTAGTTTGTAGGGTCGTAAAACATTGTAGAAAGGCAGGAGAGTTGCCTTTAGGCAATTCTAACTATGTTTATACCAATTATAATTAGTAGATAGTTCAATGCGTAAAGATGTCATCTTTGGACTGTATCTAATCTATAATTGGTATTAAGTACGAGTAACTAATTAATTGATAATATTATTTTCCATAACTAATTGATTATCATAATTATCCGACACTTTGTAGGGTCGTGCTTTAAAAACTTATAGTGAAACTAATTTTTTTCAAAGAAATAAGTTTGATTGTCTTCAAGAAGCTCTATAAAGATGACATCTTTTAGAAAGATGTCATCTTTATAGAGCTTCTTGAAGACTACGTATAACAATTCA
>CANGYA010000152.1 GCA_947457925.1 Cytophagales bacterium | reverse complement strand
TTTATTGATAATGAGTTATTTAAAGGAACACAGATGACACGAATAACACAGATATTCACTGTTTTTGTTTTAGGCTTGAATATTCGTCCAAACTTCGTATTTCTTTTTTCGTAAAGCATTGATAATTAAGTATTTAATTATCATACATTCTTTACCACAACCTAAAATTAATTAATTGATTACATTCTTAGGCTAATATTTAGTTTGTGTATTTTTAATAACATAAGTTGCTAGTGCCGTAGTAGTGTAGGCTTTAAAAAATGTATTTTAGCTGTAAACCACGTATGGGTTAAAGCCCACACTACCGTAAATATAAGAATTAAGCTACTTTTTGTTGTTGCCCCAACGCCCAAGCTAAGGCAGATGATTCACTATCAAAGTTGTGAAACTCCATTCCACAAGACACCTGACTTAATAGCACTTTATTAGCCGAGATTTGCGTAAAAATATTTTCGGAATGAATATGGGCAAACCACTTAATACCTGCTTTGGCAAGGGCAGGTTTCCAAGTTACCTCCAACCATTCATTAATGGCAGGCCAAGGGCCTAGTTGCCTTCTGTTATCATTGAGTATTATTTTGCATCTATAGCGTTGGGCTATCTCTGCCATGAGCAAACAAGCCTCTTGTGCTTTGGGTATGTCATTGATATACCCTGTCCATTCACAGTGTAAAACATAATTTGATTTTACTTGGGCAGTAAAAAATACTTGTCCTTTGGAATTTGATTGTGTGTACTGCATAGTTAAGTTGTAGGTTTGATAGTAAGAAATAATTACTAATTTAAGATTTTTTAATACACCAAACAAGTTTTAATCAAATTTTTATTTATAAAAAAGTGGTGCAAGGCAACGCCCTACACCACTAACACCACTATTACATGAATGAACAATTTTTATATTTTAACACTACTGACCTTGACCAGCCGAGAAAGCAGGCTCTCCGTCAAAAGTATATAAGTTTTCGGTCTTGATAATGTCTAAGCCCAAAGCATTTACTTGCTTTAAAATTTCCATGACATCTGCATAAGTAGAAGGTTTATATTCTTCAGATTTGAAACGACAACGCCAGTGGTCTGTACAGAAAGTTTCAGGCAAACCATTTGGATACACCTTTATGCCACGATTTGTAACCATAGAGAAGTGCATATTACCTGCCTTAATATTTTTGATTTTTTCGCCTAAATGGTTAGGGTTACGGTCTTTTTCGTGCAAAAACACATCTACCCCTATCAATTCTTTTTTCTGTTCTTTTGTCGGCTTCAATTTCACTTCAATAGTTTTCTGACCACCCGCATAAGACACAGGTGTCAAACTTTGCGGGTGTTGCCCTAAACGAGCTACTATGGCTGCTGCAAATTCTTTTGTGCCTACTTTTTCTTTACTTACATTTTCTTTGTACAAGTCGTAAGTATGAATACCATCTTCCAAAGTACGCAACCATGCGTTATGCACTTTTTCGGCTACATCACTTTGCCCGATATACACCAACATTTGGATAGCACCCAACAACAAGCCCGAAGGATTTGCCAAGTTTTGTCCTGCTCTGCGTGGGGCAGAGCCGTGAATAGCCTCGAACATGGCACAACCATCGCCAATATTTGCAGAACCACCCAAGCCCACAGAACCTGTGATTTGGGCAGCTACATCAGACAAGATGTCCCCATATAAATTCGGCATCACAATCACATCAAAAATTTCTGGAGTATCTGCTAATTTGGCAGCACCAATATCTACAATCCAATGTTCTTTTTCTATCTGAGGGTATTCTGCACCTATTTCATCAAACATTTTGTGGAACAAACCATCAGTAATTTTCATGATGTTGTCCTTTGTGAAACAAGTTACTTTTTTGCGACCATACGCAACGGCATACTCAAACGCAAAACGGATAATTTTTTCTGTACCGGGTTTAGAGATTAATTTTAAACACTGTGTAACCTCGTCTGTTTGTTGGTGTTCAATCCCTGCATATAAATCCTCTTCATTTTCACGCACAATCACCACGTCCATCACAGGGTGTTTTGTTGCTACATACGGATGGTAAGAGATACAAGGGCGAATATTTGCGTACAAACCCAAAGCCTTACGAGTGGTTACGTTCAAACTTTTAAAACCACCGCCTTGAGGTGTAGTGATAGGGGCTTTCAAAAAAACTTTTGTACGGCGTAACGAATCCCACGATTCTGGGGCAATACCCGATAAATGTCCTGATAAATACACTTTTTCGCCAATGTCGATTTTCTCAATATCAAGAGCTGCTCCTGCTTTTTCTAAAATATGCAAAGTAGCTTCCATGATTTCTGGACCAATGCCGTCGCCGTGTGCAACTGTAATAGGTACTTTTTTGTGTTGAGACATAATGTTTTGGTTAATCAAAATATGTAGATTAAAAAAATATTAGAAATGTTGTTTGGTAAATAAACTTACAAAGTTTTAAAAATGTTTACTATCAATCATAATTTTCTTTGAAAAATATTTTTACCAATTCATAAATTATTGATTATCAATAAGCTATAAAAAAAAAGAGAGATTAGAATTTATCTAATCTCTCTTTTGGAAGAGAATACTCATAAATATTCTCTAATACAATTTTAATTTTATGAACTACACACAATACAATCGTCTGGATTGTCCAAAGAACAAGAAATTTCTGCCATGCGTTGGTTGGCTAAGGCTTCTTCCATTACTTGTTGTTCTCCTTGTTCGGTATATTGATGCTTACCGTTGCCATTGTGCTTCAATTCAGCTACTTCTTTGTCAAAAACTGCCGATACGGTTTTTCTTTCGTAAAAAGTCATAGACTTTGTATTCGTAACTATCTCATCACCAACTACTTGCAGAGTAGGTTGTTGTAGTTGTGTTTTATCTACCGTAAACTTAATGGCATCTGTGGCTGCCTTAGTCCGCAAATAATACATACCAGTTTTCAAGCCTTTTCTCCATGCGTAGAAGTGCATAGAAGTTAGCTTACCGAAATTTGGGTCTTGGATATGAATATTTAAACTTTGGCTTTGGCAAATATACGCCCCTCTGTCCGCCGCCATGTCTATAATAGCTTTTTGGCTAATTTCCCATACAGTTTTGTACAAATCCTTGATTTCTTGCGGTATTGCAGAAATATTTTGTACCGAACCATTCGCCTGAATCAGTTGATTTTTCACAGTTTCATTCCACAAACCCAAACGAACTAAATCTTTCATCAAATGTTTGTTTACTACCACAAATTCACCCGACAATACTCTGCGTGTGTAAATATTGGAGGTATAAGGCTCAAAACATTCGTTATTACCCAAAATTTGTGAAGTAGAAGCCGTAGGCATTGGTGCTAACAATAAAGAGTTGCGTACTCCGTGCTGTTGCACTTCTTTGCGCAAACTTTCCCAGTCCCAACGGTGCGAACTTGGTTTTACGCCCCACATATCAAATTGGAAAATGCCTTGTGAAATTGGCGAACCTGCATAAGTTTCATACGCACCTTGCACTTTCGCCAATTCCATAGAAGACGTTACAGCACCGAAATAGATAGTTTCAAAAATTTCTTTGTTCAAATGCTTTGCCTCTGCCGACTCGAAGGGCATACCTAATAAGATAAACACATCTGCCAAGCCTTGCACACCCAACCCAATAGGGCGGTGTCTTAAATTGGAACGGCGTGCTTCTTCTACAGGATAGTAGTTAATATCTATAATTTTATTGAGATTTTTTGTAATAACTTTCGTTACTTCATACAATCTTTGGTGGTCAAATTTGCCATTGACAATAAATTTTGGCAAGGCAATAGAAGCCAAATTACAAACGGCTACCTCGTCTTTAGAGGTGTACTCCATAATTTCGGTACACAAATTAGACGATTTGATAGTCCCCAAATTCTTTTGGTTAGATTTTTTATTGGCGTGGTCTTTATACAACATATACGGCGTACCTGTTTCGACTTGTGCCTCCAAAATCTCAAACCATAATTCTTGTGCTTTTACTTTTTTGCGGAAACGACCTTCTTTTTCGTATTTTTCGTAGAGTTGCTCAAATTCTTCTCCGTACACTTCTGCCAAACCAGGGGATTCATTAGGGCAGAACAAACACCAATCTTCATTTGCCTCTACTTTTTCCATGAACAAGTCGGGTATCCAAAGGGCATAAAACAAGTCCCTTGCTCTTAACTCCTCTTTGCCATGATTTTTGCGAAGCTGCAAGAAATCAAAAATATCTGCGTGCCAAGGCTCAAGATAAATCGCAAAAGCCCCTTTGCGTTTATTACCACCTTGGTCTATGTATCTTGCCGTATCATTAAAGACTCTTAACATAGGCACAATGCCATTTGAAACGCCGTTTGTGCCTTTGATATACGAGCCTGTAGCCCTGATATTGTGGATAGACAAACCAATACCACCAGCAGACTGCGAAATTTTTGCACATTGTTTCAGTGTATCATAAATGCCTTCTACGCTGTCTTCTTGCATTGTAAGCAAGAAACAGCTACTTAGTTGCGGTTTTGGTGTACCTGCATTGAACAAAGTAGGTGTGGCGTGTGTGAACCATTTTTCAGATAACAAATGATAGGTTTCTACGGCTGCCTCAAGGTCGTTTTGGTGAATTCCCACTGCCACACGCATCAACATATGCTGCGGTCTTTCTACAATTTTGCCATGCAGTTTCAACAAATAAGACCTTTCTAAAGTCTTGAACCCGAAGTAGTCATAACTAAAATCTCTGTCATAAATAATAGTGGAATCTAACAAAGACGCATTTTTGCGAATGACCTCATACGTTTCTTTTGACAACAAACTTGCGTTTTCTTTAGTCTTAGGGTCTTTGTATTCATACAACATTTTCATGGTGTTTGAAAAAGACTTAGAGGTTTGTTTATGTAGGTTAGAAATGGCGATACGGGCAGCCAAAATTGCGTAGTCGGGGTGGCGGGTGGTCATAGACGCAGCTATTTCCGCAGCCAGATTGTCCAACTCTACAGTCGTGATACCATCATAAATCCCCGATACGACCTTCTGACAAATCTCGAAGGGGTCTATAAAAGTCATATCTAAACCATAACATAATTTTTCTATTCGGGCAGTGATTTTTTCTAATTTCACTGTTTCTTTTCGCCCATCTCGTTTGATTACTACCATTGTATATCTTAGGGTATTAGTTAGCGGTGTTTTTCGGAAAAAATAGATGTTGTCTTTGTGTAAATTTTTTCTGAAATTACGAAAGACGAGTAAGTTGTACTTGCATATAAAGACTTAATCAACTTGTAGAAACCTCAAAAAGTTTCTTAATCAGCCCAACAAAAAGTAAATAATCAGTAAGCTAATGATAGTCAAACAATTACTTCTCTATTATCTTTTTTTACTTACCTTTTAGTCAAAAGTACAAAAAGATAGTTTTAAAGTACATAACAAGCCGTTTTTTTTATGATAAAAATTTTATTACGTATTTTATTTTCAATAAATACCATTTTGTTCTTTACGAATGGTTTAGTAGCACAAAATGATTTTTTAGGTAACACCAAAGGTATATTGAAAACCCCACAAGTAGTTGAACAAAAATTAGTAGCAACACTACTTTTTTAAAGTAGCTATACAAGTAGTACATACAACTATTTTAATGGTGGAAAATACTTGAAAGTTTGCAAGTAGATTTTAATGGCTTATCATAGTTTCTATTAGCAAGTTACTTACCGTTTGTAATTATCGCCAAAAAATTTTTACCTTTGGGACAAAACAAATTTGACAAATATTCATGAGTACCGAAAAACTACCTAAACGCAGTGCAGATTACTCTGCATGGTATAACGAATTGGTGAAACGTGCAGACCTCGCCGAAAACTCTGAAGTGCGTGGCTGTATGGTCATCAAGCCTTATGGCTATTCTATTTGGGAGAAAATGCAGCAGACCTTAGACCATATGTTCAAGGAAACGGGGCATACCAACGCCTATTTCCCTTTGTTTGTGCCTAAAAGTTTCTTGGAAAAAGAAGAAGGACACGCCGAAGGTTTCGCCAAAGAATGTGCCGTTGTTACGCACTACCGCCTCAAAACTGACCCAGACCGCAAGGGCAAATTGATGGTGGACAAAGACGCAAAATTGGAGGAGGAGTTGATTGTCCGCCCTACTTCGGAGGCTATCATTTGGAATACGTACAGAGGTTGGATACAGTCGTACAGAGATTTGCCTTTGTTGATTAACCAATGGGCAAACGTAGTGCGTTGGGAAATGCGTACAAGGCTGTTTTTGCGTACTGCCGAGTTTTTGTGGCAAGAAGGACACACCGCCCACGCCACCGAACAAGAGGCTGTGGAGGAAACTTTGCAGATGTTGGACGTTTACACCACTTTTGCAGAAACTTTTTTGGGTATTCCTGTTTTCAAAGGACGTAAACCTGCCCATGAAAGATTTGCGGGTGCTGTGGATACGTACTGCATTGAAGCAATGATGCAAGACGGAAAAGCATTGCAAGCAGGTACTTCGCACTATTTGGGGCAAAACTTTGCTAAGGCTTTTGATGTGAAGTTTACGAACAAAGAAAACAAGTTGGAATATGCCTATGCCACGTCTTGGGGGGTGAGTACACGCCTAATGGGAGCTTTAATCATGGCTCATTCAGATGACGAGGGTTTGGTGTTACCGCCAAATCTTGCACCTTTCCAAGTCGTAATTGTGCCTATTTACAAAGGAGATGACCGCAGCGAAGTAGTAGAAAAATGTAAGGAATTTAGAAAAAGACTACAAGCCGTTGGAATTTCTGTAAAATTGGACGATAGAGATACGCATACACCAGGCTTCAAATTTGCGGAATATGAGTTAAAAGGTGTGCCTGTGCGTTTGGCGTTGGGCGGTAGAGATTTGAAAAATGGTACGGTGGAAGTTGCCCGCAGAGATACCAAAACCAAAACGTCTATCAGTCAAGACCTGTTGGAAAGCTATGTGAAGGATTTGATGGAGGAAATTCAGAAAAATATTTTCCAAAAAGCCTACGATTTCCGCCAAGCCAATACGGTAAAAGTGGATACTTACGAGGAGTTTAAAGAAGCAATAGAAAACAAGAGCCAATTTGTTTTTGCCCATTGGGACGGCACTACAGAAACTGCCGAGAAAATAAAAGATGAAACAAAGGCTACTATCCGTTGTATCCCGATGAACAACCCACAAGAAGAAGGCAAGTGTATTTTGACAGGCAAACCTTCTAAAGAAAGAGTGTTATTTGCGAAGGCGTATTAACATTTATCTCACTACATTTCCCCCTCTCCAAATATATAGGGGGGAAATGTAGTGAAAACTTCTGTCCACAGATTGCCCATGATTTTTTTATTATTAGCAATATTACAGACAAAATGAATATAGTAATATAACTTATTTTATGTCCACATTTAAAAAATAAATTAAACCAAGAAATTGTATAAGTAAGAGTAACTAATTAATTGATAATATTGTACCACAGACTTTATTCTGTAAGTCTTTGATTATCAAGAGATTACAGACTAAAGTCTGTGGTACATTTATTTTTTCCAATTACTTAAGAGAAATAAAGTGCTATTAAAAAAATATTTCCCTTATAAGTAAAAGACTCTTGTTGCTCATTTTCTTTATGAATAGCTTTGATACCTAATTCAACAATACTACTCACTTTTATACAAAGACAAGATATAATGCCAAACCCCCAAAATCTCTTTTAGGTCTGTGTACACTTTGCTATCTACATAGAAAGTATTGTTTTCGAAACGAATAAACTGCCATGCTACCCCATCAGTAGCACAACCGAATAGAATAGGAATATGTTTGTTGTCAGCTTCGTTAAAAAGTTTTGCTGCATAGAGTTGGGCTGCACATTGTGCCTTGCCATACTCCATATCTTCGTCTGGGCGGCACTCCGCTTTTGCCTCTGTAATGGCTATAATAGGTGCTTCTAAATAGGGACTGCGTGCAACCAGCGTAAAAAAGAAATCACAAGCCCCTGACAAGTCTTTGTTTGCATCTACAGAAAGTTCTTCACCCGAAAATAAGGTAAAAGTATCTCTATAAAACTTGGCAATTTCGAGCAAAATTGGCGAAACTATCCGTTCTGATTTTACTTTTTCGTTAATCAACGGCATATATTTTGCCATTTGTAGGGTTTCTTTTAGCCAACTACTTGGTTCTATGAGGTTGATAGTTACATTCTCGAACAGTTCTGTTTCTTTGGCAGATAAACCAAACTGTTTAGTAACTGTTCGTAATTTCTTAAAGTTGCTATAACCCATAATTCTTACTACCTTTAGTATAAACAAAATATAAAATTTGGGCAATAGAAAAAACTACTGCCAAAATAATGATATTCGTTTCTACTTCAACCCCTCCCACAAAATCTCCACCAAATATTTCGCCACCCGACTAGTTTCGTCTTTAATTTGGTGTCTGCAACTTGTGCCGTTATAGTAATGTTATTTCTTATTATTGATTTTTTACAATAATGATAACAAATGGTAAATAATAATAGTTTTATTGCTGTTTTTAGTAAAAAATATTTATATTTGACAATTAAAATATAATAATAATGTCTAACAATTTTTTACTACAACAATTAGCTGACAAGCAAAAAGGTGGTGCAGAAGCCATTAAAGGATTTATTTATCAAGTCCAATTTACTACTTTTCAATTATTGCGTGAATTTAGCAATAATAATTCAAATAGTAAAACTTTTCACTTAGAAGGTGTGGAAGACCTTGATTACTATTTTAACGATAATAATACACATTTTCAAGTCAAATGTTATGATAATGGTATAAAAACTGAACAGTTTAAAGATATATTATTCAATTTTTGGAAAACTTATGAACAAGTTAAACAAAGTAAATTTGTTTTGATTTATAATGCTTTTTTAGATAAAGGCAAATTGCAAGAATTATCAAAAGGTACATTAAATACGGATTATTGGAAGCCTATTATTGAAAAAAAATATGGCAATATTGAATTAAATGATGTTAGCAATTTTCTGACACAGATTTCTTTTGAAAAGCATACAGAAAATAATTTAGAAAGAGATATACAGAAATTACTCATAGATAAGTATAATATTTTAAAAGGCAACGAAGTACAGTTTTTAAATGCTTTATTTTTAAATGTTTTGTTTTGGTCAAGACAAAGAAGGCAGATAACATATCAGGAGTTCATTACAGTTATAGAAAATGTGCGTATCAATATATCAAAAGGCATTATCAACTTAGCAGAAAAAGATAAATGGATAGAAATTGTTTCATTCAACAATCCTTATCAAAAAGATTTTGCAGAAGCATATTTTGAGGGAAAAGCTGCTAAACCTTATCATATTGGTTTAGAATTACCTATTTCTCGTATGCGTTGGGAAAATTCTATTCAGGAAAATATACAAAATTTTGATGTAACTGTAATACAGGCTTCCAGTGGACAAGGCAAATCAACATTGGCTTGGCAAGTGGCATACAAACTTAAATCTTTATATACTGTTTATGAATTACATTATTGCCAATCTCAAAACCATATTGGCGATTTAAAAGATGTTATATTATCACGTTTAAAAATAGGTCAGCTACCACTCATTGTTATTGATGGATTGAATAATAATGTGCAGGCTTGGTCTGAATTAGCTCAAAGAACACAAGATTTACCTGTAAAATATCTAGTAACCACTAGACAAGAAGACTGGTTTAGATTTAGTTCGAATGTTTCTGCCCTAAATTTAAAAAATATTGATTTGAATTTAGATTATGATGAAGCGGATAAAATTTATAAGGCTTTTGCAAAGCGGGGCAAATTAGCAGCAAATATATCCAAAGAAAATGCTTGGGAAAATATCAAGCAAAAAGGCTTATTAATTGAATATATTTATCTTATTACTAAGGGAAAAATGATAAAAGAAAGATTAGAAGAACAAATCTGTTCTATTCAAAATGAAGTTGATGGCGTAGAAAAACTTGAAATATTACGCCTAATTGCTACTGCTGATGTATTAGGAGTGAAGTTATATACAGAAACCCTAATACAATTTATAAAAACAGAAATTGGGTTTAAAAAAGATAAAAATTCAACAATAACAAGTTTACAAAAAGAATATCAAATTCAATTTGATAACAATGCTAAAATAGAAGGTTTACACCCTGTCCGTTCTCAACATTTAGTAGATATTCTACATAATGGCTTACCTATTATTACAACTTTAAAAAATCTTCTTGAAGTTATAGATACTTCGCAGTTATTTACTTTTATTTCGCAAGTTCCTCTATTATTAACTTCACAAGAAGAAACTAAAAATTTCCTAACATATATTGCTTCAAAAATTACAGATAAATCTTATATTGATATTGTAGAAATTATCAATGGAATTTATGCTACTGACGCAAGATTACATTGGCAAAAAAACAAAGAACAATACGATAAAGTATATGAAGGTGCTGGCGGTTTGATTTATGCAATGGATATTACGCCTTTTAATAAGCCTATTTTTAAGCCATTATCCGAGAATAATATTGATAGAACAGACATAAGTGAAGAACAAAGAGAAAATGCAAAGCAAATCTTGGCTGTTTATGATAAATTTTATACTCCCACCATCCAAGAGTTAAGTATTGCTTGGTTTATAAAAAGTATTCATAAACAATTCTATAAAAGAACTTTTGATTTTGAGATTAAGGGTTTGGCACATTTAGCAATGTGGCAACACCGTTACAATTTAGAATGTCCTATACTTAAACAAATAGATACAGAAAAAATGTACTATTTACTTCAAAATGATTTTTTTGAAGAATTAGGGGAATTATTTTTTGCAATTTTTACAATTTATCCTAAAAATTATTTAGACTTTTATACTATCTATGGTACTTTATTACTAATGAAGTTAAAAGCAGAGTTATCAATAGTCAAAATAGAAATTATTGATAATGAAGTAAATATAGAATATTTCGTAGATGAAAATGAAAAAATTACAAATATTAATAATCAAAGTGTAAATAGATTAGAATTAATAAGATATTTTATACCTCAATTCCAAAAATATCATAGCAAAGGGATTTATATTCCAATTCCTTTTTTACAAGAATTTAGGGTAATTGATGAAAGTATAAAGCACTTACAGCACGAAAATATGGTAAATAAGTTTGCAGTTAAAGGCAATCAAATTTGGCTTTCCAAAATTGCAGAACCTTATACATTTGCAAGTATTTATGATTTCCAAAAATATTATTTTGACTTACGTGAAATTAGTCTAAAATTACTAAACGGAATTAAAAAGTTTTTCTATTTCGCTATTCAGCCTAATCAAAATGCGATGAAAAACCTAGATTTAGACACACAAATAACAATTGTTAGAGAACTAATAAACAAATACAAAAATATTCCCTATGATAACAATTTTTCAGAAAAGGAATTTGAAGATAAAATAAAAGCTCTAACAAAATGGCGAAGTAATTTAGTCAATGTGGTAATACAGTTATTTCCAAAAGATGACGATATGTGGCGTTTAGTCAATTACAATTCACAAGAGTTATTACATAGTTTAGAAAGTATGCAAAATAGCTATGAAGATATTTTAAATCAAACACAATCTTATTTTGATACTTCTGTTTTAATTAAGCAAGAATTTGATATTTATTCGGATTTTGTTGAAACGATAGAATATTATTATTTCAATCGGAAAAATAATACTTTAAAAAGTTGCTCTAATGCAAAAAAGGAAATAACTAACTGGTTTCAGAAGCAGGAAACGATAAGAATAAGTCAGGTACAAAATATTTTAAATAAAATCCAAAACCCAAAATATGATTTTGTTTTACCATCTTGCTCTTGGAGAAATAAATTATCAAGGGAAATAACAGTTGGTTTAATAGAAACAGGCTTTCATAGAGTTTATGATGCAGATGAATTACTCTTATCATTAATACCACTTGCAAACACAGATATTGATAAATTCTATTTTGTGTATGTGAAAGATAATAAGATTAATAGTATGGATTTTGCAGGGTTTTCTGTTAGCAAAGGCTTGTTAGAAGTTCTTTATGATAGTCAAATTCAAAATATTAAGCCTAAACTTGGTTATCATAGAGTAATTCCTATACAAGTTACAAAGGATATATTAAAATCTTTGCCAAACGTATTATTGACTGAAATAAAAAAATCGAAACAAGACCATTCTCCTATTGTTTATATGCTAACTGCATTATGGCAATATTGCGAACTCAAAAAACATCTTTCAAAAGAAGACTTAGAATTTCCAAAATGGAAAGATTATATAGATAATCTTGTGAAAAAAGCAAAAGATAATTTAGCAATTATTGCCCCTGAGTTTAAACAAACTTATTCTAGTATCTTTGAACTCGTTTTATATGGAAATACTGAAATGGACGCAGAGTTATTTCAAGGACTTCTGTATAGAGATTTATTTTCAGAGATATTTGAAAAGTA
>CANGYA010000151.1 GCA_947457925.1 Cytophagales bacterium | reverse complement strand
GCGAAATGCCACTGTTCCACGCCGTAAAAGAGGTAACAGGCGACCTGCAACGCAAAGTAGAGGAAAATGTGTTGGAGTTTCTGAATGTGCTGTTTATGGACAGGGACGTGGTACGTTTCCTTAAAGATTTTGAGATTAGCCTCACTACGGAGATTCACGCAGCCTTGAAAAAAGATATTTCGCTGAATTTCAACAAGATGGCTAATGACCTCCGCCACAGTGCTAAAGAAAATGACGACCTGCCCGAAACCATGTTTTTCTGGGGATTGAAGAATAGTTTGTATCGGTTGTCGAGGGAGTTGTGGGGGAAATAGGGTGAGAAAATTACAGAAATTCACAAAAGATTATACCGAAAGGGTGTAATCTTTTGTATTTTTACACCAAAACAGTGAAAAACAATGGCAAACTTAACAGAACACTTTATTCAATCTTTTGAAATCAAAAAGTTTTATGATATTCAAAATACAGGAACTATAAACATAGGGGAAAATAAGCAGTGGGTTTTTATAACAGGCGAAAATGGTTTTGGAAAAACGACTTTGTTAAAAGCCTTAGCTGTGGCTTTGAGTGGAAGGACTATAAAAAAAGATAACGAAGAAATTAATTTACTACAAAAAGAAGATAGTATTAGGGTAAATACTGCCAACAAAAGCTATACGGGGGCTAAAAATAGAGGAATTAAAAATATTGTTTGTTATGGCTCGTCAAGATTGCAGTTGGCAATAGAAGATAAATATTCTTCAAATCCAATTTATAGTTTATTTGAAACTAATTCTTATTTGTTGAATATAGAACAATATTTGGCTACTTGGAATGATAAACGAAAAATAGCAAATGATTATCAGCAAGAATTTGAAACAAAATTTACTACTACTAAAAATATTCTTTTAGAATTATTGAATATTGCAGCTATTGTAATTGATGAACAAGACAATACGATTACTTACTTTGATAAATATCCTGACGGAACACCCTATAAGAAAGGCTTGTTATTCAAGGAGTTAGCAGCAGGGTATCGCAATATTATAGCTATTGTTGGAGATTTTATTATTCGCCTTTTTAAAGCAGATACCAATAACCATAATGCCAATAAATTACGTGGAATTGTGATTATAGACGAATTTGATTTGCACTTGCACCCAAAGTGGCAACGTAGATTTACAGAGTTATTGACAAAGTTTTTCCCTTATATTCAGTTTATTGTTTCTACGCATAGTCCTATTCCACTATTGGGTTCACCCGAAAATGCTGTATTTTTAAAAGTAGCTCGTCAAGAACATATTGTGATTGAAGAACTTAGCTATATTGAGGTTCGCAATCTTACACCCAATACGATTTTGACTTCGCCTTTGTTTGATTTTGAGGAATTGATACCCGAAAGTCATTTGGAAAACGAAAGATTACGCACAGAGGAAACCTACAAACAAGTGCAAATCAATGATGAAACAAAAGCATTTTTAAAATCAGTAGCTCAAAAAATAAGAAATGGTGAAAAACTATGAGAAATATAAAGAAAGATTTTACAACTGTTCCTTTGTCGTTAAAAGAGCAAAGTGAAAAGTTGAAAAATGTTACTTCAAATACACCGTTAAAATATGACGGTGAAGATGTAAAAATAGCACTTTTCGATTTATATCATGGTAAATGTGCGTATTGTGAGCAGCTTAGTAATCTTGAAATAGAACATTATAGACCCAAAGAAGCCTACTTTTGGTTAAAAATAGAGTGGACAAATTTATTATACTCGTGCCATGATTGTAATAGGGTAGGTAGTAAAGGTGCATTATTTCCAACTTTAAAAGACAAAATAAGTACACCTGAATTAACTACTAATGGGTTTCCAACACATAAGCACACTTATATTTATGAATTAGACAAAATAGAACAACCTCTGTTGCTTAATCCAGAAGTAACTAATCCCTACTATCATTTGCGAATTGATAAATTCGGGAAGTTAATTGAGATAGATAATTCTCGTAAAGGCAAAGAAACCAGCATAGTTTGTAGGTTAAATAGAGATGCTTTGCACAGAAAACGTGCAAAAATTATCAATGATTTTATCAATCGTATTCAGCAACAAATTGCAAAAAGGTATAGAGAAGTCAATCCTTTAAATGCTGAACAACTAAAAGAACAGTTGTTTTTGATATTTGAGGATATAGCCAAACAGGGAAATGAATTAATGGAATTTACTATGATAAGCTATTCATTTATTCAATATTTTGATGATATGGTTTTAGACAACTTTGAACCTGAATTTCACGATATTATTCTTACAGCTTTCATAGAATTTTGTGAAAACGTATAACTCTATTGTAAAATAAAGTCCATAAACTTACCTTTAACTAAATCTATGGACTTTCTTATTAATTTCACACCATTCAAAAATCTTCATTTTATCTCTTTTCGTGTAAATTAATTCATTCATTGGTAGTATTTTAGTACAAAAATTGATTTCCAATTATTTACACCTGTTTTACTACCAAATAACTTACTCTTTTTAATTACAGCCTTTTGTAGCCAATTAGTCTGTCGGTTCTGTCGCCAATGGCTCTGTAATAGACAAATACCTCGTAGTCGTTTTGGGTTTGTTGGTGAGTTCCCTCAAAAAATACATCATCTCTTTTTCCATTCTTGACCAACGTATATTGGTAATTATACACCCCTTGTTTGAGCAATAGTTGGGCTTCATATCTTTCATGTAAAGGGTTGTAAATCATACGGTTATCATTGTTGAGTTGCCAGTCTGTTAGCCCTCCTATGACATACACTTCGCCGTCTGCTTGTGGGGTTTTGAGGCTAAAAAAGACACTCATATAGTCTGCTTCTACTGTACCATTATTGGCAAGGCTGTTGTAGGGGTAATAACGCCCATTCATATCTTGAAAAATATTGGTGTAACCATGCTGACGGCGTGAAACATCTTGTAGCAAGTAATATTCGTTGCGTTGTGGCAGCAGCTTGAAACTATCTATGCCTAAGCCTCTTGCTTGGGCATTTCGCAGGTCAAAAATCCTAAATTCATTGCCCCCCTGAAAATTATTTTCCAACATAAAAAACCTGTATTCCAATACTTTGTCAAATTCTCTTACCATTGTAGGCTGTAGATTTTTAATAGCATTGTCCCAACGGTAGTTTTGGCGAACAAGCACACTGATTTGTTGCATCGGGTTGGGTATGTCATAGTTGCCATAATTTAACTGAAAATCAATCTGTTGGTTATTCACAACACTACTGCCACCTATTGCCAAATTTTGTTGGGCTGCTATGCCTACTCCGCCTTCTGTTATCATAAACCTACGGCAAAAAGTCAGCTTGTCTTCATAACCATTTTCATACACTTTCAAGACATAATTACCTGAAATTTTAACGGCAGGCACATCTAACCAATAATGTTGGTAGGGAACTTTGGTGTTGTAAGACATTTCCCTTTCTGTAATATAAAATTCATTGACAACATCTAAAAATTCTATGTTGTTCAGGTTGGTTACTTGCCAATCTTTATCACAAGAAATAATTTTGGCGGTGTACCTTGTGCCATTGGTATTGAGGTCGTCAAATTCTAACCGCAAATTTTGTTGAGCCAAAGGCACAATAGGCGGCGTAAGACTTGCCTCTGTGTTGCCGTAGGGGTACAACAAAATGCTACGAATATTGGGCGAATAGGTAATATCTTCTGGGCGAAAGTTTTTTTGTTGGTAATATGGGTAGTTTTGGGCTATTAAATGGCTGGCAAAGCACAAATAGCATAGCCAAAGAAGGTGTTTTTTCATTCTGTTTTTTGGGTAGTTAAGGTTTTTGGTAATTATTTAGCTAACAAGAGTATATTAGCCTAAATGCAAATGTATTTTTTTCTTAGTGGACTTTAATCAAGTCTATTAGCAAATAAAATTCCCAACTAAAATAAAATTTTTAGTTGGGAATATCTATCAAATACAATTACTTTTTGCTAATGGTTATTGATTATTCAAAAGCCTTTTTCAAAATAGCCTCTTGCTCTATGGCGTGCATTTTGGCGTAACCTGTTGCTGGCGAAGCACTTGGCTTGCGGGCTACTACCTCTATGTTAGTTTTACGCATATAACGCAAGATGTAGCTCCAGTAACCCATGTTTTCGGGTTCTTCTTGCACCCACAACAATTCGAAGTTGGCGTATTTCGCTAATTCCGCATTAATTTGCGTAGTTGGGAAGGGGTGTAGCTGCTCCAAACGGATAACTGCAACGTCTTTGTGGTTTTCGGTTGCTTGTCTTTCTGCTAATTCGTAGTAGATTTTACCCGAACACAACACCACTTTACGCACTTTTTCTGCATCTGCGTAGTTGTCGCCAATGACTTCTCTGAAACCGCCACTTTGCACTTCTGCTAACGGAGATACGCATTTAGGGTGGCGTAACAATGACTTAGGCGACATCACGACCAAAGGCTTGCGGAACTCCCACGCCAACTGTCTGCGTAACAAATGGAAATAGTTAGACGGACTTGTAACATTGGCTACCACCATATTGTATTCTGCACTTAACTGCAAAAATCTTTCTGGTCTGGCGTTGCTGTGTTCAGGCCCTTGTCCTTCGTAACCATGTGGTAGTAACATTACTAAACCACTCATTCTGTTCCATTTAGATTCGCAGCTCGAAATGAATTGGTCTATCATTGTTTGCGCACCATTGGCAAAATCACCAAATTGTGCCTCCCAAATTACTAAGGCATTAGGGTTTGCTAAGGCATAACCAAACTCAAAACCTAATACGGCAAATTCGGACAACAAAGAGTTGTGAATATGTAGGCGTTGTTGGTTTTGGTCTATAAAGTTCAAACTGTTGTAAGGTTCACTTGTTACGCTGTCGTGTAATACGGCTTGGCGGTGGCTGAATGTACCACGTTTCACGTCTTGCCCAGACATACGTACAATTCTGTTTTCCAACAAAATAGAACCGTAAGCCAATAACTCCGCCATTGCCCAGTTAATTTCTTTGTCTTCGAAATACCCTTTTTGGCGGTCTTTTATTAATTTTTCAATTTGTTTCAATGGTCTGAAACCTTCGGGCATTTTGGTCAGGGCATTCGCAATTTTTGTGATAGCCTCTGTACCAATAGCCGTAATAGGCGACTGTTCAAAGTCTTCAGGTTTACTTCTACGCAACTCTTTCCACTCTTTTTCCAACTTTTGAGCCGTATAAGGCAACGGATTTTGTTTCACCATGTTCAGACGGTCTTGCAACATATCTCTGAAATCTTTGTCCATTTGCTCTGCCAAATTCGCATCTACGTCCCCTCTTTCTATCAATTTTTTGCTATATACTTCTCTTGGGTTCGGGTGTTTTGCAATAAGGTTATACAAAGTTGGCTGTGTGAATTTTGGCTCATCACTTTCGTTGTGTCCATGACGGCGGTAACAAACCATGTCTATAAACACATCTCTACCAAATTTTTGGCGGTATTCTACGGCTAATTTTACAGCAAAAACTACGGCTTCGGGGTCATCTCCGTTTACGTGAAACACAGGAGCATCTACCAATTTTGCCACGTCAGTACAGTAAATTGCAGTACGAGCATCTTCAAAATCTGTAGTAAAACCTACTTGGTTGTTTATCACAAAGTGAATAGTACCACCTACTCTGTAACCTGCCAAACCACACATTTGCACACCTTCATACACAATGCCTTGCCCAGCTACGGCTGCATCACCATGTATCAAAATAGGTATCATGGCGTTGAAGTCATTATTATACAAGGCATCTATTTTAGCTCTTGTATAGCCCACCACCACAGGATTTACCGCCTCTAAGTGCGAAGGGTTAGGCAATAAACGTAAAAAGGCACTACCATTAGCCGTTGGGACTTCAGACGAGTAACCCATGTGGTATTTCACGTCCCCATCTCCCATTGTCGTGTCGGGTAGTACATTGCCCTCAAACTCATTGAAAATGTGTTCGTAAGTTTTGCCCATGATGTTTGCCAATACGTTCAAACGACCACGATGAGCCATACCAATCACAAACTCTTTTGCTCCTAATTCCGCACCTTTTTGGATAACGGCATCTAAGGCAGGAATGGTCGACTCACCACCTTCCAAAGAGAACCTTTTTTGACCTAAATATTTTGTATGTAAAAAGTTTTCAAATACAACAGCTTCGTTTAGTTTCTTTAAAATACGTTTTTTCTCATCAATACTTGGTACGTGGTTTACAAACTCACGTTCAATTTTTTGATGAAACCAATCCAATACTTCAGGCTCACGAATGTACTGAAACTCAAAACCAATAGAACCTTCATAGATACGTTGCATCGTGTCTATGATTTTACGCAAACTTACTGCCCCCAAACCTACGGTATTGCCTGCATGGAAAACTGTATCCAAGTCTTGTTCTGTCAAACCAAAATCTTTGAGGTCGAGGCGAGGCTTGCGGTCTTTGCGAGGACGCACAGGGTTGGTCTTAGAACGAAGGTGTCCACGAGAACGGTAAGCTCTGATGAGTTGATAGACTTTCAGTTCTTTGTCCACATTGGTATCTGTAGGCAAAGAGGCTGTAGCTCCGTTGGCGGCGTGTCCGTTGCCGTTGGCGTGTTCTCCGTAAGTGAGGGAAAACTCGAAGCCATGAAAGAATTGTTGCCAAGTAGCATCAACAGACGCAGGATTGGCTTTGTAGGCACGATACATTTCGTCTATCACAACGGTATCGGCATTAGCGATGTACGAGAAATTGTCCATTGAAATTAGTTTTGATATATTGATATTTTTTAGGAACACAGATGACACGAAACACGCAGTAATACGCAGATTTTTTTCAGTGTAAATTCAGTGTGTTTCGTGTTGTCTGTGTTGCTTATTGTTCATTTTTTTAGATTTTTATTTTCATTGGTATAAATCATTCTTTTAAATTCACCTTTCTTACCAAAATTCAACAGAAAGCCTAATTCGTAAGGAGTAGCTTTTAGATAATTCAATAATTGCAATTCATTATCATGTTGTAGGCTCACAGCACTTTTTAGTTCAAGAATTACTTTATTTTCTACTATTAAATCTGGTAAATAATCGCCTACTTGATAACCCTTATAGCTCACTTTTACTTTGGGTTGGGCTATTACGTCTAAACCTCTTATTGTTTTTAGTTCTACGTACATTGCGTTTTGGTAAACTCTTTCTAAGAAACCATGTCCTAATTCTTGTTGTACTTCATAGAAAGCTGCTAAAATTTGCTCACTTATTTCTTTGTGTAATAACTCCATAGATTGATAATATTTGTAATTAAGAGCAACCTAAATCTGATAATAACAGTTTTTCAGTGTAATTTCCGTGTGCTTAGCGTCTTCTGTGTTCCTAAAAAAAGCAACGCAGAAGACACTAAACACACGGATAAGGCACAAAGTTTTTTAATCTAATCATTTTACCTACTCATAAAATACTCTTTAAAAACCTCTAACTCCTTCACTTATTGTGCTATTACGATAAAGTAAACAGCAACCATTTTCGGTACAAAACTAAAAGTATTTTTTACATTTCAAAATTGTTAAGTCGTTTATACAAATTTCATTGATTATTAAGCTGTTAAAAAAATATAAATTCATTACTTTTCATATAACAGCATGGAACATTTTAAACTTTCTAAGTCTTTTAGTGTCGTGCTATGAATTGTTATACTTAGTGTTCAATAAGCCCTATAAAGATGTAATCTTTTAGAAAGATTACATCTTTATAGGGCTTATTGAACACAATCAAACTTATTGCTTTGAAAAAATAGTTTTGCTATAAGTTTTTAAAGCACGACACTAAAAAAATTATAGGTTTGATTATCAATTAATTATTCGGTAGTGCATAACAAGTAATGTTATGTTGGTAAAAAAAGTTGTAATCTTTTCAAAAAATTACAACTTTGGCATTACATCTTTAAGACTAGCAATTATTCATACCTATTTTCTTTTAATAAATGGTTTTTCAACAAATAAATGTACTAAATAACAGATAGGCAGAATGACTAAAGTACTTATAAGCAAATACCAACTATGGGTAGGGTAAATACCATTGCCTAATAGTAATACAAGCCCTCCAATAAACACTGCTATAGGATAATGCACGATATAAAGAGAGTAGGATATATCCCCCAATGGCTGTAACTTTTCTAAAAGTTTTAGACTCAGCCCTTTACTTTGCATAATAAATAATAGTGCTATGAGTCCCATAAAACCTAATGCCCAAGTCAAATCAGCCTGTAGAAAATCTAAGTTAATAGTCAAGCCTACTTTTAGCCATAAAGAATTTGGCAAAACAGCCATAGGTAATAATAAACTAAACGGCGCGAATATCAACAACGTAATTTTTAATCTTTCTACATAAGCATCTGCCAACAAAACTCCTAACCACCACATAGGAAAAGTAAGAAAGACATTTCTCAGAGGTTCCAATAACCCTAAGAAACCAGGCGGCAACCAAGTAACTAACACATATAAGACAATCACAATGCTTGTTGCTAGTAAGATAGATTTACGTATAGCAAACCAAAGTAAAGGATATAGCATATAAAACCACCATTCTAAGACCAAACTCCATACAGGGACAGTAGTTCCCCAAATCTTCACCCATAAGGTCTGTAAAAAAAATAAGTTGCCTATAAAAACCTGCCAAGAGTGGTCGTAATAAACCATCGCATCAACTAATGGATACTTAGGTAAATTGCCATAAATAGGTAGTTCTAAGAGGATACCTATGTTATCAATAACCAAAGCAAGCAACATTACAAAAATCCATACTGGGTAGATTCTCTTTACTCTTTTCAATAGATATTCCTTGTAATCAAAATTACGTTTTCCTTCTTTCAATGAGTTAGCATATTTAAGGTGAATAACAAAACCTGAAAGAATAAAAAAAAAGATAACCATCTGATGACCATAACGGAACAAACTAAAAAAATACATCATTAACTTATCTAATGTACTATAAAGTTCAGGGTGTTGAAGAAAGCCTACTTGATAACCTTCCCACGTCAATGCTCTGAGATGTCCTACCAATACTTGAAAAGCAGCAATACCCCTTAGACCGTCTAAGAAGGTGGTAGAGTTTTTTTTATACATAAAATTGGGGTTAGTAGATGTTGTCTATTATTTTATTTACAAGGTTTGCTACAAAACTAAAAGTATTTTTTACATTTCAAAATTGTTAAGTCGTTTATGCAAATTTCATTGATTATTAAGCTGTTAAAAAAATATAAATTCATTACTTTTCATATAAGCACCAATAAAAAACACCTAAACAAGTAGAACTGTTTAGGTGTTTTCTAGCATTTGTTTATTTCCCTTCTAAGGACTCTTTCATGCCTTGCTTTTTCCCATCTTTGTACGCCACTATCCACGCAGACGAGATACCTATTTTTCGGAGATATTTCTTAAAATCCTCACTTTCTTTGTAATCTCTGAAATACCCTATGGTGTATTTCAATTTACCGTCTTCGTCTTTTTCCACTGTGTAAGAGTCTGTTCCCTGAAAAACCTCTGCATTCAGTTTCGTTTGGTTTACATCACCTACCTGCACCTTAAAGACTAAACCTTTTGTATAATCTTCATTGTTTGCAGCATTATTGCCGTACAAATGGTCTTTGCCATCTCCGCCACCACCATTATTAGCTGTTGTGTTGGCTGCTAAGTTACGTAAACTGTCTAACTGGGCTTGTAAACGGGCTATTTCCTTATCTCTGTCCGTAACCACCATACCCAAATTAGTGATTTGGCGTTGCATAGAACCAAACTCTCTTTTCAATTTTTCTCTTTCTTCAAAGAAGTCCTTGAAAATCAAAGGATCCATTTCTTTCTTCTTCTTTTTCAACTCTTTTTTCTCTTCTTTGGTCAATTCCACTTTGGGTTTGTCGTCTTTCTTTTGAGCTAACAAGTCTGATTGGTAGCCAAAAAACAAGGTGAGTACCCATGCTATCACAAAAATATTAAGTGTCTTCATGGTTTTAGTTTAGTTGTTGAGTTTTTGTTGTTCTTCTGGGCTTAGGCGTGTACCGTCTTGGTAACCTACTACCCACGCATCTTTTGCACCTACACTTTGTAAATAGGCTTTGAAGTTTTTAGCCTCTTCCAAACTTGAAAAATAGCCCAAAATATATTTGATAATTTCGCCGTCTTTTTCTGCCGTAAAGTTGGTGTTATTACCGTCATACTGCGAGAAGTCTGTTTTCACAAATGCACCCACTTGGATTCTATACACCAAACCTTTGGTATGTTTCTTTTTTGGGGTTGTGTCTATCTCATTGTTGTCAGTCATACCTGCCGTACTCATGTTGCCATTGAGTTCGTCTATTTGCCCTTTGATGCGGGCAACTTCGTTGTCTTTTTCGTCAAGAGTTTGCTTCATGTTCACAAGATTTCTGCGTAAACCTTCCGTTTCGCCTTGTAGCTGTTCTCTTTCTTCTAATAAGAGTTTAAAGTCCTCTAAACTCATGTCGTCTTTTTTGTCTTTCCATTTTTTCTTGAGTTCTTTGGTTTTCGCATCATCTTTTTGTGCAAAAGAGATTTGGCTGCCACACACTCCCAAAAAAACGAATAGACCGAAAAGTAAATAATTGATTTTCATATTGTTAGTGATACAGAGTTGCGTTAATTATTTTGATAAGATACATTAAAAGAAGATGAATAGGCTTAAGTGCTATGAAGGTTTTAAGCTATTAAAAATTATTTTGCTTTTATTCAATAACCTAATAAAAGCATTTTTCAAGCCAAAAACAATTTTTTAGCTAATTTTTACACCCAAGACCGTAATATCATCTCTTTGAGGAGTTTTTTGGGCAAATTCTATTAAGGCTTGTTCTATATGGTAGTGTTGTGCTGCACTATTTTCAGAAGCTATTTGTTCCAACAGCTGCACAAATCTCTTACTTCCCCATCTTTTTCTTTCTTCATTCGGCTGGTCAGTGATGCCGTCAGAGGCTAAGAAAAACTGGTCGCCTTTATATAACTTTATACTTTGTTCACCAAAAGATTGTATTTCTTCTTTGCCCTCTATACCCACATAAACCACATCGCCGTAGTACGTCAAAAGTCGTTGTGAGGTATGATGATAGACGTACAAAGGCAGTTTGGTGGTTACAAAAACAAGGTCTAAATACGTATCTACTTCTTTCATGCTACATAAAACAGCATCAAACCCATCTGTATTATTGGGGTTATTTCTGCGTAAAAACTTAACCAAAGTCTGGCTTACATAGTTAAAAATTTCGGCAGGGCTATAAATTTCTCGTATTTCAATGACTTCTTGCAATAAATTATGCACCAAAATAGACATAAAAGCACCAGGTACACCATGCCCTGTGCAGTCTATCACACTCACAAAGGTCGTTTGCGTTGGTGTTTGGTAATAACAAAAATAAAAATCTCCTGAAACTATATCTTTGGGCTTGTAAAAGACAAAATAGTCTTTGAGGGCTGATTTTAATAAGTTTTCTGTGGGTAAAATACTATTTTGCAGCGTAAGAGCATACCGAATACTTGCCGTAATATTCTGGTTTTTTATATCAAGTTCTTCTTTTTGTTTATTCACCAACTCAACTGTGCTGTGCAGTTCTTCTACAATTTGTTTCAACTCCTCATTGGCTTCAGACAGTTGGGCGGTGCGAAGGGTTACTGTATTTTCTAAGAAAGTATTTTGGGATAAAATAAAGGTTTCATTGTCCTTCATTGCCTTTAGCAGCTTTTCGTTAGACTGTTGCAGTTGTTGATGATAATCTATCACATCATCTTGTTTTTTACCTGCCAATGCAAACGCCAAGCCCAAGAAAAAAGGGGCAGTATCTATGACAAAATGCAAAGGGTTTAGAGTGTGTACCTGTACTATATTTGCCAAAGACCAAGACAAGCCTTTAAATACCACCATATCCAAAGGAATAGATAGCAAAGGAAAACAACACCCAAAGGCAGCCCCAAAAAGTCCGTATCGTTGTAGGTTAGTCAAAAATGTACTGTTTTTTGCGAAATTAAAGAAAAAACAATCTTATCCAAAAAAATGGCAATAAACTGCACTATTTTTTAGTTATTTGATAGGTGTATAGCTAACAACTACCTCGTTTACATTACCTATACCGTCAAAACGGATTTGAAGTTGTTTGGCGTTGTCGGGCAGTGTGTCTGTGCATTGCTTACCTTTTTCTATGTAGTAGAAGTAGAATTTTTGGTTGCGTTTAAACAGTTCTTGGCGGTCTGGCTTGCCCAAAATCTTAGCAATTTCGCCTTCAGATAAGCCCTTAAGTTGTGGTTTCACGATACTCTCGAAAGAGGGTAGTAGTTCTAGGCGTTGGTTATGACAGCCCTTCAGGTCGGCTTGCCATGCTTGGGTGTCAAAGTTTTGCAAATTAATGTCCTTTTTACAAGCCCAAAGAGGCACTAAAAAACAGAGTACCAATAATTTTTTGTTCATAGCCTTGTTGCTTTTT
>CANGYA010000150.1 GCA_947457925.1 Cytophagales bacterium | reverse complement strand
CAATCCACTGGAAAAAGAATTGGAGGAACTGCGTATTCAAAACAAACTCTTGGGCATTAACCCCAAAGCTCCTGACCAAAGAACTGCACCTAAAAAGCTACGTAAAAAAGCCTAATTTTTGTACTTTTTTAGTTTATCTTAAATCAATAGCCTGAAACTATTTTTGCATATTTTATACTTCTGTTTAAGGTATTTGATTTGTAAATACTTGTTTATCAGTAGTATAGCTATTTATTAATCTTTTTTAACTCTATTTTACAAGCATTTTTTTAGGATATATTATTTTAAACTTGGGCTGTTAAACTGTGTTAAATAAAGAAACTACTTGCTACGTCTTACGTACTTTTGCGTAATGACAAAACAGACTCCATTGATTTATGCAGGATACTAAAATATTATTGTTAGAAGATGATGAAAACTTAGGGCAGATATTGAAAGAATATCTGGACGTAAAAGGTTTTCAAACTACACTTTGTCGTGATGGTAAATCAGGCTTACAGACTTTCAGAAACGGAAAGTTTGATTTGTGTATTTTTGATGTCATGATGCCAATTATGGACGGCTTTACGGTGGCAGAGGAAATCCGCAAGACAGATAAGCAAACGCCAATCATGTTCTTGACTGCAAAATCGATGAAAGAAGACACTATCAACGGTTTTAAAGCAGGAGCAGACGACTATCTCACCAAGCCTTTCAGTATGGAGGAGTTGCGTCTAAGAATAGATGCTATTTTACGCCGTACAAAAACACAACTCAACGGGCAACAGAATGTTCCTGCCTTGAAAAGCTACACATTAGGACATTTCAGATTTGAGTATGATTTGCAAACTTTGAAAAGTGCCAATGAGGAATACCATTTGACTTCCAAAGAAGCCGATTTGCTCCAAATGTTGTGCGAAAGCAAAAACCAAATTTTGGAAAGAAGCATTGCCCTTAAAAAAATATGGTTAGATGATAACTACTTCAATTCCAGAAGTATGGACGTTTATATCACAAAACTCCGTAAGTACCTCAAATCTGATGAAAGATTGCAGATTATCAACGTACATGGCACAGGTTTTAAACTGATAGAGATAACAGACAATAAAGTAAGTTTGTAACTCTAAAAATCTCTTACTATCAATTTCTTTTGTAGTCGGTAGAGTCTGTAACTCTACCGACTTTTTGTCGATAAACCTTCTTACCTACTAAATAATACCAAGTATAAATAGTATGCTTGCGGAGAATGTACTTTAAATAAGTCTTATCACTTGTTTAACTACAACTAAAAAATAAGTTTCTCTTTAAAAGATGGAAGTTGTTTAAGCTATTTAAACTCTCAATCCCATCACAGAAATATCATCACGTTGTGGGGCTTTGCCTTGATGTTTTACAAGGGCTTTGGTTAGTAGCTCTCCTTGTTCCTTTAAAGGCTTCATTGCTACATCTAATAGCATTTCTTTGAGATGTTGCGTACTAAATTTTTCATTTTTTGAGTTTTGTTGGTCTGCAAAACCGTCTGATGTGAGGCACAAAATATCTCCTTTGCAACAAGGTACAGATTGGTTACTAAAAGTACGTTTGGTTTCTTTTTGCCTACCTCCTATAGACTTTTTATCTCCTCTAATTTCATACAAACAGTAGCCATTTTGGTTACACAAATCGGCTTCTATTTGTTGGATATGGTGCGTAGGGTTCTCATCTACTTTGGCTATGACAAATAAAGGTCTTTTTGCACCCACAAAAGTTACTTGTGGTTCTCCGTCTGCCTTACGTTCTATTAAGCAAAAAGCCATGTCAATTCCGTCATCATTCACATTATTTTCTTGCTTTAATACAAATCTTACGCCTATATGCAGTTCCTCTAAGATGGTGGCAGGGTCGTAAATATGTTTTTGTCCCACAATTTCATTCAACAGCGTTGTCCCAATCATAGACATAAAAGCACCCGGTACGCCATGCCCCGTACAATCATTGATAGAAATAAATAATTTATTTTCTATTTGTTTGAACCAATAAAAATCTCCTGATACAATATCTTTGGGTTTGTAAATGATAAAATAATCATGAAAAGCCTCGTCTATAGCTTGTTGTGAAGGCAAAATAATGCTTTGTATTTTTTCTGCGTACCGCAAACTATTGACTATATTTTCAGTTTTTTCTGAAATAATTTTATATGATTCCTCCAAGACAGTTTTTTGTCTTTCCAAATCTTGTTTTTGAGCAAAAACTTCGGCTTGTTTTAGCTGCAACTCTGTATTCACAAGGCGGACTTCAGCCGTTCTTTGCTCTACAATCTTCTCCAAATTAGCTTTTTGAGCCTCAATTTGTTTAATACGCCAACGATACATACCATATACTACGGCTAATACAGCCAAGATAATGACACCAATAAACCACCAAGTTTGGTAATAAGGCGGTAAAACCTTGATTTTAATACTTACAGGCGTTTCATTCCATTGGGCATCATTGTTACTTGACTTGACCTTAAAAATGTACTTTCCTGCGGGCAAATTGGTGTAGGTAATTGTACGGCGGTTGCCTAATTCTACCCAAGCATCATCAAAATTTTCTAATTTACACTTGTATTGGTTTTTGGAAGAGTGCCTGAAACTCAAACCTACAAACTCAAAAGTAACTGTATTTTGTTGGTAAGGCACTTCTAATGATTTTCCTTTCTGAAAAATATCTCTTAGATTTTCCAAAAATGGTGAATCTGGGGCATGAATAGATTGTCCATGCAGAACAACATCTGTAAGAATAGTTTGCGGTTTATAGGAATTAATGTCTATACTTTCTGGGAAAAATGAATTGAATCCATTATTGCCCCCAAAAAACATTTCGCCTGCTGTAGATTCATAGGCTGCTTCTGCATTAAACTCATCGCCTTGTAAATTGTCTAAAACATCAAAAGTAATAAACTTTTTTGTATGATTGTCTAACTTTGCAATACCCTTGTAGGTACTCACCCAAATATTATCACTGTCGTCTTGCAGAATACCTTGTATTGTATTATGTGGTAAACCGTGATGTGTGGTATAACGAAAAAACCTTTCTGTGCTACGTTGAAAGAAATTCAGTCCGCCATTTGTGCCTATCCATAAATCACCGTTTTGGTCTTCCAATATACATTTGACAATATTATTTGACAAAGATAAATTGTCTTCTATTTTATTTTTGTAAACTTTGAATTGTTGGTTTTTTATATCAAATTTATTTAATCCGCCACCTGTTGTTCCACACCAAACAATCCCTTGCTTATCTACAATAATACTTTCTATCGTATTATCACTTAACGAAGAGGTAGTGTTAATATCATTCATGTAGGCAGTAAATTTTCCTGTGGCTATTTCCAATCTGTTCAAGCCTCCTTCACTCGTGCCAATCCATAAGTAGCCGTCTTTTTCTACCATTGTATTAATATGGTTGTCGTTGAGGCTATGTGTTTGTTGGGAGTTCATGAGGTACTTTCTAAACTTTTTAGTCTTTTTATCAAACTCATTTAAGCCAAAATCTGTACCTATCCAAAGTCTATCCGAATTACTTGGGCTTTGTGTAATACAAATTACATGGTCATTAGAAATATCACTATTATTAGTTGTATAGTAGGCATACTTCTTAGTTTTTGGGTTGTATTCGTTCAAACCACCGCCACCAGTACCCAACCACAATGTACCATCTGCTTCACCAGCAATAGCCCAAATCATGTTATGGTTTACAGAAGTTCCTTGATGGGCAGATATACGCTGCACATGAAATTTGTCTTTGCCATAATCATATACACTTACACCACCGCCCAAAGTACCTGCCCACAAAATCCCCGACCTGTCTAAGCAAAGACTACTCACATGGTCTAAACTAATGCTGTGAGGATTGTAAAAATCATTGACATATTGCGTAATTTCAAAATCATCTGATTCATAACCTTTGGGGGTAAGTTTGTTCAAACCACCGCCCAAAGTACCTACCCAAATACTTTCTGTTTCGTCTTGCACTATAGACGTGATATGATTATTGGTAATACTTGCTTGATGAAGGCTATGTACTATAGCTTTCATGGTGCTATTATCTATGATTTTTCTAATACCTTGTGTAGTGGCTAACCATAAATCTCCTTTTTTATCTTCAAAAATATGTTGGATAAAATCATTTTTGTAAGTAGGTAAATAGGCAGTATGTAGTTTAAAGCTATTGGAAGTTGGATAGTACACTTGTAAACCAGCCCCAAATGTACCCACTAAAATTTCTCCTTTTTGGGTTTGGTGGAGGTCATGTACCGCAGCATTCGTAACTGCGTAAGGGAAAGTGTGGTGTGTAAACTGCTGTTTTTCAAGATTTAAGATGGTTAAACCAGCTTCTGTGCCTACCCACAAATTACCGATATTGTCTTGTAGTAAAGCAAAAACTTTGCTGTGCAATAAGCTGTTTTTGTTATTTGGTTGGTGTGTATAGTTAGAAAATAATTGTGTAATAGGATTAAATTTAGATAATCCGTTTTGTGTACCTATCCATAAATTGCCCATTTTGTCTTCATAAATTGTCCAGACAAAATTATCTACTAAACTGTTTTTATTATTCGGATTATGTTTATACGATTTTACAGTGTAGCCGTCATACCTATCCAGTCCGTCTTGTGTGCCGAACCAAATAAAGCCTCTTGAATCTTGGTAGATACAATTCACAGAGTTTTGCGACAATCCGTCTTCTACACTCAGTCTATCAAAGTTGTTATTGCCTAAAGACTGACCGTAGCTGGCAAAACCGCCACAAAAAGCTACAAAAAATAAGAAGTAGAAGAAAAAATAGCTGAAAAAAGTGGAGTATCTTTTTGGCATATAGTAGGCACAGAAAATAAGTTTGCTTAGTTTGGGCTAATATAGCAATTTGTGGATTAAAATATTATTTTGAGCTATTTTATTTAGTGTATCAGCCCTAAAAAAATTTGACTACTCAAAAAAACACCCTAAGATTTTTGATGTTCTTAGGGTGTGTTCCATTTATTTATCTGTTTTCACTACATCTTTTTGTTGTCCCAAATCTAACAAAACATTCATGGCTTCTTGCAAATAAACGTCTTGTTGCAAGCCTTTATAGAACTTATCAGCTCTTTCTTTTTTCTCTGGGCTTGCTTCGTTTTGGCTTTGGTCTGCTGCTAAATTGTAGGCTTTAATGGCTGCTACTTTTTTCTGTGCATCTTCCAACTGTTTGCTTTCTTCTCGGTCAGTTTTTTTATCTGCCTTAAATTTTTCCAAAGACAAAGGAACTTTGCTATTCTCTCTTTCTTCTTTCATGTGCAAAGCCATTTTGTTTATCATTGCAAAAGTAGGATTAGTTTGTACTCTTGCTTGGCTATTAGCTTTTACTTGGTTCAATTTCTCTACACTCAACCATGATTTTACGGGCAGTGCAGGAATTTCGTCCCATGCCAAGGCATAGTCTTGGTCTTTTTCGCCCAAAGGCAAATAACTATAAATGTCATTTAAAACAACATCAGGCGTTACACCTTTTAGTTGTGTAGAACCGCCGTTCACTCTATAAAATTTCTGCAAAGTCAAAGTCAATGCTCCCAACGGTTTTACATCTTTGTACTCGTCTGGCAAGAAAGCATCGAGGTCTAAGATGCGTTGTACCGTACCTTTGCCAAAGGTATTGCTACCAATGACTACACCACGTTTGTAATCTTGAACGGCAGCAGCCAAAATTTCTGATGCCGAAGCACTAAATTCATTGACCATGACCACCAAATTTCCGTCAAACTGCACTCTTGAATCTCTATCTTCTAAGACCATAGGGGAAGTATCACGTCCTTTTACCTGCACAACGGGACCTTTTTCGATGAACAAGCCCATCATATTTACCACGTCTTGCAATGAACCGCCACCGTTGTTACGCAAATCTAAAATTACGTCATTGATACCTTCGGCTTTTAGCTTTGCCAATTCTTTTTTCACGTCTTCCGAACAGCTACGACCACCTTTGTTGTTAAAGTCTGCATAGAAACCGGGTAGATTGATATAACCTAATTTTTTATTGGTGGTTGGGTGTTCCAAAATAGCAGATTTTGCATATTTTTCTTCCAAAATCACCACATCTCTGGTTATCGCAATGTCTTGCGTTTCACCGTTTGGTTTTTTAACAGTTAAGATAACTTTTGTGCCTTTTTTCCCTCTAATTTGCTGCACCACTTTGTCCAAACGCATACCTGACACATCTACAGGTGCTTTGCCGTCTTGTGCCACTTTTATAATCACATCACCAGCTTTCAAGCTACCCTCACGCCAAGACGCACTACCCACCACAATTTCTGATACTTTGATACTGCCTTCTCTTTCTTGCAAAGTAGCTCCGATGCCTTCAAATTGTCCCGACATTTCTATGTCAAAAGCCTGTTTGTTAGAAGGTGCGTAGTACGTAGTATGCGGGTCGTACATAGCCGTAATGGAGTTCATATAGACAGAAAGACGGTCTGCTTTTTCCAATTTTTTGAGGTTGGCAAACCATTCTGTATAAGATTTTTCTATACTTTTACGAGCCTCACTTTCCAAGACTTCAAAAGTTTTGGCTTTGTAACCTGCGGAATCTTTGGCTTTTTTCTCGTCTGTTTCCATTGCACTCACCAAATTCTGCAAGGTTTGGTATTTTAGTAAACCTTCCCATCTTTCTCTTAAATCTTTGTCGTTTTTCGCAAAATCTAATTTCTCGTCATCTGCCTCAAAGTAGTCGTTTTTAGAGAAGTCAAAGGGTTTTGCCAAAATTTCTTTGTAAAATCCCGCCACCAAATCTATTTTCTTGTTGAGTAGGTCATAAGAGGTATCAAAAAATTGGTATGCCCCACTATTAATTTGGTCATCAATCTGTTCCTCATATTTTTTTAGTTCTTCGAGGTCTTTTTTTGTAAAAAACTGCTTGTTATTATCTATATGTTTCAAATAAAAGTCATATAAACTCTTAGAAAATTTGTCATCTATTTTCTTGGGTGCGTAGTGTCCACTTGTTAGCCCCTCTGTAACTACACGCATGAGTAGCATATTTTTGTCGTTTTCATTGGCGGGCATATAAGAGGTACACAAAGTAAGAGCAGTACCTAAGGCAGTGTATTTAAGGGTGTTATAGATTCTGAACATAAAAAGTAAATTAAGTGAAAACAGAGTTAAAGATATATTTTTTTGAAACTTACGCAAAAAATAAGCAACAAATCAATACATTATTACGAAGTCCTGCCAAAAAAGATTGTTAAATATAACTAAAGTTTCTCTTAATGTACTTGTAAATAAGTAAACAAAATAAAAGTAGATTTGCCTAAAGGCAAATCTACTTTTATTTTGGACTGTCAAGGGATTATTGGTTTCATCTAAAACTTGCCCATGTAAAGCAACATTTTCTATGTCTTGGTTACAAGCAGCAAGCAATAGGGTAGTGAGAAGGACTGGGAGGGGGGTGGGGTTTATGGTGATTTGGGTGGGTAGTTTTGTACGCACCTTTGTCTTTCATTAATTGTTAAAACAACATTTTGAGATTTTAAAATCAGTTATCAGCAATACAATATTTCCTTATGCGTAGATTTCATCTAAATCTACTATGAAATAGTCATCATTTCTAACTTCTTCAATAGGGCAACCAAAGAGCAAAAATGCAGGAATATTGGGTGGAAAGATAATAGTAGATTTATTGATTACATTGGCTTTCACTCTTTCTCTTAATTCCATTAAAAGTCTTCCTAAAGCATTTTGCCCTACAAGCATAGTCTTGTCGTCTTGTGGTATTGCACCCCAAACAGCATCTTTTGTAGAATACTCGACAATTACCTTATTTTCAGTAGCAAGAAGTATTTGGGAAAAGTTATCAAAATTTTGAACTAACTTTACTTCAAGGCACCATTTCATAATTTTGAATTTAATACTATACCAATCTTGACGGCTATACTGCATATATTTTCTACTTACTTTTTTAGCATCCATTGGGTTTTGTGTCCGCACAATTTCTTCTTGTATATGCGGAAACAAGGGAAACCTACAGGCTTGGTACAATATTTCAGAACTTTGAATATTCACTTCATTAATAAATAAATTGAAGCCTGCTGCCATATTTGACAAAGCTCCAAATTCTCCGTTTGTCTTAGCAAACGTAACGACATCTTTAATTTGGTATGTTCTTATGCTTGGTTTCATGACCTTATGATTTTAATTTCCCCTATTTGCGACAGGAAATAATGGCTTCCAATTGTGTCCTGCCACTTCCCACCAATATACTAATGGCGAATTATTAGGAATATTACGCCAAGTAAAAAAGTGAGTACCTAAGCCAAATATTTTATACTGTGGATTGATAAGCCCTAATGGTCTTATATTACTTTTTGCCTCACCTTTTATCATATTTATAATGTCTATGCCTTTTTCAGTCAAGACATTTTCAAATCGTATTCTATTTTCAGCAGACGTAAAAAAATGTTCTGTGGTGGGGGTATTTGCCTTTCGGTACGCATAATCTTCATACTTTGTTGCAGACAAATTTTCTAAATAGCTATTTATTTTTGAACTACTCCCCTTTACTGGTTTTGCAATATTGAGTTTTTGATTATTAAATTTTGCATGATTTTGAATTTCATAATTCCAAAACCAATTTATTTTTTTTAATACTTTATCATTAAATTCTTTTTGAATACGATACTTCTGAAACTCAAATCCCCAAGTATGCAAACAAAAAACACTAATAGATAACTTTATTTCATTACTCTGAATGAGTTGGTAAAATTTTTGCCCTGAAGAGTTCTTTTTGTTCAAAAATATAACTAAATCTCTCCCAATGGTGCTTCCAGAAGCCAAAATATCATCAAAGTAAATGTAGTTTACTTTAGGAAACCCTTTATAGGGTAGGTACGATACTTGAAATTTTTCAGTTAAAACCTCTTCCAATAACTGTAAAATTGCTGGCTGGCTTTTATGAATTTGTTGTACATCAATAAATTCTGTGTCTATTAAAAATTGTGCAATACTTGAATATTCATATAATTTTAAATAACTAAGAATGTGTTCATAGATAAATTCTTTTGCTCTAACTCTCGATATATATGTTTCTTTGATTATCTTATTTAGCTCTGTCAAAACAAGTTGCCCATTATCTTCAAATTGTTTTGCCCACTCAATTATATTTTCTGGTGTGATAAAAATATTATCATGGTTTCGATAGTCTTTAATGACTTCATAAATACTCTCTGCAAGCTCTATCATTGTTATCATCAATACTTGTTATGCAAAAATAAACTATTATTGGAATTTTGCAACAGAAGACTTCGCTAAAAACGAAGTCTTCTGTATAAAACTCCTTACTTCCTTTTCTCCACCTTCCAACTCGCCTTCTCCGTTCCCACTTCCAGCGTATATTCACCTACACCTATATAAGTTTTGCCGTTGGGGGCAGCTTTGTCTTTATTGTCTGTTAGGGTCAAATCATAGTTGATATAATTCAGTCCTGCCTTGCCTTCATGCTCAATGGTTTTGAGGACATTACCTTTTGCATCTTTGATTTGCAAGCTAACAGCTTGGTTTTGTTTTAGATACACCACAAATGTAGTTTTGGGTTCATTGTACCCAAACCATTTAGACCAACTCGGTTTGCCCCAATTTTCGCTGTGTGTTGTGTTTTTGGTCGCAAACAAATGCGTACTTTTTTCCAGTACCGCAGGCGTAAGTTGTTGGAGGTACTCCACATTTGCCACGTACAAAGACCTGCCATGTGTGCCTACTATCAAATCTTTTTCTCTTGGGTGAATCACCAAATCATGTACCGCCACATTCGGCAAACCACCCGCAAACTGTTGGAAAGTCTTACCCCTGTCCAACGAAACCCACAAACCGTTGTCCGTACCTACATACAACAGATTTTCGTTTTCGGCGTCTTCTTTAATGACATTAACAGAGGTAAGCCCCCCAAGCCCCAAAGGGGGAGTTTTAGCTCCCTCCCCTGTGGGGAGGGCTGGGGTGGGGCTTAGGTCTTTCCACGTTTTCCCCATATCTTCTGATACATATAAATAAGCCTTAAAGTCATCATTTCTGTAGCCATTTAAACTTACATATACACGACTTTTCGCAAATTTAGAGGCGGTAACTCTACTTACCCAGAGGTCAGCCCCCCCACCCCCTACAGGGGGAGTTTTTTTACTCCCCTCTCCAAATGGAGAGGCAGCTGAGCTGGAAGGGCTGGGGGTGAGGTTTTTTGGCGTAATATTCTCCCAAGTATAACCACCATCTTTAGACACACTAACCACGCCGTCATCACTACCCACATACAACAAACCAAACTGCAAAGGCGACTCGTCTATAGTTGTCAATGTACCATAAGGAATATTGCCCGTTTTGCCTGTTTGTTTGCCCCTTGTCAAATCTCCCGATAAAGTCTGGAAAGTTTCGCCCTTGTCCAAACTGCGGTGCAAACGGTGCGAACCCATATACAGTACGTCTTGTTGGTGGCGAGAAAGATGAATAGGGGTTTGCCAATTCCAACGGTACGGACTTTCGCCTAATTGGTGTTGAGGCGTGATGTACTTCATGTCGCCTGTGTTTTTGTTGAGGCGGTAGTAGTTGCCAAATTGGTAGCCTGTATAAACCGTTTCATTGTCCCGAAAATCCACTTGTACCTGCATACCATCTCCGCCCATGATAGACTGGTACGGGTACTTGCCATCTTGCTGCCATTCATTGCTGGCGGTATATTGGTTGTTTGCCCACCAAACACCGTTGTCTTGCAAACCGCCATAGACATTATAGGGCTTTGCCATGTCGTAAGTTACGGCATAAAACTGCCCAACAGGTAGGTTGTTTAATTTGAACCACTGCTTACCGTCATTGTACGACACATTGACACCGCCATCATTGCCCAAAATCAAATGGGCAGGGTTTTTCGGGTTTATCCACAAGGCGTGGTGGTCGGCGTGGGCATTGCTGTAGTCCAAACCTTTCCAATTTTTACCGCCATCTTCAGACTTTAGCACAGGCACACCCAAAATATACAAATGGGCTGGATTTTTGGGCGAAACTCGTATTTGAGCAAAATAATAGCCGTAAGTATAAAAAACATCATCTATATAACCTTCATGCACCTTTGCCCAATTCTTGCCATTGTCCGCAGATTTATAGACTTCGCAGCCCTTAATCGTAACATTGAACAAGTCCTCGTTGGCATCATTGATACCGCCCAAGCCCAAAAATTCGGCTATTTGTTTTGCCTCTAATTTTTTGCTTTTAATTTGGTTTTTAAGGGTCGCAATACTGTATTTTTTGATAGGGAAATTAACTTTTGACAATAATTTTTCCAATACACTATCGGGCATTGCCAACAGTTTTTCGTTGCTTATCGTAGGCAATTCTTTGCGGAAGGCACTCACTTCTTGCTGTTCGGCAGTTTCGTCTTTGGCGGGGCGAGGTTCTTGATTGTCCAACACCGCAAAAACCGTTGCAGGATTTTGAGGGTCTATAGCCAAACCAATACGCCCAATGCCTGCCGAAGTAGGAAAACTCTCTACTTTCTGCCAAGTCTGCCCGCCGTCTGTGCTGCGGTGAATACCCGAACCTGCACCCGAACCCGAAAAATTCCACGCCTTGCGGTTTCTTTCCCACATGGCAGCATACAATATATCGGGGTTTTGGGGGTTGATGACCAAATCTATAGCCCCTGTTTTGTCGTTAATAAACAATGTCTTAGTCCAAGTTTTACCGCCGTCTGTAGTCTTGAAAACGCCACGTTCAGCATTGTCCGTATAGAGATGCCCAATGACAGCCACCCAAGCCACTTGTGGGTTAGTAGGGTGCAAGACAATTCGGCTGATGTGCTGCGAGTCGAAAAGCCCCAAATGTTGCCAAGTTTTGCCTCCGTCTGTGCTTTTATATACGCCTGTGCCTGCGTAAGACGACCTGCTGGAGTTACATTCGCCTGTGCCTATCCAAATTTCAGCAGCTACAAGCCCCCCAACCCCCGAAGGGGGAGTTTTACCCCCCTCTCCAAATGGAGAGGGGCTGGGGGTGAGGTCTTTGGGGCTACTCCACCGCACCGCAATATCGCCAATGGTCATAGACTGTTCTTTGTCGAACAGTGGGGTGAAGGCATTGCCGTTGCTTTGCGTTTCCCACAAACCGCCAGAGGCAAAGGCAACAAAAAAGTGGTTGGGGTTGGCTTCGTTTACGTCTAAGTCCACCACCCTACCACTCATAATTGTGGGACCTATGTTGCGGAAAGGAACAGCCTCTACCAAAGAGTTGGCGGGTTGGGTTTGTGCAGTAGCCCCAAAACCTACGCCACCCAATAAGAGTAATGAAAGAATAGTTTTTTTCATGTTCAGAAAAATTTAAGGTTCTCAAACATAGAAATTTTATTTGTAAAGATGTTAGTGTCGTGCTTTAAAAACTTATACCAAAAACTAATTTTTTTCAAAGAAATAAGTTTGATTGTGTCCAAGAAACCCTGTAAAGATGTTAGGGTCGTGCTTTAAAAACTTATAGTGAAACTAATTTTTTTCAAAGAAATAAGTTTGATTGTCTTCAAGAAGCTCTATAAAGATGACATCTTTTAGAAAGATGTCATCTT
>CANGYA010000149.1 GCA_947457925.1 Cytophagales bacterium | reverse complement strand
TACCGCACCTTCGGGCAGGTGAAACGTATAAAGAGCCTCTTGTTGTTCACTGCGAGCATATTTATCTACTGTGTTTTTTATTTCTAACGTCTTTTCAGTATAAGCAAAACGAAATTGCGGAAATAACTTGGCTTCTGTCAATATACTATGCGTAACTAAATCCTTGCCCGACCACAGTTTTTCATGGGAATAATGGCGTAAGTCGTGGCGTGTACTCAAAATTTGTATTCTATCTTCTGTTTCCAATACAGATTTTTTAGTAAACAAACTTCCTATTACTACCAAAGGGTCGTGTTCTTTTTGTTCCTCAAAAACACTGCGGGACATACGCCACAAATCATTGTGAACCGTTTGATAAACAATATCAGACTTAATAATACGATTCATCAACCAATCATTCGGCAAATGTTGGCTCACCGTAACCCAAATAGGCAAATCTTGGTTAGTCGTATTGGCTTTTTGGGCTAAATTTTCTATTTTACTGTAAACTTGAGCATACATAAAAGCAAAACCAATGACAACAACTAACGGCAAGCACATGCCCAGCAACATTGTATTAAAACTTTTGCGGTCTTGGTCGTAAGTTCGCCAAATAATTACTGTCAAAGTAATAAGCATCAAAGCTGGTACAATGGCGTGTAGAGAAATGCCAAAAAACCAACACAGCAATAAAGATGCAGCAGAAATAGGCAACAAATAGAAAGAAAAATACAAAGAAGTAAACCAACTTGCCCCTAATAAAGCATAAATAACATTTTGAGTCAATTTGTTAGTGTAAGTTGCAAAAGGATAGGCTATGAACGAAAAGGTAGTAATACACAAATACACTGTAAACCAATCTGTAGAAGTTTGGAAAATAGTACAAGTCCTATTCAACGTAAAGCAACTAATAAAAGCCAAGACCAACCACAACAGCCAATGGCGTTGTGGCGGAAAACTCCAGAACTTGCCTTTCAATTTCATTACCACCAAATAAGTAGCAGCCAAACCGTAATTGATAAAAAAAGCCTCTGAAAACATATCGCCGCCGCGAGGCTGGTCGTTTCCTGAAAAAAACAACACCAAACAAGCTATTGTAATAAACGCCAAACCTGTTAAATAAATAGCATCTTGCCAAAGAGGACTGTCTGCCAAAGATGTATAACGAGTAGATTGTTCTCTTGTTTGTTCGTGAGAATCTGATAAAGAAGATGATGACATAAAAAATGGGCTAATGTGAATAGTAATCTCTACGTTAAAGATATAAAAAAGTTCTTTGAGTTTCAAAGTAAATGTAATTTTTTGTAGCCTTGCCTTTGTTTAGGCGTAAAACCTAAAAGTTAGTAGGTGTATTTTGTCTAAGTGAATGTTTTTTTTATACATTTGACAAATTTCTATTACTATTACGAAATATGGGCAACTCACATAATGACCACAATAAAATTTCTATTGGTGGTTTGTTGGTAACATTAGGGATTATTTACGGTGATATTGGTACTTCGCCTTTGTACGTATTAAAGGCTATCATCGGCGATGCCCCTATCAATTCTACCTTAGTGTACGGCGGTTTATCATGTATCATTTGGACATTGACCTTACAAACAACAATTAAATACGTATTGCTTACACTCAATGCCGATAACAACGGCGAAGGTGGCATTTTTTCACTCTACGCCTTAGTACGCCGTAGGGCAAAATGGTTGGTTGTTCCTGCCATTTTAGGCGGTAGTGCTTTGTTGGCAGACGGCGTGATTACGCCCCCCCTATCCGTAGCCTCTGCCATAGAAGGTTTGCGGTTAGTGTACCCCGACATCAAAACCATTCCGATTATTACCGCCATTCTTTGTGTGATTTTCATTATGCAAAGTTTCGGGACATCTGTAGTTGGTAAGGCTTTCGGTCCTTTAATGATGATTTGGTTTACTATGTTGGCAGTTTTGGGTTTTATCAACCTACAATTACACCCCGAAATTCTAAAAGCCTTTAACCCTTACTATGCGTACCAACTACTAATAGAATATCCGGGAGGTTTTTGGTTTTTGGGTGCAGTTTTCTTGTGTACCACAGGGGCAGAAGCCTTGTACTCAGACTTAGGACACTGCGGAAAAGGCAATATTCGTATCAGTTGGATTTTCGTAAAATCTGCCCTCATTCTCAACTACTTAGGACAAGGTGCATGGTGTATGGCACACGAAGGTAGCCGTTTGAGTGGAGCAAATCCGTTTTACTCTATCATGCCCGACTGGTTTTTGTTTATTGGTATTACAGTGGCAACCACCGCAGCCATTATTGCGAGCCAAGCCCTTATTTCAGGTTCATTTACCTTGATTAGTGAGGCTGTACGCCTGAATTTGTGGCCTAAAGTACAGTTGTTGTTCCCAAGTAATATGAAAGGACAACTCTATGTACCAAGTGTAAACCGCCTCTTGTGGATGGGTTGTATTGGTATATTGTTTTACTTTCAAGAGTCGTCGAACATGGAAGCAGCCTATGGTTTGGCGATTACGCTAACCATGATGATGACAACGATTTTATTGGCTTACTACCTAATTTATCGCAAAGGTGTGGCAGTAGGCTTGGTAGTGGGTTTCATAAGTATTTACATCTTGATTGAAGGTTCTTTTATGATAGCCAATTTGGTGAAATTTGCACATGGCGGTTGGGTTTCTTTGCTATTGGTATTGTCTATTTCGTTTGTGATGTACGTTTGGTTGCGTGCCAATGAAATTAAACGCAGCATGACAGAATACGTAAAGTTAGACAGATTTGTAGAACCTCTTAAAGTACTAAGTGGAGATATGACCGTACCACGTTATTCTACGCACTTAGTGTACCTCACAGGAGCAGACAGAGGGGACGAAATAGAAAACAAAGTATTGTATTCTATCTTCGAACAAAACCCCAAACGTGCAGATATTTATTGGTTTATCCACGTAGATACAACAGATGAACCTTATACAATGGAATATAAAGTGCATACTTTAGCCGAAAATGACGTTTATCGGATTACTTTCCGTTTAGGCTTCAGGGTAGAGTTGCGTATCAACTTGTTTTTCCGCAAAGTCATAGAAGAAATGGCACGCAATAAAGAAGTAGATATTACGAGCCGTTACACTTCATTAAGAGAACAAAATATTACAGGCGACTTTAAGTTTGTGGTCTTAGAAAAATTCCTTTCTTATGAAAACGAATTTCCGCCCAACGACCAATTTGTCATGGATACTTACTTCTGGATAAAAGGCTATACGACCACAGAAGACGAGTGGTTTGGCTTGGACAGTAGTGCTGTAGTCGTAGAGAAAGTGCCGATGGTCATAGACCCTGTAGAAAACATCAAATTGAACAGAATCAAATAATCAACAAAGAGGTTACAAACTTGTAGCCTCTTTTATTTTTGGGTTTGCTATTGTAATATTCTAAAAGACTACCTACTTTTGTAATCAGATACAGAGAGTTGTCCGAGTGGTTGAAGGAGTACGCCTGGAAAGTGTATATACCCCAAAAGGGTATCAGGGGTTCGAATCCCCTACTCTCTGCAATATTGCGTTTTTGAGCCTGCTAAGGCACTTTTTTAGGTTTTTGAAAGTGTATTAATTGTATTTTTGGGACGTGGGGGCGTAACTTATACAAAAATGACAACCCAAAAACAAAAAATAGCTACGCATCCCAAACTACACGACCGTCAAGGCGACCTCACAAAACAATGGTATGTTTCTTACACCTATAGAAATTCCGTTACCAAAAAAATGGAAACTTTTAAGGTGTATGAAAAAATAAACACATACACAACCGTAGCGGAAAGAATAGCTGAAGGCAAGAGAGTAATTAAAAACCTTTGGCGTAAATTACAAGGTGGCTGGAGTCCTTTTGCAAACCAAGATAAAAAGGCGGTGTACGCAGATGTAACCGTAACAGATGTAACCAAGCGGGGCAAAAAACCAAATGCCCAAAAGCCTTTGGATTACACTATAAAGCAATACCTATCTGTTTATTTGATTGAAAAAAAGCCAACACTTAGAAAGTCAAGTTATCAAACCTACAAAAGCAAAATCAATATTTTTTGCCAATGGTTAGATAAACAAGATTTGGCGTTACTGCCTATCAATGAATTGACTGTCGACCATGCAGCTTTGTTTATAGCGACACTGAAACATAAATCCACGACAACGCAAAAAGCATATATTAATGACTTAAAAACAGTTTTTAATCATTTTAAAAATGAAAAGAAACTAATAAGTATTAATATTTTTGAACATATAATTAAACCCAAAGTAAAAAAAACACCGCAAAAGCCCTTTAATCCAGCCCAAAGGCATGAACTTAAAAAGTATTTTGGCGAAAACCATCCACAAATTTTTTTGCTGGTGCAACTAATTTTTTACACCCTAATAAGACCAAATGAAGCTCGTTTATTGCTTATATCAGATATAGACACTGAAGAAGGAACTATAACAATGCGTGCTGAAATATCCAAAAACAAAAAAACGCAAATAGTAGCTTTGCCAAACGAACTGAAAAAAACATTATTGGAATGGAAAATTTATGACTACCCAGCAAATTACTACTTGTTGGGCAAAGGCGGAACACCTGCAAATAAACATTGGGGACGTGAAACATTGATTAAAAAACATAACGGAGAATTGCGAAATTTAGGTTATCCGTTATGCTACTCCTTGTATTCGTGGAAACACACTGGAGCAAAGTCTTTGGCGAAAATTGCCAAAAATATTAAAGCCGTACAACTGCAATGTAGGCACGCAAGTTTAGACCAAACAGACCAATACTTGAGAGATTTGGGCATAAATGACTTTACGGAGGAGTTGCAAAACAACTATCCACCTATCTAACAGCTTGCAGGGGGATGGAAAAGTTGTTAAAATTTATTAAATAAATATCTGTGGGGGTTATGGGAGTATTACCATCGCCTAAGATTATTGGGAATAAATTAATGAATAACCAAGTATATGGCACAACAGACCCCTTTGTAGAAGACATAGAAATTTGTACGTTAAAGTTTAATTCTTTCGGCATAAAGTTTATGTAATAGTGACCCCAATCAATAAAATTGTCGGTAGGCAAATTTGAAATATCTATGCCTTTGGCGAATAAAACTCGGTTGTAGTCTAAATGGGCAATTTCTTGAGAAACATCTAATAACTTTATGTCTTCGTATCGTGATGTAAACAATACAGCCAAAGGCAACCTTGTAGTTTCGCCAGTAACATGATACAAATAAAACCCTTTGAAGTGCAAAAAATGGTCGTCTTTTGCAATGTATAACATGGGTGCGATTTGTATGTAGTCCAAATTGCCTACAGGTGTATTGCCGTTTGCAGTGGAGTTAAAAGGCAAAGGAGTAACGCCGTTGTCATCAAATACCCAACGGTTGAGAGTTTTGTCAAAGTAAATACTTGGCTTGCCTGTAGGCAAAGGCTTTTCTACTAACCTGCGGGTTGGTTTGTTTAAAAATATCATATTAGCAAACTTGTTTTTCTGTTACAATTTCTTTCAACAAAATAAGGCGACCACCTTGAGGAATACTTAAATCAAAAACAGTCATGTCGTTAATAGGGCTTGCATTGCTCCAGCCAAAACTTGCTCCAGCTTCTATCTGTATCGGCACGCCATCAATGACTACAGCACAATCTACTTCAGATTGATTAACCAGTGTAATGCCTGTGCAGTTGGCTGTTATGTTCTGCTCGTTTTTGGTGTAAACGGTAACAAATCTTTTACTTTCTCTAACTGTTTTCATTTATGGTTTTCGTGAAAATAATTGTTGTATTCTTTGAAAGTCCGTATCGTTAAGCTCTGCCCTCAAGTCATTGCCTAATACTCTGCCTCGTGTCATCTGCCTGTAGTAGGCTGCTACTTGTGCGTAACTTGTGGCGACCTGCGAAGCTGCAAAAACTGCTGCCTCGTCTGTACCATCTACGCCAAAAAGCCAATCAAAACCTGAAGGGTTCATTGCTGCTAATAAACGTGCTGCTACTTGTGCATTGATGTTCGTAGATGCAAAGGCGTTGTTTTGGGCATTATCTCGCACTACAGAACGTAACAGAAAATAAGCCCCTACGCCTCCTATTAAGACTAAACCAAGTCTATACAATTTGTCGTCTGTACGCATAGAAACCTAAAAAAATTAATGGTAATAATGTAAAATAAGTATCATCACTTACTAAACCTGTAGACGTATTGGTAATAAGTCCGTAACATTTAACCAATCCTTTACGATAATTCAAACGATTATCGCCGTTGGCCGTACTTATATATCTTGATTCTGACATTTGCAAAGCAAAATCTTGAATGGTACTTGCTGCAGCTACACCTTGGTAATTGTTTCTAATAAGCCTTGCAAAGTCTAAAAAAGAATTTTGAGCATTAGTATATTTCCTAAATGTTAGCCCTGTACTTGCTTTTTGACTTGCACCAAACCAATAATTATTTGTATTTTTTGTGGCTATAATACCAAAATAATTATTAGCTGTTTTGGCTAACTTGCTTTGTCCCCATCCTGACTCAAAGGCTGCTACAGCCAAGATGTATAAAGGATTAAGACCATATTTAGCTCCAGCCACTCTTGCAAAGGGTAAAGCATTATTTACGAATTTAGTAACCATTAGCTTTTAACACCCCCCTGAAGTCATCAAAAAGAATAAATTTATCAGGAATACCTATAGACTGTAGGAACTTTGGCACATTGTAGCAAGGGCAAGGCTTTAAATCCGTTTGGTTATGTCCCAAAATTTTAATGTTGGGGTACTTTTCCGTATATTCTTGAATTACCCTTGCTTGGCTTTTCCTTTGTGCTTCTGTGCGGTTGTCTACAGGTTTTCCGCTGCGGTTAATGCCTCCTATCGTGCAAACGTGCAAGCTATTTGCATTGCTTATGCCACGAAAAGGCTTGATGCCAAAAGTTACATCATTGTCGTCGTAAAAGGTGAAAATGTCCCCGTCGCCTTCAATAATTTTATGATAACCACCACGACTCCAGCCCTTGCCTCCTTGTGCCTTTGGGCGTAAGAAATAATCTTGGATACACTGCGCCCTCAAGTTAAGGTTGCTATTTCCAGATACGTGCAAAATCAAATATTTGATATTGCGGTTGCTGTTTTGTTTTTTCATTTCAAGCCGAATAGTTTTGATTGTTGTTCTAAAAACTCAAGCCCTTTTTGCATTTTAGCAATTTCATCTTGTAACTTTTTGCGTTGTGCTAACAAGGCTTGCTCTTCCTGTGGCGTGTAAATTCTATAAACAACGTCATCAGTCTTAAACCGATTAGATATTGCTTGGTCTTTAGCTACCAAATTTTGCACGTCTTCACACGCCTGTTTACTCAAATTGTCCCTACATTCTTTCACTTCCGTACACCCGTCGACTTGACATTCAGGAAACAATGCCCCGCCTTGTGGTAATATGGCTAATCTTGTACGAACCGTTTGCTTAAATGCCTCTTGCTCCATTTTTAAACCTTTGCGGTCGCCAGCATAGAAAAAGAAAAAAATCTCGTCTTCATGGTTGTTAGTCAAGTTAGGCAGCTCTTTTCTTAAGTCGCCTACCCATCTTGCCCTTGTTTCCAAATAAGGCAATAACTCTTTTTCTTTGTTTAGCTCCTGCAAAAACAAACCATTTGGATTTAAATAAGTCAATGCCTCCAGCTTGGTGTGTTTGCCCTTAAACGCAGTTTGCAAGTCCTTTTTGCCTGTAGGTTTAATGCCTAAAGCCTCGTCGCCATCCCGCATCAGTTTGTAAGCCCGCAAGTCCTCAAGCAAATTTTCCTTATTGGCTGCACGATTGGCAATGACCCTTGAGTAAGTAATAGCCTCCTCTTCAGTGCCTTCAAACTTACGTGCAGGTATCAATTTTTCGCCTCTCCGTTTCATGCCCTCTAAACGGCTATGTCCTGACAAACAATAAGTTTTGCCAGCTCTTTCATCAAACCACACAACAATAGGGTCGAAATAATTTTTGTTGTACTCCAAAGCTACTTGAGCCGCAGACAATTCGCTAAAGGCATCTGTACGGTTCTGAAACCGTTGCGGGTCGGTGTAAATTTCTGTAATCGGTAAATAAAAGGCGTAACATTCACTTTGTAGCTCCTTGCTATTAGGCTTTGTAAACTTGTCTATTAGTTTGTCTATTTCGCTGGAGTAATTGTCAAAATTTTGTTTAGGCAAATCAAACTTTTTAACTCCAGCCAAATCAGTCGCACAACTACCACTATTGCACCCGCAACTTGCACCATTTGACAAGCCACTTAAAACCGTTTGATTTTCCAACGCATACAAAATAGCTGCCCTATTTTCCGCAGACATTTTTAGCTGTTTTGCCTTATTCGCAAACAACCTACTCTCTACCGTGGGGTCGACATCAAATAATCCATGTTTACGGTGCAAATCAAACTTTTTAGCTAATGGAAGTTTGTTATAGAATTTGCTAAAATCTTCAAAGGTTTTCATAGCAAAATAGAGTTACAAACCTATAAGACAAAACTTATAGGTTTTTTTAAGTCGTTGGTTTTGATTACTTTACACTCGCCAAAAGTTTTTCGGCACTTTTTTTGGCATTCTCACGACGTTTAATACTTGCCTCGTAATCAGCTACTTTTTTCTTGTAGTCGTTTAGTTTTGCCTTTACATTCTCCTCGTAACGCAACCACGCTTCAGCGGGTGCATTGCTTTTAGGCTTCTTAGGCATTTTTGGTTTTTTCGGTTTGCTTAGTGCCATGACTATTTTAAGTTTTGAAGTAAATAATTAAAAGCTATTTGCTTTGCCTCCTTGTCTTGCAACAACTTGAGCAATACCCTTGCTTCTTCTTGGGTTAGCTCCTGTCTAATTTGCTGCATTTGGTCATCAGTCGGGGCTGCTGTATCTGAAGACTGTTTCAAAAACTTTTTCATTGAATTTTTGATAATAATTGATTAATAGCTTTCTCTAGTCCTAAAAGTTGCTCTTTAGTCTTGAGTTTTTCGTAAATACTTGAGGCGATACGTTCTACGATTGCCTCCTCTTCCGTTGTGGGTGCTTCCACCCCTGCAAGCCCTGTAGTGGCTGTAGGCAAATACTTTTCGGCAATACCTCCTAAAGCTGTTTCCAAGATTTTGCCCATACGATACGCTGGGGCTTCAATCTCTTTTTGTTTATGCTCAAACTCTGCTATTTTTTTATTTAACTCCTCTTTTTGCCGTTCTAAGTCTTTCTTTTCCAACATCAAAGCAAATTCATGTTTAAGGCTTGTAACTACGTTCTCTGCCTTAGTTTTTTCAGCTTCTAACAATTTATTTTGTTGTGCCTCAAAACCTGCTAACACGCCTTGCAAGTCAAAACCTGCAAACCCTGAAAATTGGTTAGTAACAGATGTATTACTACTTTTTTCTTTGTACCTGAACCGCAATAAGCCTATAACCTTGTCGCCGTTGGATTGTGGCTTTTCTTGTATATATATACCAAAATCAGCTTCAGGATTTAACTCAAGCCTTTGTTCCAACAACTGCAAACTTTGGTTAATAGTATCTTCGTGGTTATCCGTTGGAAAGTACGAACCAAAGCTAATTTTCTCGTGATTTTGGAAATAATACAGTTTCCAACAAGGATATTTAGAAGTCAAAATAATGTTACGAATAGCGTCGAAAAGCATATTATCTATTAGCTGGTTTAGGTGTATTGGTTCTATTGCTACAGTTGTTCGTATTTACGGTACGTTCTAAACGAAAAACAAAGTCCACGTTTAAGGCAGCTACCAAAGGCGTAATAACTTTAACCTCCAATTTCATAGATACACCCCTTGCTTGTATGTCAAAAGGCTTGTATCTTTTACGAAAGTCTAAAGATTGGCTGGCGGTGTAATCTCTATAATTCGTAAAATCTTGGTGTATTTCGCCCTCGTCTTTAATAGCTATTTGAAACTCAACTTGTGGGTTTTGATTGATGTAAGTAGCTATCCCTGTTAATCTATCATAACCCGCAATCAATTCGGTACGTGGTACATTGTAAATCCCTGCTGGTGTACCTGCTGGCAAGGTGTACGTTACGGTTTGGAATTTCGTTTGCATAGCTGTTTAGGTTTACAAACCTATAAGCCTAAACTTATAGGTTTTTAAGATGATAGAAAATGACTAAGAAACTACAGAACTAACTACCCGCAAACCCTGCCCGATAAGTTGCAAACGACAAGCCCTAACGGGGTGGCTTGTTGTCATACCTGTAATATTTGCCAAATTCAAACCTTGCGGTAAACGAATTTCTGCTTTTATTTCCGTACCCGCACTAATAAATATAGGCGTAGCCAATAAAAAGCCGTCTTCTTTAGTAGATAAACCATTAGCAAAACTATCCCGCAATAGTCTATCTATTTGGCAATTAAAAACTACAGTGCCGTTTAGCAACAACGTAAATTCACCCGCAGAAATTGCTTGCCCTAACAGTGTGGCTGCAGAATTAGCGAATTGGGTGTAAATTAGAATTTCGGGGCTACTTAACGGAGGCAACGAACCCGATGTTAAAGTTAGTAGTTGCGTCATTGGAAAATTTAACTTAATCCTTTCAACAACCATTGCCTTGTTATTGCTTAACTGCATACCTGTAAGGGTAGAAATGCCTACCTGTTCCCTTGTATTGGCATCAATCAAATCTGTGAGGCTGGTGTCGTTGATGTGCTTGGTCACGTACTCGGTTACATCACTTAGTCGTACCCTTTTTTGCAAAATAGCCTGCCTAAATGTATCAGGCAAATCTGCTGTACGGTTCAACAATAATCTTTGAGAACGACTTGGGCGTATCTCATGGCTTGCAGTTGTTCTTTGCGGTCTGCCTCCGCCTGCTCGTCTTGCGGTTCTGTTTGACATAGTGTATAAAAGGAAAATAAATTGTAATCGTGAATTTTTTTTGTTTTGCTGTTCAAAAAGAAAAGTTAGGGCTTACTCGTCATCGTCATCAAAGTCGTCATCGTCATCGCCGATGTCGCCTAAGTCGTCATCGTCATCATCGCCGATGTCGCCTAAGTCATCTACCATACCGAATTCATCTACAGTACCCAAATCGTCTAAATTGCCCAATTCATCAAGATTGCCCAAGAAGTTGCCGTTTGCGTCATACAAATTACCTAATTCATCAAAGACTCCAGCTATGTCTTCCATACCGTTAATAGGTTCTTCTACATAACCAATCTCGTCGAAATTACCTGCCAAGTCTGCAAATAGATTAGGATTTGAACTAACTCCAGCTAATTGTGGTGAGCCTTGACTAAGCAAAAATTCCTCTGCTCCAGCAAGCCCTGCATCTGGCATGAAGTTATTTAATATCCGTAATGCTCCTACTGTAGCAATACCTTCACACATGGCATCCACGTATTCGTTTTTAGTAGCTGAAGCTCCAGCTACCCCTGCCACTAACAAAGCTGCTCCCTCTATCATAGGATTTTTAAGGGTGTTTCGCAAAAAACGGCGTGATACGGTGGCTGCTATACCTGCACCCGCTGCCCTTGCTCCAGCTTTTCCTAATTCTTTACCAAAATTCTTTTTCATGGTATAAAAATTTATAATTAATTGAAAATCAAAATTTTACTTATTAACTATTTACGTTTTTTTGTTAAAAAGTAAACAGCTAACAAGCCAATGATTGCAAACACAATCATACGCATATTATTATTACCACCACTACCCGCACTACCTCCTGTAGTTGGTAGCTGGCTTGTAGCTACAGGCAATGCAGGTACTTGTGGCTGTGGCTGTAGTTGTTGGGTTTGGGCTAAAGGTGTTAGCCTTGTTTGCCCTTGTGGCGTTGTAGTACGTGGCGTTGTAGTACGTGGTGTTGTGGTACGTGGCGTTGTGGTACGTGGTGTTGTGGTACGTGGCGTTGTGGTACGTGGTGTTGTAGTACGTGGCGTTGTAGTACGTGGCGTTGTAGTACGTGGCGTTGTAGTACGTGGCGTTGTAGTACGTGGCGTTGTAGTACGTGGTGTTGTACTACGTGGCGTTGTACTTCTTCGCTGTTGTGTACGCACTGCACCAAAACCAAACGCCTCGTAAACACCTGCTAAATCTTCCATAGGTTCGTCTTCAGTTTGTTCTTCAAATACTTCTTCTTCCTCTACAGGTTCTTCCTCTACAGGTTCTTCAAAAGTTTCTTCTTCCAAAGGTTCTTCAGGTTCTTGACTGAAGTTGTCTGCGGCATCTTGCATAAGTGCTACAGCTTGGTCGTTTGCAGAGATAGGGTCTGCTCCAGTGCTTGTTTGAATTTGGTTACTCAAGTCGTGCTGTATCACTTCAGGCGGGACACCTGCCTCTGCTGCCTCTACTATTCTTTCTTCAACCTCAAAAGTTGCGGGTGTCTGGGCGGGTCGCAACTCTTCCCGAAGTGCTAAAGTTGAATTGGCTACATTCATCAACGTATCATTAGTAGCATTGATACGTTCTAAAGTATTGTCAAAGCCACTGCCTTGTCTGTTTTCTTGGCGTTGTTGGCGGTTCTGCTGCCTATTTTGTTGGCGTTGTAAACGGTTTTGCTGGCGGTTCTGCTGGCGTTGTGTTCTGTTTTGTTGGCGAACCTGCTGGCGTGTAGGCGTTGGTGTAACTCGTGAACCACTACGCACTGGTGTATTACGCACTGGTGTACTACGCACTGGTGTATTACGCACTGGTGTACTACGCACTGGTGTACTACGCACTGGTGTACTACGCACTGGTGTACTACGCACTGGTGTACTACGCACTGGTGTACTACGCACTGGTGTACTACGCACTGGTGTACTACGCACTGGT
>CANGYA010000148.1 GCA_947457925.1 Cytophagales bacterium | reverse complement strand
TTTGCTGACCCACGTCAATTCTACAACAAATTTATCTTGACAACTAATGCAGATGCCTCTACAATGTGGACGCATGGTTACAACCTTATCAACAACATGAACCATGCTATAGAAAGTATGTCATTAGTAAAAGATGAGGCTTTACGTAATCAATTAGAAGGAGAAGCCAAGTTATTGAGGGCAATAGCACATTTTGAACTGCTACGTTTCTATGGTAAGGCTTTTATAGAAGGTGGTGCGAATAACGAGCCAAATTCTGGTATTCCTATTATGCTTAAAACCGATGATATAACTAAGGTTGCAAGAGCTACCGTTGCAGAAGTATATGCTGCTATTGAAAAAGATATGCTTGAGGCTGAATCAAAGTTACCACAAAGGTCAGATGTTACTTCTAATAGTAGAAGTATTTTTGCAGATAAGACCATTGCCTCTGCATTCTTAGCAAGAGTATATCTACAGCAATACAAATACGCACAAGCAAGAGATGCAGCAGATAAAGTAATTTCATCTAACACCTATAACTTGCTTCCAGAGCCAGAACTCGTATATAATGCAGCTTCTGCTACCCGTGAAGATATATTTGTCGTAGCTTCTACAGCACAAGATAACGTGAACTCTATGTATGCCTTTTTTGGTTTAGGTCGTAACGGAGACGTAGAGTATTTAGCTGGTATGTTAAATCAGTTCCCAACAGGAGATAAAAGACGTGCATTGTTCAGACCAAACCCTGCAAATGGACGTGTCCTTTCGCGTAAATGGAATGAAGCCAATATTGCAAATATTAATATCATTCGTTTGGCAGAAATGTATTTAACAAGGGCAGAAGCTAACTTCGCACTTAACGAAAGTAAAGGAGCTACACCTTTAGAAGATATTAATTTGATTCGGGTAAGGGCTGGTTTAGCTCCATTAACTACGCTGACAATAGCAGATATTCGTAGAGAAAGAAAGTTGGAGTTAATTGCAGAAGGACATTTAATTCACGACTTAAAAAGATGGAAACTTAGTGTAAGAGGTAGAGATGCAAGTAATACACTAATTACTATGCCATATACTTCTCCAGCTTTAGTGGCTCCAATTCCTCAACGTGATATTAACGTAAATCCAAACCTCAAACAAAACGCAGGTTATTAGGCATTCCAAATTACCAACCCCCAACCCAAAAAGTTGGGGGTTTCTTTTGCCAAAAAATCCTACAATTTAGCAGTTTCTTTACACCAAAAATTTGTTTAGACTTTGCCTTGTACGTAGTTTTGGCACATGAATACGACACACCCTGTAGTAGCCAAAAAATTGGCAACGATGCTCTTAGAAATTGGAGCTGTAAAATTAAGCCCACAAAAACCATTTACTTGGGCTTCTGGTTGGCTTTCGCCTATTTATTGCGACAACCGTATGGTTTTATCTTTTCCTGCCATTCGTAGCTTTATCAAAGATAGTTTTGTAGAACTTATTAAGACACAATACCCTGACACTGAAGTAATTGCAGGGGTAGCTACAGCAGGTGTACCCCATGGAGCTTTGGTGGCAGATGCCCTGAATTTGCCTTTTATCTATGTCCGTCCTAAACCAAAAGAACATGGTATGGGCAATTTGATAGAAGGTAAAATAGAAGAAGGTAAAAAAGTATTGCTCATAGAAGACCTTATTTCTACAGGCGGAAGTAGCCTCAAAGCAGCCCAAGCCGTACAACAAGCAGGTATGCCCGTTATTGGCATGGCTGCCATTTTTACCTATGGTTTTGAAGTGGCACAACAGGCTTTTCAGCAAGCAAATATTCCTTTTAGTACATTGAGTAACTACAACGCCTTGTTGGTAGAAGCCGTAGCCAACGACTACATTACAGAAGAAGAAATGGCTTCTTTACAAGAGTGGAGAGGTAATCCTGCCGAATGGAAAGGTAGGTAAAATAATTATAATTTAACCCCACAAGGGGTGCAAACCCTTGTGGGGTTTTTAGGGTAACAACTAATTTTCTCTTTCTAACTAAAACTTTTAACCAAGCATTCAATACCATGTTTACAGGTATCATAGAAACTTTTGCTACGGTTACGGCTATTCACCAAGAACAAAGCAATGTCATTTTTGAATTTGAGTCGCCTATTTCGCAGGAACTCAAAATAGACCAAAGTGTAGCTCACAATGGCGTTTGTCTAACAGTTACGGCTATAAACGGTAATAGACACACTGTTACAGCCATTGATGAAACCCTCCAACGCACCAATTTGGGCAAATTAACAGTGGGCAGTCGAGTGAATTTAGAGAGATGTTTGCGAGCAGATGGTCGTTTCGACGGTCATTTTGTGCAAGGACACGTCGACCAAACGGCTCAATGTACCGAAGTAGCGGACTTAGGCGGAAGTTGGCGGTATGCCTTTGCGTATGATGCCACAAAAGGCAATTTTACGGTAGAAAAAGGGTCTATTTGTGTCAATGGCGTAAGCCTAACAGTGGTGGACAGCCCCAAAGGAGGTTTTAGCGTGGCTATTATTCCTTATACCTACGAACACACTAATTTCAAGACTTTACAAGTAGGCGATACGGTCAATTTGGAGTTTGATGTGTTAGGAAAGTACATTAAAAAAATCATGGATTTGTATATGCCTAAATAAATGCTAATACACAATGATTAACTAACGTAAGTTGCGTAATATCTAACTGTAGAACGGAATTTAGTCCGTTTTTTTGTATGAGAACAAAATTCTGCACTATAAAAACGCATTTTTGTTGCTAAATGCAAAAAACGGACTAAAGTCCGTTCTACAGTAGGCACTACGCAACTTACGTTAATTAGTGATTTTTTAATTAAAATTATTTTATTCTTTGATTATTATTTTATTAGTGTTGCTTTTAGTCTAAAAAATAACCTAAACTGATTTAGGGCAACGACTTACTATGATTAATTGTGCCGTAGCACGTAGGCTTTTCAAGCTATGCTGCTTATTTTTGTAACTTCATTTTAAAAACGTAATTTATGTACGCACTCATCACAGGAGCAAGCAAGGGTATTGGCAAGGCAATGGCAGAAGAATTAGCAGCACGCCAATACAACTTGGTTTTAGTAGCTCGGTCTGCCCAAGAACTACAAAATTTAGCAAAAGAACTTACTCAAAAATACAATATTAATGTACTCTACTACCCTGCGGATTTGTCTGTGCCAAATGTGGCTACGCAAATACGTGATTGGTGTGTGGACAATCAATTAGACATTAGTATTTTGATTAACAACGCAGGTTACGGCTTATGGGGTTGGTTTGAAAAATTGACGTTAGACGAGCAACGCAACATGATGCAACTCAACATGAATGCCGTTGTGGATATTACCTATTTGTTATTGCCTATTTTGCGGGCTACGACCACCAAAACTAACCAACCTGCCTACATCATGAATGTAGCAAGTACGGCTGCCTATCAAGCGGTGCCTACGCTAAGTTTGTATGCTGCTACTAAGGCTTTTATTGTGTCGTTTACGCGTGGTTTGCGTTTTGAGTTGCAAGACTCTCCTGTTTCTGTAACTTGCCTAAGCCCGGGGGCTACAGATACCAACTTTGCAGACAGAGCCAAAATGGGAGAGGGACTGAAAGCCACTGCCGAAAAATACAATATGTCGCCTACGGAAGTAGCTAAAATAGCTATTAACGGAATGTTTAACAAAGATGCCGAAGTAGTACCGGGTTTCATCAATTCCTTGTCTGTAAAAATGACGTATTTTAGCCCTAAATCATTGATTGAAAAAATAGCTGCGGGTATTTATATCAAGCATTTAGAAAAGTAATTGGGAGTGGTCAAAAATGTATGATAATTTAGTTTATTGATAATCAATTATTTAATGGCAAACAGATAACACCCGCAATGGAATTAGGATTATACCAATTATAAACAGTGTTTAGTTCAATGCGTAAAGATGTCATCTTTTGTAAAAAGAGTAAAATTGCAAGTTTCTACACTCGTAAAAAGATGACATCTTTGGACTATATCTAATCTATAATTGGGATTACACGGATATCGACTGATTTGGTGGTTTATCTGTGATTATCCGCCAAATATCAATTCCATTGTGGGCATTATCTGTTTGCTATAACTTATTCATAACCAAGTATTTAGTTGTCATACATTTTTTACCACAACCTAAATTTAAAATTATTTTAACTTACTTTAAGTTGCAAACCATTCTTTTTTTTAATAATTTCTATGGGTGTAATACTGCTACGTTGCCCTGCACCGTACAAAAAATCCTTCACTAAGGTTGTTATTCTCTTCGTTTCTGTCAAAAAACCGTCATGTCCGTAGTAAGAATCTATTTCATGGTAAATAGCTTCTGGAATATACTGGGCTAATAATTGCTGCTCGTGAGGTGGGAATAATAAATCTGAACTAATGCCTATGACTAATGTTTTAGCCGTAATATGTTGCAAAGCCAAAGCTATACCTCCACGACCACGACCAACATTGTGCGTATCCATACTATTGATAAGACTTAAATAGGATAGAACATTGAATCTATCTACTAACTTTTTACCTTGATATTGCTGATAAGAAGAAGACTTAAAGTCCGTTACTTTTTCATTGTCCAAATCTTCTTGAGATTGGTGGTACATTTCGTAATTTCTGTATGATAACATCGCCATAGACCTTGCAGCCTTTAAACCTGCCTGCCCTGCATAATACGTTGCTTTGTCCCAAGTGGCATCTGCCTTGATTGCCATGCGTTGCGACTCATTGAAAGCAATGCCCCAAGCCGAATGTTTGGCGTTAGTCGCCAACAAAACCAAATTCTTGATGACTGTTGGTTGTGCTATTGCCCATTCCATAGCTTGCATACCGCCCATAGAGCCACCAATACAAGTATGTATGCTATTGATTTCCAAATGCTTGCGTAAAACTTCTAAACTATTAACAATATCTCTAATCGTAATCAAGGGAAAATGTGTATGGTACGGCTGATGTGTTTCGGGATTCAAAGACACAGGGCTTGTTGAACCATAGCAAGAACCCAACATATTGACACAAATAATAAAATGGTCTTTGGGATTAAACAAATCATTTTCACCTACTAAGCCTGCCCACCAATCTGCTGCGTCTGCATTGGCAGTAAGGGCGTGGCACACCCAAACCACATTACTTTTATCTTCATTGAGTTGCCCCCAAGTAGCATAAGCCAACTCTAATTCTGGTAAAATCGTACCATTTTCTAATTGGAATGGTGTAGTAGTAGTGAAAAGATGTTTATTCATTGTCGTGTTGTTTTTATGAATTATCAAATATTTTTAAATGCTGGTTAAGATTTTAAATTTCTTGTTACAAGGCTTGCAAGCCTTGTAACAAAGAAAAATGCACTGTACTCCAAACAAACTTGCCGTAAAACCACAAGCCTGAATTTGTATTTATTGGTATATGCGGTTCAATCGTAAATTTTTATGACCTCACCCCCTGCCTCACATGGCAGGGAAATATAACTTTTTGATTACTAAACTCCCTCCCCTGTGGGGGAGGGTTGGGTTGGGGCTTTTTTTAGTTATGCGTAACTACATTCGTAGCCAACAAAGCCTTGTCTATCAAAATTTTTTCTTGTTCTTTCACTGCTTCAAAAGCTGCCGTAATGTCTGCTTTCAAGTCTTCTATGTGTTCTATACCCGCAGAAATACGCAACAAAGTAGGTGTTACACCTGCTGCCAACTGTTCGGCATCACTTAGTTGTTGGTGAGTAGTAGAGGCGGGGTGAATAATCAAACTCTTAGCATCTCCCACATTTGCCAAATGACTAATCAATTTCAAATTGTTTACAAACTCGGCTGTTCTTTCTTTGCTGCCTTTGAGAGTTACCGTAAATACGCCACCAAAACCACGTTTCAAGTATTTTTTGGCTGTTTCGTGGAACTTACTGCTGGGCAACCCAGGGTAGTTTACACTTTCTACTTCAGGGTGTTGTTCTAACCACTGAGCCAATGCAAGGGCATTTTGTACGGTTCTATCCACTCGCAAAGACAACGTTTCTAAGCCTTGCAACAACAAGAAAGCATTGAACGGACTTAGTGCAGGACCCCAATCACGCAAACCTTCTACTCTTGCACGTATGATGTACGCAATGTTCCCAAACGGGCTTTGTGAACCAAAAACGTCCCAAAACTTCAAGCCATGATAACCTTCAGACGGTTCTGTGAATTGTTTAAACTTGCCGTTGCCCCAATTATAGTTGCCACCATCTACAATCACGCCACCGATACTTGTGCCATGTCCGCCAATCCATTTGGTTGCAGAGGCTACGACAACATTTGCACCTAAAACCAAAGGCTGCACCAAATAACCTGCTGCACCAAATGTGTTGTCCACTACCAAAGGCAAGTCGTGTTTACGAGCTACTGCCACAATTTTCTCAAAATCTGCTACCGAAAAAGCTCCGTTGCCAATGCTTTCTATGTAAATAGCCTTTGATTTTTCGTCTATTTGAGCCTCTAAATCTTCGGCTGCATCACTTTTTGCAAACTTTACAGTTACGCCCAATCTCTTGAACTGCACTTTGAATTGGTTGTAAGTACCGCCATATAAATAAGGACTTGATACAAAATTGTCGCCTGCCTCTAAAATATTATTCAAGGCAATGAATTGGGCTGCTTGTCCAGAAGCCACTGCTAAGGCTGCTACGCCACCTTCCAAAGCTGCAATTCTTTTCTCAAAAACGTCTGTGGTAGGGTTCATCAAACGAGTGTAGATGTTACCAAACTCTTTGAGTGCGAATAAGTTAGCACCATGTTCTGCGTTTTTGAAGGTATATGATGAGGTTTGATAAATAGGTACGGCTCTTGATAAAGTTGTACCTTCTGGTGTTTCATAACCTGCGTGTAGTTGCAATGTCTCGAAATGAAGTTTTTGTGCCATAGTTGTAGTATTTTTAGTTTTAAGGATTATCAAAAAAGAATAAATTGAATATATTTAGACTAAGACTAATTAAAAATAAGTATAAAATTATGTAGCAAAGAACACCAATGCTTTAAATAAAAACATGGAATTATCTATAACAAGGAAACAGTGGCGTTATTTTCTTGGAAAAGTATAATGAATGTGGAAAGGGTGCAAAAAAACCGTTGCGTTAGCTTTGCTTTTTTTGATAGTAGCTATGCCTATACAATAAAACCTTATTACGATTGTGTATAGATAAGCAAGCTACTAAGTCCCTTTTTCATTACAAAAGAGATTAGCAACAGCAACAACAACAGCAAAATTTTGAATTAGCTGAATGTGCATAGATTGTACTTAAAACGTGATTTGTTTTTGTAAGATAGTTCTTTGTAGAACTTGGTGCTAGATTTGTAGTTTTCATTTTTCTGTTGGTTTATATTTCCTAAAAATTACTTAGGTTAGGATTTAGCACCGTTCCCTTGAAGGGGGTTGCTAAGAGTTCATAGAGCCTAATCTCTCCCTCTTTCTCTATAAATCAACTACTTAGGAACACTATAAAGTGTTATTAGGTAGGTGTTATTTTGATGCTGCAAATATGTGCAGAGTTTTTTTATTGTGCAAGTATTTGAGTAAATATTTTTTGTAAAAAATTTAATTTATTTTTAAACTATTGATTATCAATAGTTTAAAAATTTTCAACTACATAGGCATATTAAAAACATAGTTTAAATTGTAGTTAGGAGGTATTTTAATTGCATAAGTAAGAGTAACTAATTAATTGATAATATTGTACCACTGACTTTAGTATGTGAGTCTTTGATTATCAAGAGATTACAGACTAAAGTCTGTGGTACATTTATTTTTTCCAATTACTTAAATAAAAATAATCTGTGCAACACCATGTGGGCAGTGTCGTCTGTGTTCCAAAGCTCACGTTAATTATTTTTATTACATAAAACTTACTTGAAAATTTGATACGGAAAACCTAAATACAAGGACTATTGACTTTTATTCCTTACCTTTGCAAAGTTTTTATTTATTTTTTACTTCAATCATTAATTTTTTATGGCAGATTTAGCTCCTTGTCCTGTATGTAAGTGTGAATATACGTACCAAAACGGCGAATTATTGGCGTGTCCAGAGTGTTTTCACGAGTGGAGTCCTACCGAAACTCCCGAAGAAGAACTTGCTTTGACTACTAACAAAGTAATAGATTCTAACGGCAATGAACTACAAAATGGTGATAGTGTAGTGGTTATCAAGGATTTACCCGTAAAAGGTGCACCCAAAGCTGTGAAGGCTGGCACAAAAGTAAAAAACATTAGGTTGGTAGAAGGCGACCACAACATAGCTTGTAAAATAGATGGTTTCGGGGCTATGGGACTGAAATCGGAGTTTGTAAGGAAGGCATAAAAATGTTTCAAGAGAAAAACCTACCACCACAAGAGTCTCGAACCCTTGTGGTAGTAAGTCTTAAAAAATCTACATTCTCCCCTCTATAAACGTAGCAATAAACTCTTTGATTTTGGCTAAAATGCGGCTACTAAACTCTTTCCGTTTCAAGAAAGTGGGTTTATTGTCTATTATCAAACTGATTAACTCGTCTATCAAAGGTTCTTTTCCGTCATAGAGATATTGACTAATCAAGTCTTGTGTTTTTTCGGGCGACAAGTTTTCGGTTTTCACCATTTCAGCAAAACTATTGCGTTGTTCTTCGTTCCAAAACTTCTCGAAGGCATCTGGCACTTCTTCGGCACTTGGTACGTGGATTAAAATTTGGTTAATAAACTTTTCTATCAACTCCCGTTTGCTACGGAGATTTGTTTCAGAGTTGAGCAACTTCATAATATTCTGAACTGCTTGCTCGGTTTCTGGTTTCGGTTTTGATTTTAGTTTCATCAATAACTGCAAGATATAAGCAACATTGATGTCGTCCCTGTGGATAAGCTCTAACTCAAAATCTATGTCTTTCAAAACAGAAACCTTTTCTTTGCTATTTGTAGTTTTTACTTTATCGTGCAAATCAAGGTATTTACTTTTGTAGTTATCAAAAGTTTGTTCTTCCATTGGCAAATCTTCCCACGTAAAATCGGCAAAAGAACTTAAGACGTTTTGGGTGCGTATCAACTCCCTAAATGTTTGCACAAACTCCAATTCTTCGGTTTCACTGGGTAAACTGTTTATACTATCTACGGTTGGGGCTATTTTTTGCAACTTACTAAAAATTGCTTCGTATTTCTGCACATAGTCCTCATAAGGCTGCATGATAATCGTGTCTATTGCCTCCTTATTGCAAAACAAAGTAAGAGCTTCATCTGTGGCATCTTTGAGATTGCGAAAAACAACAATATTGCCTTGCGATTTCTTCTCGTCTAAAATCCTGTTAGTACGTGAATACGCCTGTATTAAGCCATGATATTTTAGGTTTTTATCTACATACAAAGTGTTTAGCGTTGGGCTGTCAAAGCCTGTCAAAAACATATTGACTACTAACAAAATATCTATATTTCTGTTTTTTACATTCTTAGAAATATCATTGTAGTAGTTGTAAAATGATTCGCTGTCTTTGGTCGAGAATTTTGTGCCGAATAGTTGGTTATAGTGTCCTATGTACTCCTCTAATTTCTCGCGACTGTGGACTTGTTGCGAAGACAATGTTTTGCCGTCTTCGTTCTCCGCAAAATCTTCGGTCAAAATTCCGTTGGCGTTGGCATCTTCTTCGTTGGCGGTATAACTAAAAACGGTAGCTATTCGCAAATTGTGTTTACCTGCTTCTTTTTTCTGTTGAAAAATGTCGTAGTATTTTTTGAGGGTATCAATGTTATTGATGCAAAAAATAGCATTAAAACTTCTGTTATGCGTTTTTTTGTCGTGGTTGTCAAGAATATAATCAACTACTTTCTCCAATCTTTTGGGTGATTCCATTAACTCACGAGTGTCTATTTCTTCCACTTCAATATCTACATTATTGACACTATCGGGCTTGGCTACGGCTTTGCCTATGTACTCTACCGAAAACTTTAGCACATTTTCATCTCTAATGGCATCAGTAATGACGTATTTATGCAAACATTCATCAAATAGTTCTTTGGTAGTTCGTTTGCCCAAGTCGTTTTTGGCGGCGTTGTCCGCAAAAATTGGCGTGCCTGTAAAGCCGAATAACTGAATGTTATTGAAAAAATCTTTGATTTTTTTGTGAGTTTCGCCAAATTGACTGCGGTGGCACTCATCAAAAATAAAAACTATTCTTTCATCTTTCAATAATTCCATTTTACTCAAATGTTGCTTTTTGGTAATAGCTGTATTGAGTTTTTGAATAGTCGTAACAATTAATTTTGTATCGTCTGAAAACTGTTTAACTAATTGCTGTGTGTTTTCTGTGCCATCAACGCTGCCTTTGCTAAAATAATTAAATTCTTTGGTAGTTTGGTAATCTAAATCTTTTCTATCAACCACAAAAACCACTTTTTTAACTTGGGGCAAAGTAGTCAAAATCTGACTTGCTTTAAAAGAAGTTAAAGTTTTGCCCGAACCTGTGGTATGCCAAATATACGCATTTTGCGTACTGTTTTTAACTCTGTCGACCAATGCCTCCACTGCATAATATTGATAAGGGCGAAGCACCATCAGCACTTTATAGGTTTCGTTCAAAACAATGTATTTGCATATCATTTTGGAAAGATGACAAGGTTCTAAAAAACTGCTTGTAAAACCATTTAAAACATTGGTGAGATGCTTATTTTCTTTGTCTGTCCAATAGAAAGTTTGTTTAAAAGTCTGAATTTTGTTGTTGGCATAATACTTTGTATTGACACCATTGCTAATCACAAAAATTTGGATATATTGAAATAAGGCAGCACTTGCCCCAAAAGAATGGGCTTGATAACGGTTGATTTGGTTAAAAGCCTCTTTTAACCCTAAACCTCTGCGTTTGAGTTCTATCTGTACCAAAGGCAAACCATTAATCAATATCGTAATATCATAACGGTTTTCATATTTGCCTTCCATTGTAACCTGATGGGTAACTTGGAACTCGTTTTGACACCAAAAATCTTGTTTAATAAACTCAAAATTACAACTTTCGCCATTATCTCTGACAATGCGTTGCGGTTCTCTTAGAGTTTTGGCTTTCTCAAAAACACTGCCTTTACTCAAAATATTCAACACTCTTTCAAACTCTTGGGCTGAAAAAGTAGTGTTATTGTGTTTTTCTAATTGCGTTTTTAGGTTTGCAATAAGTTCTTTTTCGTTAGTAATAGACACCAAACTATAACCCATTGTTTGAAGTTGGGCAAGTAGTTGGTTTTCTAACATTCCTTCGGTTTCGGTAGCCATAGTTTAAGAGTAATATTTTTTTAACAAAATAATTGTTGTAAAAGTCCTTTTTTAAATGTTTCGTTTATTGCTATTTCTTTGCTGCAATGGTTTATTTTTTCGTCAAGAATAGACAAAAAATTTGCTATTTTATTTTGTTCGGCAAGACAAGGAATACCACAAATTTCATTAGAATAATTTTTAAAATAAATATGCGGAATTGTGCTGCCTGTTACATATTTTACAAAATCAATATTATTTAATAAACAATAAATAAAATATGTATTTATTCCTGTTTTAGGTTTAATTATTTCCATTGTTCCTAAAACAGATGATTTTCCCAAACAATAAAATAGTCTTCCAACTCCTGCACCATCTTTAACAATACTAATATAATCAGCTTCTTCCATATAGAAATCAACCTTTTTTAATACACCAGAAGCACCATAAATAATATAATCACCAAAATTATTCTCAATTTTATTGGCAGCAATATTTGATGATTTCTTTTCCGCAACTTCCCCCAATGTCTTGATTTCCCATTCTTCAAATTCGTTTCCGTTTTCGTCTTTAAACCTAAGTTCTTGGGAGAATAGTTTTTGCATTAGTCCTTTTTTGTAGGCTTGCAAAAGTTTCTTTTTTTGGTTGAGTTGTGTTATTTTCTTGTCCACAAGGCTAAGGAACGAAGCAATTTTTTGCTGTTCGGGGAGTGTGGGGAGATTTAGCTCTGCTTCTCTTAATGTTTTTAACGATAAATTTTTAATAGTAGAACCTGTTAATTCCGCAATAAAATAATTTTGTACTTTATCGGTTTGCAATAAAAAGTAATAAAAATTATTATTTTCTTTAAAATTAAAATATGCAATACTTGTACCAAGCGTAACTTTTTCTCCGATATATTTGGCTAAGTTTCCAATAGTGCCGTTAATAGACATAAGTATAGTATTGTCATTTAAACTCTTATCATTACCTTTAAAAATATCATAATCAACTTCTTTTGTATTTTCATTTATACAAATTACACCGTTAATTAAATTATTACCGTTAATGAAATAAAATCCTGTATTGGAAGAATAAATGGGAGTTCCGTGTAAACCATCTCCTATTTTACTTGTTACTTCCCCCAAAGTTTTCTTTTCCCATTCTCCTTTAAATTTAGGAAAACGCAAGGTTGGTATGTTAGTTTGCTTTTTCATTTTGTTTATTAGTTGTGTGAGGTGTTTTTGGGTATGGATAGATGTAATCTTTTGAAAGTAAGCAACAAGCAATAACATTTCTCAAAAAAATGTTGTTGCTATATTAAAAGGCGTTGAAATAGTAAGTTTTTTAGTCTTTTTCTTTACGCAGTGTTGCTATTTGTTCAAGGGTTAAATCCGTCAATTCAGCAATAGTTTCATTGTCAAAACCTTTTTTAATTGCTTTTTTTGCCATTTCCACCGCCTTTTCTTGTTTTCCTGCTTCCTTTTCGTGGCTCAACACAATTTTTGCAGCTTCTTTATTTTTGGCGTGCATCCGTTCTGTGGGTGTCAAGTTTTCAAAACTTATCAATTCCATTGCCTTTTTGATGCCTTCATTTTGCATATTCAAAACAGGTCTTTCAGGGCTGTGAATAGATTGGTAAATTAAATCTAACCAATCTCG
>CANGYA010000147.1 GCA_947457925.1 Cytophagales bacterium | reverse complement strand
GCATATAAAGTAAAATTTTATACTCCCCAAACATAAAAATAATATTTTAAAATCTACTAACTACTAAGATTTTTTTATGATTATATCAATATAAATAAAATTTACTTTCACCTCCCAAAATCACTTTGTTATCCACACTATCGTAGATGATAAAACCCAAATGAATAAAAAAATTACCTTGACTATACCAACGATATTTTTAGGCTTTTTTAAGATTGACTCTTAAAAAAATCACGTATTTTTGTGAACTATCATACCCTTCTCTTAGAAAATGGCAGAAAACTATTACACAGGTACGGTTTGGGAAAAGCAAGTGGCTTATTGCAGAGCCAAAAAAGTTGGCAATCTAATTTTTGTGGCGGGTACAACGGCAGTAAACGAAAATGGCGAAATAGTAGGGACTACGGTTTACGAACAAACAGTATTTGTTTTCAAAAAAATCCAAAAGGCTTTGCAGCATTTTGGGGCAGATTTGCCACAAGTGGTGCGTACAAGAATTTATTTATTGGATATTTCACAGTTTAGTAAAGTTGCACAAGCCCACAAAGAGTTTTTTGAGGGAATAGACCCTGTTTCCACTTGTATAGAGGTGAGCAAGTTTGTTAGCCCCGATTTATTAGTAGAAATAGAAGTTGATGCAGTGCAGTAGCTTTTTGCACTGTAGAACGGACTTCAGTCCGTTAATAATACAATAACTTCAACGGACTGAAGTCCGTTCTACAGTATTTTTTTAAAAATATTATTTGTGTATAAATTAAAATTTACTAATTAAAAAATTTACTAATTAATTTTATCACTATGCCGGGTTCAGAATTATTTGGAATTGAAGAAAGACAGGCTGTCCAAGAGGTAATGGAAACAGGTGTTTTGTTTCGTTATAACCATGACGCACAACGCAAAGGTATTTGGAAGTCGAGAGAGTTTGAGGCAGCAATAGCTAAACTCAATAATGTAAAGTATGCTCATGCCTGTAGCAGTGGTTCTACGGCTGTGGCTATAGCTATGGCAGCTTGCGGTATTGGTGTAGGTGACGAGGTGATTGTGCCACCATTTACGTATGTAGCAACGGTAGAAGGTGCTTTGTTGGGTGGTGCTTTGCCTGTTTTTGCAGAAATAGACGAAACTTTGTGCTTAAGCCCAGACAGTATCCGCAAATCTATTACACCTAAAACAAAGGCGGTGGTAGTGGTTCACATGTGCGGTTCTATGGCTAAAATAGACGAGATTGTAGAGATTTGTAAAGAACATAATTTGGTACTTATCGAAGATACTGCACAGGCTTTTGGTGGTACTTACCAAGGAAAACCTCTGGGTACTTTTGGAAGTATGGGCTGTTTCTCTTTTGACTTTTTCAAGATTATTACTTGTGGCGAAGGCGGTGCGGTAATCACCAATGACGAGAAATTATACAACTTAGCCGAACAATTCTCTGACCACGGACACGACCACATTGGTAATAACAGAGGCATGGAAAACCACCCAATTATAGGATTCAATTACCGTATTGGCGAGTTAAATGCTGCGATTGGTTTGGCACAAGTGAAGAAAATGGACTATATCATGTCGCAACAACGCAAGCACAAGCAAATTTTGACGGCAGTTTTAGAAAAATTTGCTGAAGTGCAGTTGCGTAATATCCCTGATAAAGAAGGAGATGTAGCTACTTTCTTAGACTTTTTCTTGCCAAACGAAGCCGAAACAAGAAAAGTATTGGCAGCCTTTGAAAAAGAAGGCGTAAACCAATTAGTAGGTTACAAATACTGGTATGACAACCAATACCACTATATCCGCAACTGGGAACACGTAAAAGAATTGAAAACACCTATGAAACTGGCTGCTCACGTATTGGGTACACCACAAGACTACAAAACATTGGAGTTACCGCAATCTAATGCCTTGATTAGCCGTTTGATTTCATTTGAAATTAAAATTAAGTGGACAGATGCAGATTTGCAAGAATTGTCAAGACGTATAGAGGCTGCTTTGAGTAGTGTTTTTGCAAAGGAATTGGCGTAGGTAGCACATAGTCAAAACTTGATTCAACTGTAATATAGCCTTCGGGTATTCTAAAAAGTAGCTTAAATTCTATATTACAGTTGAAAACCTATTTTAAGGTAGCTATAATTATGAAAACCGCCATTTTCATTATACCTTTGCACAAAAGTTATTTTACATGGAAGAATCAACAAGACAAAAAAAAGTAGCTAAGTTGCTACAAAAAGAATTGAGTGATATGTTGCAAAAGGAATTGAAAAGTTTGATTCCCAACACACTTATCACGATTACCGTAGTGAGAATTTCGCCCGATTTAAGCAGTGCCAAAATATATTTGAGTTTTTTACCTGAAAAAAATGCAATGACTAATTTGGAGTTATTTAGAGAAAACTTCAAAGTAATTAGGCACGCCTTAGGCAACCGTATTCGCCACCAAGTACGCATTATTCCTTCATTATTTTTCTATTTAGACGACACCGAACAAGAGGTTTTACGCATACAAAACTTATTGAGTACATTGGAAATTCCCAAAGAAGACGATGTGCGGTACAAATTAGATGAGTATGAAGGTGGGGACTTGTAGGATAATTCGTAGTTGATGAATATTTTTAACACAAAGGCTAATAGTTTTCAAAAACTATTAGCCTTTGTGTTATGCTACCTCACGTACTACTTTTTGAATTAAATCACTTTCATAGCCTTTACTAAGCAGGTACAGATACAATTTCTGGGGTGTAATGTCGGGTTCTTGTGATTTTTTCTTTTCCAACAAACCTTCCAAAGCTGTTTGGTACGCCGCTGCATCTATACTTTCCAAAGCCGTTTTAATGATTTGCTTGTCTATGCGGCGTTGTTGCAATTCGTACTTAATTTTGGCTTTTCCCCAGTGCTTAGTCCGAAATTTCCCCCCGACAAATGCAACGGCAAACCTTTCTTCATTCAAAAAATTTTCATCAATTAGTTGTTGCACAACATTGTCTATTTCATCTCTTGTTAGTTCAAAAGAACTTATTTTTTCTCGTACTTCCTGTTCACACCGTTCTTGGTAGGCACAGAAAGAAGCCATTTTAGTAAAAATTTGGGCAGCAGATAGTTTACTTTTTTTTATCATAAAACATAACTTTAGTTTTTCAAATCCTCCAACATACTGTCATCTTCTTGTGGTGTAGCTATGGAGTCTGTTTCTATGTTTTTCATACAATCAAAATCCGTAAAGTCCGCAGGTTTTGCAAAATAGCCACGTTTGTACGGAATACGTGTATCTTGATAGACTTTTTGCATATACAAGGCGAAAGTAGGCAAAGACATTTTACCACCTGCCCCTAAGTCTGTAGTGCGGAAGTGGATACTTTTGTCTTCTCCACCCGTCCAAACACCTGTAACTAAGTTGGGCGTAATGCCTATGAACCAACCGTCTGCATTATTGTTGGTTGTACCTGTTTTTCCGCCTATATGTCCACCTTCGGGAAGTCCATAGCGGAAAAGGCTGCGGGCTGTTCCTTTTTCTTCTTCCACTGCCCCACGCAACATATAAGTCATCAAATATGCCGTTTGCTCACTCAAAACTTCTCTTTGTTCGGGTACAGCTTGGTACAAAATCTTGCCATCTTTGTCTTCAATTCTTAAAATAGTCATAGGCTTTACCCAAGTTCCTTGATTGGCAAAGGTGCAGTAGGCACTTGTAATTTCGTAAGGAGATAAATCACTAATCCCTAAACACAAAGCTGGCACACTGTCTAATTTGCTTTCTATGCCTAATTTTCGGGCATAGTCAATAATATTTCTGGGGCTAAGGTAACGCATCAAAAACGTAGCAGCCGTATTAATAGACCTTGCCATAGCTTGGCGGAGGGTGTAGGTTTCACCAGAATAGTTGCCACTGTTCGAGGGTGTCCACAACTTGCCATCGGGTAGTTTAATGGTTTGTGGCACATCTTGGAAACTCGTACAAGGGTTGTATTCTTGTGGATTATTGTCTATAGCTGCCGAATATACCACAGCTTTAAAAGTCGAACCCGGTTGGCGTTTACCTTGTTTTACGTGGTCATATTTAAAATGCTTGTGATTAATACCGCCTACCCATGCTTTAATATGACCATTTTTAGGGTCAATAGACACCAAACCTGTTTGTAAGAAGTATTTGTAATAACGCACAGAATCAATAGGACTTAATAAGGTATCTGTTTCATTATTAGGCTTGTACCAACTAAACACTTTCATTTTTACGGGTTTATTCAACTGAAACATAATCTTGGATTCAGACATACCCGCAGCTTTTAATTTCTTAAATCTTGGCGTTTCTTTAATGGCTTTTTCTAAAAAATTAGCCACTTCGCTACCGTCTGGGTTTCGCCAAGGATTTTGATTTTTCCAATGTTGAAAAAACTGATATTGTAAACTTTTAAAGTGTTTTTGCATACCTTCTTCGGCATATTGTTGCATACGAGAGTCTATGGTCGTATAGATTTTCAATCCGTCTGTGTGCACATTGTGCCCTGTGCTGTCTGCCCAAACCTTTAATTGGCGGTAAATATATGCCCTGAAATACGGTGCAAGTCCATGACTATGTGTATCTGGCTCGTACTTATTGACAAGAATAGAGTCATTTTTTAGCTGCGAATAATCTGTATCTTTCAAATAATTGTATTTGACCATTTGTTGCAAAACCGTATTTCTTCTTCGCAAGGCGTTGGCAGGATTGAATAAAGGATTATAGAACGAAGGAGCTTTGAGCATACCTATCAATACAGCAGCTTCTGTTACAGTCAAATCTTTAGGGTTTTTACTAAAATAGGTTTGTGCAGCTACTTTGATACCAAAAGAATTTGCCCCAAAATCTACAGTGTTCAAATACATTGTAATAATTTCTTCTTTGGTATAAGCTCTTTCTATTTTAATAGCCAAAATCCATTCTTTAGTTTTTGCTATCAGTTTATTGAACATAGGAATATTATTTAATACACCTTGTGCTTTGCGTGTGTTATAAAGATTTTTAGCTAATTGTTGGCTCAATGTGCTTGAACCTCTGTTGTCGCCTTTCAGTAAGTAATAAGGAATAGCAAAAGTGCCTTTGAAATCTATACCCGAATGGTCGTGAAAACGAACATCTTCCGTAGCTATAAGAGCATTGATGACATTTGGCGAAATTTCTTCGTAGTTGGTACGACTACGGTTGGAGTTGTAATAACGCCCCAAGACTACACCATCTTCTGAAATAATTTCGGTAGCTAATTCTGTGCGTGGTTTTTCCAACATTTCATAGTTAGGTAATTCGCCAAAAAGGTAAAATAAATTGACACTTACAGCCAAGACATAAAAACACAAGCCTACGGCAAGGCTTAAAAAGCTGTACCAAGCAATTCTAATGTATTTGAGGTGGTTTTGCATAAAGAGAAAAAGCCAAAAAATTTAATTTATTAAAGAGATTTTATTTGTACAGATGACTTATTGAGGTAAATATTCACCTACTACTGGGGGTATTTTAATATTCCAAACTTTAATTAGTATATCTTTTATAGCTAAAGCATCATGATAATTATCAAAAGACAAGTTCATAAAACTTGTTGGTATGGTGCTAAGGTACAAACAATATTCTGTAATTATTTCATTGTCTTCTGATTCAGAAACTTCTTTTGTTATAAATACATTATCTACTGCTATTTTAAAAAGCTCTTGCTTGTAACCCCAAATACGAGGTAAAGGGTAAGTTACTAATTCAAATTTTTCATGATTGATATTAATGAAAATTGTATTATATTTTAATAATGTAAAGTAAGTAGCTATAACCAATAAACCTAAAAATAAGAAGTCCTCAAAATTATTATTTAGAAATTTATGATGTAAAAAGTAAAGTAGTAAAAATAATAAATAATAAAATGTTTTCACTTGAAACTTCATTGGATTAATAATAATTTTAACTGTATCATTAGGTTGAGGTATAATCTTTATGGCGTTGATTTGCATGGAGTTAAATAAGAGTTTATTACTCATTTTAGGCTTTCTAAGATTATGTTGCTTTCCTTAATTATAGAAAGCAACATAATTTGACTAATAAGAAAATTATACCGCAGCTAAAGCCTGTTCCAAATCTGCTATCAAATCTGTAACGTCTTCGATACCTACACTAAGGCGAATCAAAGAGTCTTTTAAACCTGCTTTTTCACGTTCTTCTTTCGGAATACTTGCGTGTGTCATTGTGGCGGGGTGTCCTACCAAAGACTCTACACCGCCCAAAGACTCTGCCAAAGCAAATATTTGTAAGTTTTCCATTACACGAATTGCCGTAGCTACGCTGTCATCTTTCAATGTGAAAGAAATCATACCGCCATAAGTTGCCATTTGTTTAGCTGCTACCTCGTGGTTAGGGTGCGAAGCAAAACCGGGATAATAGACTCTTTCTACTTTCGGGTGTTTTTTCAAGAATTTAGCTACTTTTTTCGCATTTTTGGCGTGTGCTTTCATACGAATATGCAAGGTTTTTAAGCCACGCAACGCCAAGAAACAGTCTTGCGGACCTGGGGTAGCACCACAAGAGTTTTGTAAAAATCTAATCTGATTGGCTAAATTTTCGTCATTCAATACAATAGCTCCCATTACTACGTCAGAGTGTCCAGAAAGATATTTAGTTACTGAATGTACGACCACAGTAGCTCCTAAATCCAATGGCGTTTGGTTGTAAGGTGTTGCGAAAGTATTATCTACTACCAACGTAATATTATATTTTTTCGCAATTTTTCCTACTTTTTTAATATCAATAATATTCAATAATGGATTGGTGGGTGTTTCTACCCAAATCATACGGGTATTTTCATTTACCAAATCTTGTATAATTTCTGGATTTTCCATATTGATAAAATGGAATTTTATACCAAATTTTTCATAAACTTTGGTAAAAATTCTATATGTACCGCCATACAAGTCATTTGTAGCAATTACTTCGTCACCGGGTTTCAAGACTTTCAACAAAGTGTCTATAGCTCCCATGCCTGTAGAAAAGCAAAAGCCATAACGAGCATTTTCTAATGACGCTAAGGCAGCTTGCAATACATCTCTTGTAGGGTTTTGGGTGCGGGCATATTCATAGCCCTTGTGTTTGCCCGGTGAGGCTTGTACATAAGTAGAAGTTTGGAAAATGGGTGTCATAATAGCTCCTGTGGTGGGGTCTGGTTCTACACCTGCGTGTATAGTTTTTGTGCCAAATTTCATGGTAATTTGTTAAGGGTTTCAATAGAACTCAAAGGTAATAAGAAAAAAAGTTTATCAAAACCTTCTAAAACTTAAAAACTTTTAGGAAGTTGAGTAAACTAACTTTTTAGCTACCATGAAAATATTTTTTTTATTCATTTTAACTATTTTTCATACTTATTGCGTAGTAGGACAAGAAATGGGAAATATTGGTTACAGAACTAATAACAACAGTAATACCCCACGTATTAATACGCAAAACCACTTAGCTGTAGGCGACAGTGCAGTAGTTTTTACAGCAAATGTTTTGCTCAATACTACTGCCGATGAATACCTGATGACGATTGCCCTTGCAGACGAAGGAACTACTTTGAAAGAAGCCAATACTAAGTTGCAACAAAGATTAGAGAAATTTACAGAGGCTCTTAAAATCTTGAATATCAAGCAACAAGATTATTATGTAGATTTTATTGCTCAACATAAAATCTACGATTATGATGTAGTAAACAATACGTTACTGCAAGAAAAACTAAAGGGTTTTGAGGTCAAGAAAAATATTATGATACGTTTTTCGGACAGAAGTTTGATAGAAAAAATACAATTCTTAGCTGCGGACTTCCAAATTTACGACATAGTGAAAGTAGATTATCTGAAATACAGTGCCGAGCAGCTACGCCAAGAAATGTGGGAAGAAGCCTTAAAAATCATTGAAAAAAAGAAAAAAAATTACATAGATTTTACGACACACCAACTTACGAAAAACTATGTAGTGAGTGAAAATTTTTTGCTAAAAGCTCCAGCCGAAATGTACGATAGTTACAAGGCATACGAGGCGGGAAGTGCCACCAACTACGAATATGACGACTACCGCAACCGCCTCAAAAAAGTTAATTTACGCAAAATGACTACCTTCTTCCTAAGTCCTATTACTGCCAATGGTTTTGATAAAGTGCTGAATCCCAAAATGATAGAACCTTGTTTGCAATATGTGTACCAATTAGAAGTGCGGTATGTCATCAAAAAATAGCTTGAAATGAAATGGAACTTCAACAAGCAAAATGAAGTTTAAGGATAGTTATTTGTATTATATTCAACCAATTCTTCAATGGAAAATTTTGTTGCATACAACCCCACAAAATTAGTATTTGGCAAAGGCGTTGTAGCCCAATTAGGCAAAGAAGCACAACCTTATGGCAAAAAAGCCTTAGTAGTCATAGGCAAAGGTTCTGTTAAAAAAAATGGTATCTTAGAGGCTGTTTATCAACAACTTACAGAGGCAGACATTAGCTACACTTTGTACGAAGGCATCAAATCTAATCCGATTTATGAGGACGCAGATGCAGCCGTAGCCCAAGCCAAAGCATTTCAGGCGGATATGGTGGTGGCGATAGGTGGCGGTTCTGTGATAGACTCTGCCAAAGCCATAGCAGCAGGTTACTATGTGAACCACTCTGTTTGGGATTTTTATTTGCGTAAAGCCCCAGCACCTACAAAAGCTCTGCCTATTTTTTCGGTGCTTACGTTGGCAGCTACAGGAACGGAAATGAATATGTTTACGGTGCTGCAAAGTGATGCCGAAAAAGCAAAACATGGCTACGGTAGCCCTTTGTTGTATCCCAAAGTATCTTTTTTAGACCCTGAATATACGTATTCTGTGCCTCAAAACTATACTGCCTATGGTGTGGCAGATTTGATAGCCCACAGTTTAGAACAGTTTTTTGATACAAGTAATTCGCCTTTGAGTGATGCTTCAGCAGCCGAAATTATCCGTTTGGCAATGCAATATGGGCGTGAAGTACACAAAAATCCACATAGCTACGAGGCAAGGGCAAATATTATGTGGTTGGCTACGGCTGCCCTTAATGGTTCTTTGTCAGCAGGAAAATTAGGCGGAGATTTTGGTGTGCATGGTATAGAACACTGTTTGAGTGTCTTGTTTGACATTGCCCATGGTGCGGGTTTGTCTATTGTTTATCCTGCATGGATGCGTCATTTTTACAGCCAAATTGAAGGCAAATTGACGTTTTTGGCACAAAGAACTTTACACACAAACGCCACTGCCAACGACTTTATTGTGGAATTAGAGAAATTCTTTACAGAGATTAATACGCCAATTCGTCTTTCAGAAGCTGGCATAGATAGAGAAAAACACGCCTTGATTTTAGATAACTTAAAGCAAAATAACCCCAAAGGTCGTTTCTTTAAATTGATAGAGGCAGACTACAACAGCATTTTGCATTTAATGGCGTAGGAAGTGCAGCCAAGTACAAAAACTTGTTTGAGTTGTTTATTTTCTGTTAGTATAGGCTTTGAAAACCCTGTATTATAGCAAATAAAAATAATGTAAGTAATTGGAAAAAATAAATGTACCACAGACTTTAGTCTGTGATATTTTGATTATCAGGAGATTACAGACTAAAGTCTGTGGTACAATATTGCCAATTAATTAGTTACTTGTACTTAATTATTTTTAGCACTAATATTTCTCTAAGAAATATTAGTGCTTTTTTATTGTGTAGGGGGATTCAACAGCTAATAAAGTTAAAAATAATAATAAAACATACATGATAATTACAAGCAAAAATACCGCAATAAGATTTTACAGTAACAATGTAACAACAATATGAATAAACTATTTATCTTGCTTTAACTGAATGAAATTGTATTTTTTTTGTTGATTATACAGGTACTTATCTTAAACAAAGCTATAATTCAACCTTCTTTTGTTTAATTTTATCATATAATTGTAAAACAAAGTCATCTAATTAGTTTCTTAACTAAGAAAATTAAGATAGATTTAATGAAAAAAAGTAAATTATTTTTGCCTTATAACTTTAAATTCTTACATTTGGATTAACAATGTAAAACAATAAAGTTTCTTTGGCAATGAAAAAGACAACAACTGACAATCTATTTTGTGATAAATGCAAGAGTAATACTTGCTCTATCATAAAATCCTGTACCCCCGAACAAATAGATAACGTAAGCACGAACAAAAGTTGCAGCAGTTACAAAAGAGGGGAGGCACTATTTCACGAAGGCGGAATGCCCTTTGGTTTATTTTGTATCAATTCTGGGAGTGTAAAAATCATTAAACAAGCAAGTGGAGGCAAAGAGCAAATAGTGCGAATAGCTACCAAAGGCGATATGGTAGGTTACCGTTCTTTATTGATGAAACAACGCTATACGGCTACTGCTATAGCTTCTGAAGATAGCAAAGTTTGTTTGATACCAAGAGAGGAATTTTACAAACTTACGTTGGAAAATCACAAGTTTTATGATGCTGTGATTCGGAAACTTTGTGAAGAATTAGAAGATTCACACACCAAAATAGCCGACATTGCCTATAAGCCTGTGCGTGGACGGCTGGCGGAAGCCTTGCTATTGTTAGCACAAGCTAATAGCGACAATAAAAATGAAATTAATCTAACAAGGGACGACTTAGCAAGTTTTGTAGGGACGGTAAAAGAAACGACTATTCGTGTATTGGCAGAGTTTAAAGACGAAGGGCTGGTTGTATTAGACAAAAGAACTATCAGACTAACAAATGTTGCAGGATTGGAACGAATTAGCAATATTTATGATTAATTTTTAAGCAATACTTTTTATACTGTTTATTCTTTGGGCATTATCTAAATTTTTATGAAAAAGAACCATCATCAAGACCATGTTTTATGCGAAAAGTGCAAAAATGCGAAATCCTCTTTGATAAAATTTTGTACGCAACAACAAGTTGAGAATGTGAATTATGCAAAGACTTGCTCTACCTATAAACGAGGCGATGTGCTTTTTCATGAAGGAGGCTTGCCTTTGGGGATTTTTTGTTTGAATAGTGGCAGTATAAAAATTGTAAAATCTGCAAGTGGTGGCAAGGAGCAAATCGTAAGAATAGCTACAAGTGGCGACATTGTTGGGTATAGATCTTTGCTGATGCGACAGCGTTATTCAGCAAGTGCCATAGCTACGGAGGACTGTAAGGTTTGTTTGATACCAAGAGAGGAATTTATGAAACTAACCACCGAAAATCCGAAGTTTTATGAAGCCTTAATAGAAAGACTGTGCAAGGAATTGGAGGAGTCGCAAAATAAAATGGCGGACATTGCCTATAAACCTGTGCGTGGTCGTTTGGCAGAGGCGTTGTTGCTGTTATCACAATCTAACGAAAATGGACTTATCAATTTGACTAGAGAAGATTTAGCAAGTTTTATTGGTACAGTAAAAGAAACGACTATTCGCCTTTTATCGGAGTTCAAAGAAGAAGGACTTATTGAGGTTGACCGTCGTACCATTCGTTTAATTGATGTGGTGGGTTTAGAGAAAGTGAGTAATATTTATGATTAGCACTTAGTTTATTACAGTTTGTTATTTGAGATAAGTAGTATCTGTAGAACGGACTGTAGTCCGTTTTTTTGTATGAGAACAGAGTTCTGTACTATAAAAACGCATTTTTTTGTTGCTAACTAAATGCAGAAAACGGACTAAAGTCCGTTCTACAGTAGGTACTATGCAACTTACGTTACTTAAAATCAATTATATGATGTTTACCAATCCAATCATATAATTGATTTTTTTTTAAGGTGCAAGACTAAACAACCATTTACAAAAAATTTACGTAGCTTTGTGTAAAAAACACACTAATTAATATGATGAAATTCGGGCAAAAAACTATTATCGCCATTGGCTTGGCTCTTACGCTGTCGTCTTGCGTAGTGAGCAAAAAGAAGTATGAAGACGAGGTAGCTGCACGAGAAAGACTCCAAAAAGCCTTGAATGACTGCCAAAAGGCAGGAAATTTATTGAAAGGCGACACGACAAAATTGGGCAATAATTTGCGAGAAACTCAAAAAAAGGTAGCCCAGTTAGCCAATCAACTCAAAGATTTGGATAAAAAATACCAAGATTTAGACAAAAAAAGTGGCGAACAGTTGGCAAATAAACAGAAAACTAACGAACAACTCTCTGCCGAACTCCAAAAAAGACAACAAGAAAATGATAAATTAGCCGAAGAACTCCGCCAACGTGAAAAGTTATTGGCTGAAAAAGAAGGATTGTTGGCAGAAAGAGAAAAAGTAGTGAAGGAATTGCAAGAACTTTTGCACAAAAAAGATGCTGCTGCCAAAGCCCTATTAGAAAAAATGAAAAATGCTTTAGCTGGATTTAACTCTGATGAATTATCTGTGGAACTGAAAAATGGTTTGGTCTATGTGTCTATGTCCGACAAATTGTTATTCAAATCTGGGCGGACAGATGTAGATGTAAAAGGGAAATCGGCTTTGAGTAAATTAGCTGCTGAATTGAATAAAAACCCTGATATTCAGATAACTATCGAAGGGCATACGGACAATGTACCCATCAAAACCGCACAATTTGCAGATAATTGGGACTTAAGTGTGCTACGTGCCACCTCTATTTTGCGTATCCTTACAAATGACTACAAGGTAGATGCACGCCGACTTACCCCTTCGGGCAAAGGCGAATTTTACCCAAAAGCCGATAACAGCACCACCGAAGGCAAAAGCAAAAATAGAAGGACAGAAATTATATTATCTCCTAATTTGGACGAATTGTATAAATTATTGGAAGGTAAGTAAAACTATCACAAGTCTATTGTTAAATAGGTGATAAATATCACCTATTTAGATGACTTGGCACAGTAGGAAATCTCATCAGGCTTTCTATATTTGTAGTAATAAAACGATAATATTAAGCAAGTAATATTTATAGGCAAAAAAGGTGTAATCTTTTCTAGGGTCGTGCTTTAAAAACTTATAGTGAAACTAATTTTTTTCAAAGAAATAAGTTTGATTGTCTTCAAGAAGCTCTATAAAGATGACATCTTTTAG
>CANGYA010000146.1 GCA_947457925.1 Cytophagales bacterium | reverse complement strand
TTATTATTTTTAGCAGCTATTTGCTCTGTTATTGTTCAAAAAAACAATAGGGAAAATTTTGAAGCTAATTATTATAAGTATAAAAAAGATACCCTCATTGGTACTGTTCATGCGGTTCGGATTAATAAAAGAAACGCATGGAGCAAATATTCTCGTGATTACCTACAATTTAAAATAAAAGACCATGTATTTAATATCAGTTTAAACTATGTTGGTAAGCCTAATTACAATAAGTTATGTACTGTCATACAAAATAATACAAAACTTAAAGTAGTTTATTCTGATGAAACAATATTTACTATTATTTTACAAGATTGTAAATAAGTAGTTATCAAATAAATATACACAAAATAATCATTTTATCTTTATTGCGTATGTTTTGAGAAAACGAAACGTAATTTTAAAAAAATATTCAAATGTTTACTATTTCTATTCAATTCTTTGGTGAACTCCTCAATTTTTTAGCACAAGCCCATCAACAGACCATTCAGTACAGCACAGACAAACTGGCTTCTATCAAAGATGCTATAGAGGCTTTGGGTGTGCCACATACAGAACCTTCGTGGGTTTTTGTGAATGGCAATGTAGTTGATTTTTCTTATCGGCTACAAGCTAATGACCAAGTAAAGGTTTATCCTGCTAATTTTCAACAAGATGCTCCCTTGTGTCTAAGACCTGCTCGCCAAAACTACCAATTCATGGTAGATGCCAATGTAAGAGCTGTTGCAAAATATTTGCGGTTATTGGGTTTTTATACCGTAACAGATGACAATTTGCCAGACGAAAAAATAGCCAAATTAGCTGCTGAAAAAGATTATATTGTTTTGACCAGAGATATTGGTTTGTTGAAAAGGAAAAATGTCGTGCATGGTTGCTTTCTGCACAGCGAAGACACCGAAACGCAGTTACAGGCTATTGTGGATAGGTACAATTTAAAACCTTATATCAAGGCTTTTAGTCTTTGTTTGGTATGCAATGGCAAAATACAACTTATTGATAAACAATTTATTGCCCAAAAAGTACCCGCAGATGTTTACGAAACTTTGAACGAATTTTATACTTGTCCAGATTGCGAAAGGGCGTATTGGAAAGGTTCTCACTATGATAAATTACAACAAAAATTGAAGGGTTGGACGTAATACAAAAGCATTTAGGCTTTACGATTGTCAAGGTTTTAAACCATTGCCAACGTAAGCCTAAATTTTACTCTTGAAAATTCTCTACTACTCTTTCACTACCTTCTGTACCAATTTATTTTTGCCTACTATCTCTATCATATAAAGACCTGTTGGCAATGTAGATACATCAACCGTAGTTTGTAAAACTGTAGTTTGTTTTTGTAATGTATTTTTCCAAACCTCTCTACCTGCTACATCTACCAAACGCAAAATTACTTCGCCTTTGAAGTCATCAGTTAAAGTCAAAGTTGATTTTTCTTTACTTGGATTTGGATAAACAGCCAACACACCATTGTTCAATTCTTCGGCAGTGAACTGTGGTTTAAACACCAATTCATAACGACCAGCCGCTACTCCCTTAGACAAAGTAGTAACGTAAGCACCTTTAGCGAAATCGTGCAAAGTATTCGTAGTTTTATCTTTCAAAAACACTTTTACTTCTCTGCTAAAATTCACTTTTTCTGTCAAAGCAATGCGTTGTTCGCCGTCTGTCCATGCTTGCAAAGTAACAGGCACTACCAAATCATCTGTCAGTGTTGGCAAGGCGTTGATAGCATACAAAGTAGCTTTTTCGGCTTTATTGTCTGTTGTGTAGATGTTTGAGAAATTACCACCATTAAGTTGGAATTTATACGCATCATATTGGCTATCAAAAGTTTCCGTAGCCTCATCTCTGAAATACACAACAGCTTCATCTGTTTTATTTGCCGAGTTGGTCATTGCCAAACGAACTAAACCTTTATGATTTGCACCGTTTTCTGTACGGAAAGAATTAGGGTTGCTGTAGTTTGTAGCTCTTACCGTATTATTGAAGTTAATGTTACCTGCTGCATTTGCTACTACAAAGAAACCTTGCATAACGGCAATGCTGTCTGTAGCTCCGTTTGTACCTACACCGCCTACGAAACTTGCCCAGCTGCCTGTATATTGCCCTGTTGCCATGTTTTGGTAAATAGCATCATTGACCCCTGTAGACAAAGCACGTACCGCACTCCATCTAATAGGCGAAGGATACGGATTACCTACTAAATTGTAGCCCAAACTTGCTGCGTTACCCGTAACAATAGGCACTGCAATATTGCCATTGTTCAATGTACCTGTAATACTTACAACTTGGTTAGCCGAAGTATTAACAGTATAACCTCTTCCTACTAACATAGCATCAGACAAGGCAGCAGGCGACACCCAACCTTTGTCAAATTCCGGGAATGGTGAAGTTGTAAAGGTTTTCGCAGGGTCGCCAGCACGAGTAGCATCATAGCTATACACCGTAGGGAATGGCGTAACTCTACCGGGTGTAGCCGAAGTATTGAAAGCCGCATTCACCACAGGGCTTAACTCTGAAATTTCGTTGAATGTAGCTGAAGTTACTGGAGAACTAAGGAAACGGTAGCCTAAGCCTGTAGTACCTGAATTTGCACGTAGGTAACGTTGCACGTTTACATTACCTGTTATAGTAGTACCTGCACCTTGAATAAGCATGGCTTGTTGGGTAGCAGTTGCTAATAGCGTAAGATTGCCACCTGCTGCCAAATCACCAGCTTGTAAATCTAACATCTGGGAAATATTAACATTACCAGATAGTGTTAAGGTTTTTCCTGCACCATTCACTATAATTGTTTGAACAGTAGGGTTTCCTACACCTTGTAAAGTTACTGATTTTCCTGTCAAGCCAGCAACTTCAGTGTAAGTACCAGCATTCAATACAACTGTATTTCCATCTCCAACGGCTGTAAAAGCACCTTGCAAAGTTAGTTTTGCTCCTGCTGCTGTATTACTTAAACCATTATTTGCATCATTACCATCTGTACGCACATAGATAGTTGTACTTGGTATTGTTGTTACCGTCAAAGTAAATGGTATGTTGGCAGACACGCAACCTGTGGTACTATTTCTTACTGTCAAAGTAAAATTGTAGGTATTGGCTGCACTTGCAGGAATTGTAACAGTAATAGGCGAAGCTGGTAATGCTTGGTTGGTAACTGCCACAAAACTTGGCATAGGTGTAGCTCCTCCTGTAGTAATACTGTACTGATTTGGTGAGCCTGTAGTAGCTGTATAAGGAATCGTAAACGAAGTAGCAGAGGTATTTACAGTATTAATTGTACCCAACGTAATAGTTGGTAAAACATTAACGGTACTTGTAGGAATGGCTACATCTTTTTGGGTTGCTCCTGTGCTGGTGTGTGTAATATTTCCACTTGCTCCGTTACTTGCTCCACTGGTTTGGCGTACAAAAATAGTAGTTGCACCAACAGTTCCCGCCGTTGGCGATAAATTCAAGGTGTTTGTAAATGTACCTCCCGAAGTCAAACTAAGTTCAAAACCTGTAGGAGCTGTAATAACAATATTAGCCGTCAGGTTTGTGCCTGCCACTGTGTAGCTTTGTTCTGTAGAAACACTACCTACACAAGCTGAAAAAGCAGATAAAGTGCCTGTGGTAGTGATTGTTGGACTTGTATTAGTAACAGTTATCGACTAATCTTCTGTTTCTCCAAAAGTAAATACACCACATGGACTTGTTACGGCAGTTACAGCACCACCTCTTGAACGTACCCTCATTCTATAAGTACCAGCAGCAGTACCAGCTGAGATACTTAGTGAGCCATTCACAGTACAGCCAGTCGTTATACTTTGTGCAACCATTTCACTTCCTGCACCAACTGATATACCTTCAAACGTACCATTATTATTAAAATCTATCCAAATAGCATGAGTTTGCGGAAAACAACCACCAATATCAAAATCAAGAGAATAGTTGATTGTTGCACCAGCCGCAACAACACCCGTTATACTTGTAAAATCTCCATAGGCATTTGTAGAACAACCAGAATTCAAATTACTAATGTTTGTAGTAGCTGCGGTAGTTGAAAAACTATTAATCGCCATTGTTGCCCCTGTATTTATATAACAAGGCTGCGAGTAAGTTGGTGTGCAGTAAATAAGACAAGTAGTTACACTAATTGTGTTACTAAAATTTGCATTAGAATTAATAGGTTTAACACGGTATTGATAACTTGTGCTTGAGGCAGCCGTTGCATCTGTAAAAGTAGTAACATTTGCTAAAACACTACCTATACTATTAAAAGTAGTGCCTCCGTCTGATGACCTTTCTATAAAGTAGCCTATTTCTCCGGCAATATCCGTCCAGTTAATTGTTAAACCAGCAGAGTTACAAACAGTAGCGGCACTCAATACGGGGTTAGCTACTAAAGTAGGTGAAGAGCAACCAGTAGCAGATGGTCTGCCCGTACTTGTATAATCTCTTTTCATACCTGTAGTTTCCCAAGAGGTCGCCATTACACTATATTGACCCGCCGTAAAAAGATTTCCACAGCCAAAATTATAGCCCATTACATTACCAACTTGTGGCGCAAAAGTAGCTCCATTTGCGTCTGTGCAAGTACCTATGTAGTTACAACCACTCAACATTGTACCGCAGTCTGTTCTATTAAAAGGGTCAGAAGGTGTATCACAAATCAAATCACCTTTAGTCGTACAGTTTGCTCCTACACCTCTTGTTACCAATTCTCTTTCTGTAACAGTTGCATTATCAGAATTTCTGAATGTATGATATAAACCAAAATAATGTCCCATTTCGTGTGGAACTGTTTTATCATCATTACATTGGCTATTTTTTATCAACATTCTTTCGGGAGCAGTCGGACCCGGCAGATACGCATAACCTCCTACGGCAGTACCACCAGAAGTTACCGTATTGGCATAATAAATATTAATAACTCCTGTGCCTTCGCCTGCAGCTGTAGCCAACGCATTTTCATCTGTGCTTGAAAAGTCATAATATGCCGTATTATTGATATAATTTACCGCACCACATACATAAAACTGCATATTGATAATACGATAAGGCTGCAATACCTTTAAAAACTTCTAACTCACTAACTCCCCCTGTACCGTCTGTTCTCCGAATAATATGTATTCGAACAGGTATGTATGTTAAGGGGTTAGCTTCCGTTCTGCCATTCGATGACCGTTGTTGAGCTTTTAAAAAGACTTTTTCTTCCAAAATTTTTTGTTGTTCCCGACTTGGCTCCATTTGACCACAAGAAAAAGAATGGGAGTTTAACTGAGGCTGCATTTGAGCAAATGCCACTTGCCCAAGTCCCGCCAAAAAGCAATAGACAATAAAGCTGCCTAATGCAGAAAGTGTTTTGTTTGAAAACATATTGAGGTAATTTTTAAGGATTTCTAAAACAGAAAAAGATAATGAATAAAATGTAAAGTGATTATAACTACTAATGTAGTAAAAAATGTAAGATTATACTAAGAAAAGAACATTTTTTAAGACTTTACACTGAAAAACAGATACGGAAAATTCATAAAAAGTATTTGTAATAGGCATATTTTTTTTGAATAAAAGTTATTGAAAGCCTTACATTGCAAAAAAGCAAACCCTTTTCTTTGTAAAAAAGGGTTTGCTTTGGCTCAAAAGTGTATTTTTTTTATTGAATACCGGCAATAAACTCTTTTATATTTTGTACCAAATTACCTTCTTTGCCTACTGCCTTCACAAAGGCACTGCCAATAATAGCACCATTAGCATATTGACAAGCCGTATCAAAAGTAGCTTTGTTACTAATACCAAAACCAATGACCACAGGGTTTTTGAGTTGCATAGTTCGTACTCTTTCAAAATACGCCACTTGTTCGGCACTGATGCCTTGTTTTGCCCCTGTAACAGACGCAGAAGACACCATATAAATAAATCCTTTGGTTTCTTGGTCTATTAGCTGTATTCTTTCATCAGACGTTTGTGGCGTAATCAAAAAGGTATTCAGCAAATTGTATTTTTCGAAAATAGGTTTGTATTCGTCCAAATACTCTTGCATAGGCATATCAGGTATAATTACGCCATTGATGCCCACTTTGGCACAATCAGCACAAAATTTCTCAATACCATACTGCAAAATTGGATTGAGATAGCCCATTGCTACCAACGGAATTTGCACTTTTTGGCGAATATCCGCTAATTGCTCAAATAAAACAGACAATTTCATGCCGTTGGCTATGGCTTTTTGGCTACTTAACTGTATCGTTTCTCCGTCTGCAATAGGGTCTGAAAAAGGAATACCCACTTCTACCATGTCCACACCTGCCGTTTGTAGGGCTTGCAAGGTAGGAACTGTTGAATCTAAAGTAGGATAGCCTGCCGTAAAATAGACAGAAAGAATATTATTTCTTTTTTCTTGAAATAGTTTTTGAATGGGGTTCATGGTGTTATTTGTAATACTCAATAAAATTACGATTTTTGCCCAAAATTACATCTTTCTACCCTTATGTTCTACAAATTACTCATTCGTCCCGTTTTATTTTTATTTGCTCCCGAACAAATCCATCACTTTACTTTTGCCTTCATCAAATTTTTCTGCCAAATTCCTTTGGCTAAAACCTTACTCAAAGGCTTGTATGGTGTAAAAAAGCCTCATTTACACAAAAAATTAATGGGTTTAGACTTTCCTAATCCCATAGGTTTGGCAGCAGGTTTTGACAAAGATGCCAAATTAGTAGATGAATTGGCGTGTTTGGGTTTTGGTTTCATAGAAATTGGTACACTCACACCACAACCACAAGACGGTAATCCGCAGCCTCGTTTGTTTCGCTTGCCCAAAGACCAAGCCCTTATCAACCGCATGGGCTTTAACAATGGTGGCGTAACGGCAGCCGTACAAAGACTAAAGAACCGCAAAAGTTCGGTAATTATTGGCGGAAATATTGGCAAAAACAAAATTACTCCCAACGAAGAAGCCGTTAATGATTATGTGAAAAACTTTGAGGCGTTGTATGAAGTTGTAGATTACTTTGTGGTCAATGTCAGTTCGCCAAATACGCCTAACCTCCGCCAATTACAAGAAAAAGAACCTTTGCAGCACCTCTTACAAACCCTCCAACACCACAACCAACAAAAACCACAACCCAAGCCTATTTTGTTGAAAATAGCCCCAGACCTCACCACCAACCAATTAGATGACATTGTAGAAATAGTCCAAACTACTCGTATTCAAGGTATTATAGCCACCAACACCACCATTAACCGAAACAATTTAAACACAAGCAACGAAGAATTAACAGCTATAGGAGCAGGTGGATTGAGTGGAAAACCTCTGAAAAATGCAGCTACAGAAATTATCCGTTATCTACGCAATAAATTGGGCAAAGACGTAGTAATGATTGGCGTAGGCGGTATTTTTACGGCAGCAGATGCCCAAGAAAAACTACAAGCAGGGGCAGATTTGGTACAAGTTTATACAGGTTTTATTTATGAGGGGGCAGGAATTGTAAAAAATATATGTAATAGACTGGCAAATTAATCTGTAGAACGGACTAAAGTCCGTTTTCAGGTGTTTTTTTACAAACAAAATGGTTTTAGCAAACCCTTATTGTAATTGTTAAAAAAACAGACTAAAGTCCGTTCTACAGGTATAACACAACTTATGTTAATTATTAATAGCCACTTTCTTCAAAATATTGCCAATAATATCTCTACTTGTTACGCCCTCCGCCTCTGCCTCGTAATTCAAGATAAGGCGGTGGTTCAAAACATCATAAGATATTTCCTTAATGTCTTCGGGCAATACATAATCTCGTCCATCAAAGAAGGCTAAGGCTTTGGCAGCACGATTCAAATTAATACTTGCACGTGGCGACACTCCATACTGAATAAAATTAGCTTCTTGTGTCAATCCATATTCAGCAGGACGGCGTGTAGCAAAAACCAACTCTATGATATATTTTTCCAATGATTCAGACATTTGTACTCTATTTATGCCATCACGAATCATAAATATTTCTTCTTTCGTCAAAACCGACTGCACATCTCCCTTAAAGTTTACGTTTGCCATTCTTCGCATTACTTCCAACTCGTCATCTTTATCCAAATAGCTTACGAATACTTTTAACATGAAACGGTCTAACTGGGCTTCTGGAAGTGGATACGTACCTTCTTGTTCCACAGGGTTTTGGGTAGCCAACACCAAAAACGGCTTGTCTAATTGGTAAGTAGTATCGCCAATCGTAACTTGCTTTTCTTGCATGGCTTCCAACAAGGCAGATTGTACTTTAGCAGGAGAACGGTTCACCTCATCTGCCAAAATCAAATTGGAAAAAATAGGACCCTTTTTTACCTCAAAGTCCGCAGTACGTTGGTTGTAAATCATTGTACCTACCAAATCCGCAGGGAGCAAATCGGGAGTAAATTGTATGCGTTGAAAGTCCAAATCTAAAACTTTGGCTAATGTATTGACAGTCAAAGTTTTGGCTAAACCCGGTACACCTTCTAATAAAATATGACCATTTGTAAATAATCCTATTAACAGACGATTTATCATGTATTTTTGCCCTACAACCACTTTATTTACCTCGTTATATACTTGGCTAATTTTGAATTGTAGGTAGTTAGTATCTTGTGTTTCCATGTAATTTTTGTTAAAAATATTTTTACGTCCTGCCTTAAAATTATTTTCTAAATCTCGGTGTACGAATGATAGGTGGAAGTACAGGCATAGGCATAGGAATTGTATAACGCAAAATCAATTCGTGAGAAGTGGGGGCTTTGGCAGCCACTCCACTTACTACATAGTCAAATGAATAACCTACGTGCAAAGATTTGGTAGGATTGAAACCAATGAAAGCAATGGCATCATCTACATTGAACGAATTACGCAAGCCCACGCCTACATGAAATTTCTCTTGGTAACTACCCATTACTGAGGCTTGTGCAGAAAAAGTTTTGAAGTCTGTACGCACAAGAGCCGAAGGACGTATAGCAATATCTTCATTAATATCAAAATTAACACCACCCATGATATTACCATGATAGTTCAAACGGGCTGCATCTGCTGCTCCTGCAAAACTAAAAGTAGGTCTTAGTACGTGGTTGATAGAAAAGCCCAAATTATATTTTTTCTTGGTAAGTTGTATGCCTATGCCAAAATCTGGACGCATTTGTGTTTGGTTGCCCTTGCCTTCTAAAATATCCCCTTGTTCTCTGAAACGCAACATACTGAAATCAAGCCCCATACTATAAATACCAGCTTGAATACCCGCACTTACGTAGCCATTCGTTATTTCCTCTCTGAAAGCATAAGACATGACCATAGAAAAATTATTGATAGGTCCCAAACGGTCATTTTGCACCACTAAACCCACGCCTCCATGTAAGAAACGCAAAGGAACAGACGCAAAACCCATGAAAGAAACAGGTGAGCCACCTTGGTCAAAACTTGCGGTGTACCCCAACCATTGTTGGCGGTGTGTAATTCCAAATTCTATATTTTTACCATCACCACCCGCAGCAGCAGGGTTGAGGTACAAAGGGCTATACATATATTGGCTGTATTGTGCATCTTGTTGGGCAGTAGCCGTAGCTCCTACCATACAAAAAGCAGCTAACAATGCCAATTTTTTGAGTTGTTGTGTCGGCATAATGTTGTAAGTTGAGTACCTTGACTCAACAAATGTAAGTAAGTTCATGGCAAGTATGCAAATTTTTTAGTTTAAAGTAGCTTTTTTAAGGTGTTTATTAATAAAGTATTTTCTTCGGGTGTGCCAATGGTAATGCGTAAACAGTTTTCGCACAATGTAACCTTAGACCTATTGCGAACAACGATTTGCGAATTTACTAATTCTTTGTAAACGGCATCTGCATTTTGGATTTTAACCAACACAAAATTAGCATCAGAAGGATAAATTTTTTCTACTTGTGGCAATGCTTCCAAAGAATTTACCAATAACTCTCTTTCTACCAAAATGGTATTTTTCCAATTTTCAACTTGGCTACTATTTTCCAACGCACTTAAAGCCAATGCTTGCGTTACACCATTAATATTGTACGGAGGTTTTACTTTGTTCAAATACCCAATAATTTCAGGTGAGGCAAACGCCATACCCAAACGCAAAGCAGCCAAGCCCCACAATTTAGAAAAAGTTTGCAAAACCACCAAATTAGGATACTTTGCTAAGGCTTGTGTCCAACTTGTAGCCGAAGAAAAATCTATATAGGCTTCATCTACGACCACAATGCCCGCAAATTTCTCTAATAATACCTCAATACTTTTTGGTTCTATCAAATTGGCAGTAGGATTATTGGGAGAACAAACAAAAATTATTTTTGTGTTGGCATTAATAGCCGACAAAATAGCTGGCGTATCTAATTGAAAATCAGGTGTTAAAGAGATTTTTTGTAGTGCTACATTATTGATATTGGCAGCTACTTCGTACATACCATACGTAGGGGGCAATATAATTACATTGTCCTCTTTGGGTTCGCAGAATACCCTAAATAGCAAATCAATTGCCTCATCGCTGCCATTGCCCAAAAATATTTGCTTGGGTTGTACTTTTTTAAGGTGAGCAACAGCCCTTTTTAATTCCTTTTGTTGGGGGTCTGGATAACGGTTATAGTTGCCGATAGCACTTCCGTAGCTGTTTTCGTTGGCATCTAAAAATACAAAGTCATCGAGTGGTGTATTTCCGTCTTGCTTAAATTCATCTCTTGCCGAAGAATAGGGCTGCAAAGTCTGAATCGTAGGGCGTACCAATTTTTCTATCATTGTTTTATTTTTTATTTACTACAAAAATAGAAAAGGCAAGGCGAATTGATAGTTTTTTTTGTTTTTTTAACTAAAACAAGGGAAAATTGACCTTGCACCCTAAAGGTACGGTACATTTAAAATAAAAAGGCTTACACAAAATTGGTTTTGTGTAAGCCTTTTGTTTGTTACTTATTAATACTCGTCTTCGTTAAAGAAAAAGTCGTCTTTGGTCGGATAATCTGGCCAAATTTCCTCTATACTTTCATAAGGTTGCCCGTCATCTTCCAATTCTTGTAGGTTTTCAACTACTTCCAACGGTGCTCCAGAACGGATAGAGTAATCTATCAATTCGTCTTTGGTTGCGGGCCATGGTGCATCTTCTAAATACGAAGCTAATTCAAGTGTCCAATACATAGTGCTACTAATTGGGTTTTAAGATATAACAATAAGGGTGTTGTAATGCCAACAGAAACTACTCTATTTTCCTTTGCAAAAAGTTTGCAAAGGTACAAACATTGCGAAAATAAAAAAGTTCGTTGGAATGAATTATTTTACGAAATAATTTACTATAATCATAAAATTTGTAGCATAGACTTTAGTCTGTGCCATAAAATTTGTAGCATAGACTTTAGTCTGTGCCTCAAACCCCGTAGGGCAATTCCATTGCGGGTTCATATGCCACCCCTACGGGGTTTGGAAATTGAGCAGATTCACTATTTTCTACAAATATTGCACCCCTACGGGGTTAATTTTATATTTCTTAGCTTAATAGTATTAGATTTTATTTAGTCTGTGCCTGTAATATACTTTTTACCCAATGGAAAACTTTTTAACTGCCGAATGGCGTAAATTATTGATGGCAAACTACGAAGTGCCTGCCCAACTTTTGCAACCGTACCTACCTGCCCATACAGAGTTGGATACTTGGCGGGGCAAACACTACGTAAGTTTGGTAGGGTTTATGTTCCTGAATACCAAAGTCTTAGGCGTATCTTTCCCCTTCCACACCAATTTTGAGGAAGTAAATTTGCGTTTTTATGTGCGTTACAAAGAGCAAAATACTTGGAAAAGAGGTGTGGTATTTATTCGTGAGATTGTCCCTAAACACCTGATTTCTTGGGTAGCCAATACGGTTTACAAAGAAAACTATGCTACTTACCCTATGCAACACACATGGAAAAGTACGGATAACGAGTTGTTGGTGCGTTACGAGTGGCAAGTGGAAAAGACATGGAACTATTTACAAGTAACTGCCCACCCTACGCCCTTGCCTTTGGTAACGGGCAGCAAAGCCGAGTTTATTACAGAGCATTATTGGGGCTATGCCAAAGTGAATGAGCAAAGTAGCATGGAATATGAGGTAAGACACCCCGCATGGCAAATTTACAGTATCAAAGAGTTTGCTACGTATATAGACATAGCAAAAGTCTATGGTGAACCTTTTTATGACTACCTCAACGTAGCCCCTGCGTCTGTTTTTTTGGCGGAAGGGTCGGAGATTAGTGTGCAGAGGGGGAGAAGGGTAAATAAATGAAATTGCAAAAAATCTTAATTTTCGTTATTATTCAATTTATTAAAAAGTATCATTATTTTCGCATCATCTACTTAAATTAAGCCTCACTAAAAAAACTATTCACTATGAGTAATTTAAATTTTTTCAAATATAAAGATTTAAAAAATGACATGGAAAATATGTATGAGCATATTACCAGAGGTACTTATCTTACAATAGAAGATAAGAAAAAAAGCATAGCAAATATGCTATCCAATCATTTTATTAATACAGAAAATTATCAAATTAAATTTGATGAAGTAGTATGTTTAGAAGGAGAAGATGATAAAATAGTTTTACCGCCTCCAGTACGTACATTAATTCGCAAAAAATATGTTATTAATTCCCCAATTGATAGTAAATTACTGCGTTATCTTACCAATAAGGTAAATGAGGAACAAAGTTTAACCTCTATATATAGTAGTCTAACTTTTACCAACAATCAATTGGAAATGATGATACCTTATCAACAACCTGCAAAAAATATTGTTAATGAAGATGAAAATTATAGATTAGCAGACAACATATTGAAAGATAGGATTATACCTTTTTTCAATAAACAGCTAGAAGAATTAGTCGATATATACGCAGAATGGAAGAAAAAAATAGAGAATATCTAAATTTGAATTAACTCCGTAGGAGTGAAATATCTCACTCCTACGGAGTTCTTTTGTTGCGAAAAACTCTTTTCTATAAATATTTCACTCCTACGGAGTTTAAAATTAACTCAAACAGCTTCTTAAAACTATTTATTCTCCC
>CANGYA010000145.1 GCA_947457925.1 Cytophagales bacterium | reverse complement strand
GTAGGTGGTACAACTACTCTATCAAACGCAACAGCAGGCGGTACTTGGTCAAGTTCTAATACAAGTGTGGCAACAATCAATGCAAGTGGCGTAGTAACAGGTGTAGCAGCAGGAACAACTACAATTAGTTATGCCGTAACAACAGCAGGTTGTATGACTACACAAACAACAACAGTTACTATTAATGCAAATCCTACGGTAGCAGCTATTACAGGTACAACTACAACCGTTGTAGGTGGTACAATCACTTTGTCAAATGCTACAGCAGGTGGTACTTGGTCAAGCTCTAATACAAGTATAGCTACAGTAAATGCAAGTGGCGTAGTTACAGGTGTAGCAGCAGGAACAGCAACAATTAGTTATGCTGTAACAACAGCAGGTTGTACGACTACACAAACAACAACAGTTACTATTAATGCAAATCCTACAGTAGCAGCCATTACAGGCACAACTACAGCTTGTGTAGGTAGCACAACTACCTTATCAAATGCAACGACAGGTGGTGCTTGGTCGAGTTCTAATACAAGTATAGCTACAGTAAATGCAAGTGGTGTAGTAACAGGCGTAGCAGCAGGAATAGCAACAATTAACTATGCTGTAACTACTTCAGGTTGTACAACAACAGCAACAACAACAGTTACTATTAATGCAAACCCTACAGTAGCAGCTATTACAGGCACAACTATAGTAGCCATTGCTTCTAATACAACACTATCTTCGGCTACTACAGGTGGAGCATGGTCAAGTTCTAATACAAGTGTAGCTACAGTAGATGCAAGTGGCGTAGTTACAGGTGTAGCAGCAGGAACAACCACTATCACCTATACCATAACAGTTGGCAGTTGTGTTACTAATACCACGACTACAGTAACAGTTAGTACACCGAACATTATATATGTACGTACAGATGGTAATGACGCTAACAATGGTTTTAGTAACACAGCCACAGGTGCTAAATTAACTTTACAAGGTGGTATTGGTGCAGTAAATGACGGTGGTACAATCGTATTGAATACAGGTACATATAACGAAACAGCTACCGTAATAGGCAAAGGCTTTAACTTAATGGGAATAGGCAATCCAACTGTTCAGACTATTAATATAAATGCTGTTGGAAAAACCATTACTTTAACAGGAGCTATAAATATTTCAGAAGTATTAAACTTACAAGCTGGTGATGTAGCAGCCAATGGTAATTTAACACTATTAGCAACGGCTACCAAACAAGCAATGATTATCAACAATGGTACAACGTCTGTAATGGGTCATGTAACAGTTCAAAGGTACTTACGTAGCAATTCAGGTACAACAGGAGCTGGTTATCGTTTCCTAAGTTCGCCAGTTACAACTGCAAATTGGACACAACTAACAGACAATATCAGTCTTACGGTGAACCCTGCCTTCAATACATCGGCTACGCCGGGTAGAGTTACGCCTTTCCCTACGGTATTTGAGTATGACGCAACAAAAGCAGGCGACCCTTCTAAAACTTTTACTACTTCGCCTCACCCAGATTTCGACAAAGGTTGGCAATCTCCTAATGCCTTGACAGATAATTTGGCAGTAGGAAAGGGTTATACAGTAAATACCTCTGCAAACCAAGTAATTGATATAACAGGCACATTAAATAATACGCCAGTTGGCAATATCACAATTCCAGTAGTTACAGGTAACACAGCTTCATTAGGCTATAACCTCATTGGTAACCCCTACCCTTCTCCTATCAAATGGAGTGCAGTATTAGGACTTTCATCAGGCATTAATGATGCTGTTTATCAACACGTTGCAACGGGACAATACACAGGAAGTTGGGCAACCTACATCAATGGAGTAGGCACAAATGGCGGTTCAGATGATATAGCTGTCATGCAAGGTTTCTTTGTCATTGCTAATGCAGGCGGAAATGTCGTGATGAATAACTCTGTTCGTGCTACTTCTTTTGCAAACCCTAACTCTTTCCGCACAGAAGATACACAAAATAATCAGCAAAAAGGTTTGGTAAGATTGAACATTATGAATGCAGCAGGTAAAACAGACGAAACAGTAGTTTATTTTGCAGACAACGCCACAGATAAATTTGATAGTAAGTTTGACGCAGTGAAATTCCAATTAAATGCAGGCAATTTCCCTAACATTTACACAGGCACAGGCAAAGGTTTATATGCTATCAATGCTTTATCAAGTAATCAGCTTAATGATGACGTAGTAATACCCGTCATTGTGCAGTCTTGGACTGGTGGCAAGCAAAAAATTACTTTGACTGAAAAACTCAATTTCACAAGAAATGTAACTGTTTATTTAAAAGACAAACTAACAAACACTCTTTTTGACTTAGCCAATGGTAGCTATGATTACAATGTAGAGGCAGGTGTAACAGCAGACCGTTTCGAGTTAGTATTCCAACCACAATTTACAACGGCAGAGGCAAACGGCGACAACATCAATCTGTTCCCGAACCCCGCTACAGACCTTCTCTACATTTCAGTAGGTAGTGAATACAAAGGCGAAGTTACTATTCGTTTAATGGACGTAGCAGGCAGAGTAGTAGCTACTGAAACTGCGCAGAAAGATAGCAAGTTCTTCCAAGCAACTTTCAACTTGGCAGACAAAGCCTCTGGCGTATATCTTATAGAAGTGCAAAGTAATGTACGTACAGTAAAACGTATAGTTAGAAACTAAAATTCATCACAACCAGCAACCAACCAAACCTCGCAGCTACGTGCAATGCGTAGCTGCAAATTTCCCAACAAAATCCATATTTCACAACATATAAATTCGTTACAAATATGAAAATAACAGTGGTATTCAGAAATATTATAAGCCTTGTGGTTTTAAATGTAGTAGCAGTAGCAACAGTAGCAGCTCAAAGTGGAGGTGCTACTCCAGACCCTATACCGTCTAATGCTGTACCTATTGATGGTGGGGTAGGATTTCTTGTGGCAGCAGGAGTGTCTTATGGTGCAAAGAAACTATACGCCAAAAAAAGGTAGTAAAGTGAAAAGGAAGAATAGAATGTTAAATAAGGTAATTAACACAACGTAGAAAAGATGTTATATTTTATAGCATCTTTTTTAGATACAATAGGTTGTACTCTATTTACTATCCAAGTTTTATGAACTTGGGTAGTTTTTTTAATACTATTAGAGGTTATCAAGTCTGTAGCATAGACTTTAGTCTGTGCCTGTAATATATTGCTAATCAAGTAATTACTACACAGATTAAGGTCTATGTTACAAAACCTTAATAAACTCTATTATTTACCAATGATTACAAAGGGACTCCAAAAATACGGTTTATTAAATCTCTTGTTCTTAATCAATGCTTGTTTGCTGCGTTTCAAACTTTCTGCCTTGCTGCGTCCCGAAATAAGTTGTTCGTAAAACTCAATCATCATTTCAGAAGTAGAGGCATCAGACACTTTCCACAAGCTCACCAATACGTTTTTAGCTCCTGCATACATAAAGGCACGAGTAAAACCTACTACTCCTTCGCCCTTAGACAGTTTACCCAAAGCCGTTTCACAAGCCGATAGAGTAACCAATTCTGCATTTAGCTGCAAACCGTAAATTTCACCAATGTATAACAAACCATCTTCGTTGCTGTTGGGGTTTTGAGCCAACAACAAGCCCGACAATTCAGGTTGTACTTTATTCACCAAACCATGCGTAGCAAAGTGAATGTATTGGTAGGCAGCCAATTCGCCACTTTTTATCACTTCTTCTTTGGCGTTTTCGTGCAAATAAGATTTGGCTATCAACTTTTTCTTGTTACAATGCGAAGTAATGGACTCCACCTCTACTGCCGTTTGTGGCAATGGCGTAATATGCTTACCGTTTCGGTCAAAGGCACGTTGTTGTTCTATGTGTGCAATATGCTTTTTGTTATTTTTATGACTGGCTTGCAAGGCTTTTTCCTCTTGCTTTTTCATAGCAACCAAAGCCTCTGGATACTCTACCGTAAATTGATTGAAATTATCTTGTTCAGCTTTCAAAGCAGACTCATTGGCATAGTACAATCTTTCGCTGTTCAGCAACAAATTACTATCCCTTCCATCAGAAAAAACAGGGGCAAAAGCCACATAATAGTTTTCTGTAACTTTTTTCTTCACTGCCTCCTTTTTCTCTTTTTGCTGGCGAACTTCGTTTTGCAAAAATAAAGTAGCTGAATAATGGTAAGAAATATCGTAGTCTTGAATTAAATACGGTAAATCCGAATAGTCCAAACTTTCTGTTTCGCCTTTATAAACTTCTGTTAAAAGAGCATCAAACGGAACATTGTGCAACACATCATCAGGAATGATAATTAAATGTTTGACTTTGGGCGATAAATTTTTGGGGAAATACTTTTCAAAAATTTCGTAGGCTGTATGTACGTACATCATACCTACTTGGTAGTAAATCGTATTCCTAAATTTTGTTACCAATTTTTCAAAACTATCATCTCTTTTTACTACCTGAATATCGACAGTTTTATTGGTAATCGTAAAAATGTAGATAGATGTATCTGCCACTACATAATCTATCAGGGCTGTTTGTGCGTCTAATAAAGCCTGAACATCTTTGATAGATGCAATTTTAGAATTATATTTTAATTCGTGGTACTGCGGAAAATCTTTTTCAAACTTCGCTACCAACTGTTCATATTGGCGTTTACTGTCAAACAATGAAGTTTTGAGAGCTGGGATTTGAGCCGTATTATCTTGCATTTCGGCAGCCAACAACAAAGACTGGTATTGGGCTATTTGCTTAGCCAAATCTTGTTCTTGTGCCAATAAACTATCTGGTAAACCCGCAAAAGATTTGGCTTTAGACTCCGCCAATTTACCTAACAACAAAGTAGCTTTGTTTTTTTCTGAAAAATAAAATGCTTTTTCCGTAAATTCATTAGGCTGTTTATCAGCTAATTGCAAACAAATAGGAACTGCACTGGTGTAAATGGCATTAACTTGTGCCAAAAAGTTCATCTTTTCGTTATCGTCTGTCAAATTGCGTTTCACAATGCCCGAAAACTCGTCTATGTTTAACAAGACATGATAAGCAGCTTTTTGCCACTCTTTGTTTTTAGTTTGTTGGTACAAGGCAACGTAAGTAGCAAACTTTTGTTGTAGGGCATATAAAAGGTGCGTGTATTGAAAAAAGTTGTTTTGTACGGCAGCCCACACAGGATTTTCTTTGGGAGCTGTTTCTTTGAAAGTTACAATATTTGCTACCAAAGACTTTTGATAAATCTCTAATGATTTTTCGTGCTGCCCTTGTAGGAAATACACATCTGCCAAATTGTTGTAAGTAGCAGCAATGTCTGGGTGTTTTTCGCCCCAAATTTCATGTTGAATTTTTAAATTGGCTTCAAAAGTTTCCAAAGCCTTGTCAAATTCTTTCGTAAGCAAATACAATTTGCCTATTTTATTGTAAGAAAATGAAACAAGGTGATTAGTCCGTTCTGTTCCTTTGTACTTTTTCTTTTGCTTATTATTTTTGTTCAAAGCCTCATCTTCTTGCTTTTTAATTCCTTCTTGCAGTTCAACCGCCAAAGTGTAGTAGGTCAATGCTTGTTTATAGTCTTTTTGCTCTAAATGCACATCTCCCAAATCATTGTAAGTATCAGCAACGTCTAAGTGCTGCCAACCCAAAAACTCCTCTTGTAACTCCAATGCTTTTTGAAAGTAAGGAAGGGCATTTTCGTTTTGCTGTTTTGCCCTGAAAATACGCCCAATGTTGCTATAAGCCTTTGCAATATCGGGGTGTCTTTCGCCTACCAAGTTTTTTTCAATGGTCAAAAACTTATCAAAATACTCTAAGGCTTTGTCGTACAATACTTTATCTACATGAATATCACCTATCAGGCGGTAAGTAGCTGCCACTTCTAAAGTGTTTTCGCCAGAAAGTTGCTTGCGAATTTGCAAGGCAGACAAGGCATATTCTAAGGATTTATCATAGTAACCCTTTGATTTATACGCCAAAGCCATACTAAAATACGAAGCTGCGACAGACAAATGATTTTCGCCAAAAAGTTCTTTTTGAGTAGCCAACCCCTTTTGAGAAAACTCTAAACTCTTGTCATAAAAGCCTTGTTGGTTATAGGCATCTCCTAAATAGGTGTAAATTTCGGCTACTTTCTCGTGCTTTTCGCCATAGAGTTTGCGTCTAATTGCCAAAGATTTATCAAAAGCACCTATGGCTTGGTTAAAAAACGACTTTTTGTAGTTAGCAAGCCCCACACTTGCAAAGTAATTGCCTACTAATTCATGTTTTTCTCCGTATAAAATTTTAGTAGTGTTCAAAGCCTCATTGAAACACAACAAAGCATCATTAAATTCTCCTAAATAATAGTGAATCAGCCCTCTTGTATGTGTAATTTGTGCCGTAGTAAGGTGTAATTTGCTCAAATATTTTTTGGAGTTCACCAACACCGTATCATATTGTAAACCAGCCTTTTCCCAGTTTTTTTGGTCGTAGGAACAACGTGCAGCTGCCTCCTCCATAGCAATATATTTTTCCCAATTATTCAGTTTTTTATAACAACTTCCTGCTTGTTTGGCAAAAAAAATGATACTATCGCAGCCCATATTTTGCTGTGCTTGTTCCAGTTTATCCTGCCATTCAGCTGCTTGGGTGCTTAGAGGCATTTTTTTTTGTGCGTAAGCAATAGCATTACACGACAAAAGTAAAAAAAATACTATTATATATTTCATGCTTGTTTTGCGTAAGATATTGGTACAAATTAACGAAAAAAAATGAATATTCTAACATAAATAGTTAAAATATTCAAGAAATATACAGATTAGGTCTAAAAAAAGAGATGTAATAAAATAAAGTGTAAATCAAAAATAGTTATTAAGCCATGCAATAATCATTTGTATTTATGCAGCCACAGAGTTTTCTTGTAGTAATACACTATCCTCTGCACACTCCAGCACTGTAGGCGGTGCTATAAACTCACGAATATAAGTTACTAAATCTTCTTCTGTAGCTACTTGTGGGATTTTATAGTGCAGACAAACCATGTCTATATTTCCTTTTCGCCAAAAACCTTCGGGGCAACACACAAGCATTTTACCCGACTTTGCATACAATCCAAATTCCAACAAGGAAATAGGCGACTGTGTTCCTGCTATCAAATTCATGATGACCAAATCCGCACTTTCTAACTGTTCCAACTCCCATGTAACCTGTTCGTTAAATTGTGGGTCATCTACAGCCATACGCCAAGAGTCGTCCCAAGTAAAACGGCGAGGATTGAGCAACAGTACATTTTCACTTTGTAGGGCTAAGGCAATGCGTTGTTGCCAGTCTGGTGCTGCACCTTTTTCTATACTTCCCGCCAAAAAAACTTTTTTGTAGGGCGTAGTAGTTATAGGTTGCGGGGCATATACCATATTCGGGTAAAGTTCTTGTAAATTGTCCATAGTTTGATGGTGTGTAATGAAAGTTACAAAAAATTATTGTTTTTTTGGCAAAAAGACTATAAAATTTTCTTACTACCTGACCTGTATAAAAATACCGTTTTGGAGTTTGTAAATATGTTTACCTATTTTGATACTTTGTCCTTCGTTAAGTTTGTGCAAATCATAAATATCTTTGTCCAATGTATGAATAGAGCCTTTGGTGGCACGTGCTATTTGCAAATATTCTGAATTGACACTGCCGTTTTTTGCCCCACAAATAATAATTTTTATAGGTTTTTTTACTTGTGAAAGCAAAGGTATATCTCTTACGTCTGCCCAATTATCGGCTATCATGACTATATTTTCACAGTCCAGACATTTCCCCATACCTACCAACAATGCCTCTATATTATTTTCGGGAGCATCTCCGCCATGTCCCTTTTGCATAGTTGCAAGGGCTACATCTATCACTTTTTCAGTTTCTATACCTGCTATATGATACACCCCTCCTGCCCTACCCAACTCTTTTTCTTTATGCGGTTTATTATCACCATCATTAAAAAACACAAATTCTTTGATAGGCTTTTCAGCAAAATTTTGTTTATACCACAACAGTAGCTGCCCCGAAAACTCCGCCATACTTGCCGTTAAATCAGTTACAACCAACATTTTTTTCCACTTATTGCGTTTCAATGTTTTATAAACGGTAGAATCTTCAAAGGTATATTTTCCTGTAACAATTTCTTTGATAGATTTACTTTCTTGGGCTGCCGTAGATTTAGAGGGTTCTGGTCTATACGAAATCACAAAACCATGTGGCATTTTAGAGGCTTGGTCATGGCTGTGTACGTTGGTTTGTACGACCAAATTCCACTCTATTCGAGAATCTCCAAAAACGTGAGGAGCTAAAATATACAAAGCTGCCAGTCTGCGTTTGTTCAAAGTTTCGAAGTCTGCATTTTTAGGGAAATCCGTATAGACTAATTCTATTTTTTGAATCGTTTTATTTTCCAAAAACCGTTGCATAGCTACTGTATGCAGGTTGTAATGCCCATACGCCATGCTAATAAAAGTCTTGGTTTCGCCAATGCCTGTCGGTTTGTAGATAGGCACTCTTACGGTGTCTGCCCGTATGTCGAAATGAATAGCTACAGACTGCGGAAAAGCTACAAAATGATGTAAGAAAAAACCTAATAGGCACAAAAAAAACGAGGTTGATAGTCTTTGCATAACTCACAATGGAATAAATATGAATTGGTTGAAGTATTTTGAAAGCAACTAAAATTTGAATAAAGATTATCTTTTTGTTCTAATAATTTGATAACCAACAAATTAAAAACTTATAATAACTTAAACATTCAACTTTTTTGGTAAGTTGCGTGTTAAGTTTTGATTTTTAGTGTTTTATCAAAAATAATGCTGAAATTTATTTTTTTTCCGACAACACCCTATTATCTCTTTTTGTTTCTTAGTTTCGTTGTATCATATTTTTTTATTTGCTATGTTCATCATTAAATACAAAGCCTATCTTTGCCTATTGCTATTGTTTTTTGGTGCTTGCCGTACTTTGTCTGGAGTCGTGAGTCCACAAGTAAGTTTTGTAGGAAAAACCAAAGTCCTTGAAACAGATTTTACCTACCTACAAGCAAGAGCCAAAATCCACTACCAAGACCGCCAAGAAAATTTCAAGTCGGCAGTAGAAGTTCGCATCAAAAAAGACAGTGCCATTTGGTTATCTTTTCGCCCTGCCCTCAATGTGGAGGCAGTGCGGGTATTGATTACCCAAGACTCTTTGTTGATGTTAGACCGTATCAATGACCAAGACAAGGCATATAGTTTTAAGGAACTGCAACAACAACTGCGAGTAGCCATAGATTTTTCGCTGTTACAAGCCGTATTAGTGGGAAATTTACTGAAAAAAAATGCGACTTTGCGTTTAACAATCCCCAAAGATTCTACTTATTTACTACACCAACAAGTCCGTAATTTGGATATCATCAGTACCATTAACCCACAACACAAGATAAGCCATGTAACCCTCACAGACCAAACCACTAACAGTAATGGCGAGGTGAATTATCAAAATTTTCAGCCTGTAGCCACTGTTTTATTTCCGTTTGCAGTAACAGCACTACTGCGTTACAAAGACCAAGACGGCATGAATAACACTGCGTCCATAGAAATTAACTACTCAAAAGTAGATTTCCCGAAAAAACCTTTGCGTTTTCCGTTTTAAATCAATATACATATTCTAAGAAATGTTATGTATAGATACTTGTTTCACAGCAGCAAAAAAAGTACCTTTGTTTGTACTATTCATTGATTGGTTATGCGACAATTACTCTTACTACTTTTAGGTTCATTATGGTTTACAAGCCAAAGTATGGCTCAAACAAAATATTGGATTTTTTTTACAGACAAAGACACCACAGCATACGACTATAGGCTACATCTTACAGAAGAAGCCATAGAGAAACGGACTTTACAAGAAATTCCATTGCTGCAATATACAGACATTCCGTTAAAAGAAAAGTATATAGAAAGTATCAAAAAACAACAAATTAAGCCTGTGGTACGGTCTAAATGGTTAAATGCCATTAGCGTAGTGATGACGGAGGCAGACAAACAAAAATTAGATAGTTTACCTTTTATTCGTCAAATTATTCCTATTTATGACCGAATAAAAATATTGTCTTTCAAAGATTCCGTAGAATATTATACAGCCTTAGAACAAATGGAGGCTTACCGTTTCCAACAAGAAAAACTAAATGGAGATGGTATTATTGTAGGGGTCATAGACGCAGGGTATGTAGGGGCTTCACAAAATGAATATTTAGAACATTTATTTGAGGAAAAACGAATTTTAGGGCTAAGAGATTTGGTAAATCCCCAACGCACCGAACATTTCAAGTTTTCGGAAACAAGTTCAGATAATCATGGCAATACCGTTTTGCAAATGATTACAGGTTACGAAAAAGGCGGTATGCAGTACGGTTTTGCGACAAAATCACGTTTTTACTTGGCTCGTACCGACCACGGAGATAGGGAATTTAGAGGCGAAGAAGACTACTGGGTGGCTGCTATGGAATGGATGGACAGCTTGGGGGTACGTATCATCAATACTTCTTTGGGCTATGCTTTGGGTTTTGACAATCCACAAGAAAACTACAAACCCGAACAAATGGACGGCAAAACAAGTGTCATTAGCAAAGCTGCCCAAATAGCTGCTGGTGAAAAAGGCTTGTTAATCGTTGTTTCTGCGGGCAATGAAGGCAATGACGCAAATTGGGGCATCATTTCTACCCCTGCCGATACCAAAGGCGTGTTGTCTGTTGGGGCAAATACTTTTCAGTACCTCAAAGCTGGCTACAGTAGTATAGGGGCAGAATTTTTGGATTATTTAAAGCCTAATATCGTTTGTTATGCCTCTGGGGGTACATCTTTTTCTGCCCCTGTGCTTACAGGTTTTGCTGCGTGTATGATGCAGAAAAACCCCAAAGCCACCAATAAACAAATCATTGCGTACATAGAAAAATCAGGGCATTTGTACCCACATGGCAATAATTACATGGGCTACGGCATACCCAAAGCCTCTCGCATTTTGACTTTGATGAATGGAGAAAAAGAACAAAACAACACCAAAATAGAACAAGCAAAAGGTGTGTATGTATTTAAAAACAAAACGAGTAATACCATTAAAGCCCAACTTTTTCACAAGAAAAATGCTACGATTGTCATAGAACAAGAGATGCGGAACTTTGGACAAGGCGAAAACCGAATAGACAAACCCAACAAGGCTACACAATCTACCTTAGTATTGCCAGATGAAGTAATTGAGATTTTTTGGGATAAAACTTCGGCAAAAGTCGTGAAGAAAGCCCAAAGAAAAGCAAAAAGGCAGGCGAAGAAAGAGGCGAAACAAGAAGCAAAGAAAAATAAGTAATGATAATGCCAAAATAATTTTTAAAAGCCCAACAAACTTTACGAACAAAATACCCACAACCGTACTATTGGGGGGCTTTTGTATTAGTAGGAGAATAAAATTTTAGAATAATTTAGTATATTAGCTTTGCGTTTACTCTTTTGTACGTTGGCAATGGTCAAAGACCTTGACAATCGTACAAAAAATAAACGTAAAGCTATTATTTTTCGTTACCAATAATATCACTACCAAAACACCATGAAACTCATCAAAGTTGCGGGGGCAGTTCTCAACCAAACACCAATGGCTTGGGAAAACAACCGCCAAAACATATTGGCAGCCATTGCCGAAGCCCGAAAACAACAAGTAACAGCCCTTTGTCTGCCCGAACTCTGTATCACAGGCTACGGCTGCGAAGATGCCTTTTATTCGGAAGGGCTACACCAAACTGCTATCAAGATTTTGCACGAAATAGCCGATTACACCAAAGATATGATTGTCTGTATCGGCTTGCCTATCATGTTTCAAAACCGCATTTTCAATACGGCTTGTTTGATTGTCAATCGCAAAATTTTGGGCTTTGTTGCCAAAAGATTTTTGCCCGGTAACGGTATCCATTACGAACCTCGTTGGTTTACACCTTGGCCTGAAAACGTGCAAGCACACATAGCTTTGGAAGACCTCAACGGCGTAGTACAGAAGTACCCTATTGGCGATTTGTATTTCAATGTAGGCGGACTAAAAATAGGTTTTGAGATTTGCGAAGATGCGTGGGTAGCCAACCGACCCGGTGCGAAACTCTACCGTTTTGGGGTAGATTTGATACTGAACCCAAGTGCCAGCCATTTTGCATTTTTCAAATTGGGCGTAAGGCAAAGATTTGTAGCAGAAGCCTCTCGTGCCTTTGGCGTGGGCTATGTCTATGCCAATTTGTTGGGCAATGAAGCTGGTCGTGCCATTTATGACGGTGGCGTGTTGATTGCCTCGTCTGGCAGTATGTTGGCAGTAGGCGAAAGATTTGGTTTTCACGACTGCCTCATCACTTCGGCAGTGATAGACGTAGCCAACAACCGTTTGGCACAAAGCCAAGCAAGTACAGTGTTTAACATACCCGAAATGCACGACCAATTTTGTATTGCAACAGACTTTAAATATCCGTTCATTGAGCCTGTTTTGCCCGAAAAAGTCAAACAAGCAGCTTGGGAAAATAGCGAAACCTTGCAAGAAGAAGAATTTAGCCATGCCTTAGCCTTAGGACTTTTCGACTATTTGCGTAAAAGTAAGTCGCAATGTTTTGTAGTGTCTTTGAGTGGTGGGGCAGATTCTTCGGCTATTGTGTCTTGCTGTGCTTTGCTTATCAAATTAGGAATTCAAAGTATTGGTTTAGAGGCATTTAATAAAAAACTTTCGCACATCAAAACTATTCAAAACTGCCAAACTGCCGAAGAAATAGCCCAACATTTGATAGTTACCGCCTACCAACCCACCAAAAACAGTGGAGAGGTAACTCGCAATGCAGCCAGCAGTTTGGCACAAGCCGTTCATGCCCAATACTACGAATTCGACATCAACGACATGGTGGAAGGCTATAAAAATGTAATTTCCCAAGCCCTCAAACGTGATTTGAGTTGGGAAGTGGACGACATAGCTCTACAGAATATTCAGGCGAGGGGACGTAGCCCAAGCATTTGGTTATTGACCAATATCAAAAACGGCTTGTTGCTTTCTACATCTAACAGGTCGGAGGCTGCCGTTGGGTACGCCACAATGGACGGCGACACTTCGGGAGGGCTAAGTCCGATTGCGGGCATAGACAAAGCCTTTTTGCGTCAGTG
>CANGYA010000144.1 GCA_947457925.1 Cytophagales bacterium | reverse complement strand
TTAGCTATGTTTGCGTCATTTAAACCTGTAGCTGGTGTCCAAGTGTAAGTTGCACCACCTGTGGCTTGTAGTTGCACACTATTGCCTGTACAAATGCGTTGTGTAGGCGAAATAGTGGTAGTTAGTGGCGTACCAGCTACTATAGTGATAGCTTGTGTAACTATTTTTTCACAACCACTCAAATTGCGTACAGTCAAAGTAATGGTATAATTCCCTGCTGTTGCATAGCGGAAAGGTGCTGGGGTAAAATCTGTCGAGGTTTGTCCATTGCCAAAGTTCCAAAGATACGTTGTGCCTGCCGTTGTACTTGAATTATTCGTCAAAGTAACTAAAGGCATCGTTGCACAAGGCTCTGATAAAGCTATTGAAAAATTAGCTGTAGGTGCATCTGCTACAGTTACTGTAATAGTTGTTGTGTTGATACAACCTTTTGCACTTGTGCCTGTAATAGTGTAAGTAGTAGTAATAGACGGATTTGCAACGACACTATTACCTATATTTTGAGATAAACCAATATTGGGAGTCCAACTATAGTGGTCTGCCCCATTTACCGTTAAGGTTGTAGCTCCCACACCACAAATAGTTGCATTACCAGACGTAGTAAGGGTTGGTAAGGGATATATTCTAATAGTTAAACCTGTAGATAATAGTTTAGAGCAAATAGGGTTTGTATTGGTCGTAACTTGCACTTTAAATGTGGTGGTTTGCATTACGAGGGGAGTATTAAAGACCAATGTATCTCCCGTCCCTACTAACTCTGCTCCTACCAAAGTATTACTTACAAGACTATATAATTGATACTTATACCCTAACTGACTATTAGGTATTTTAATAGTGGCTATACCACTTTGGCAAAATGCAGTGTCTTTACTTACAGGTATGAGGTCTATTGGGTCTGGAATAAATTTTACCTCTACTGTATCTGTAGTCATACAACCTTTTCCGTATGGGCATTTTACAATATACAATCCTTCTTGACTCACATTAATTTGTTGAGATGTAGCACCTGTGTTCCATTGATAATTAGGATAACCTGCACCTGCATCTAATATAATACTACTGCCACGACAAATGTATTTAATAGGATTACCCAAATCCACAGGTTTATAAATATCTATCGTTACGGTGTCAAAGACTGTAGCATTACAAATATCTGAAAAATAGGTAATTAGTGTATTTTTGATACCCACAATATTAGCATAATTGGGTGTAAATGGTATTTCTACTGAAGCAGAGCCTGCAAAAATTGTAGTTGTATTAGGTAAACCCGTTACAACTTGATTAGTGATAGCAGAGCCAGCATAACTTAAGCCTACTTGTTGAGTAGAAATAGTATTAGTTCTTGTAATATTTAATTGATTACACACCAAGTTATCAGCCTCCATAGATTTACTACTAACTTGTTCTATAAACACTCCAGAGTCATAAATTCCATCACCTCCATCAGCTATTTTGAGTTTAATTTTATAGACTTGGCAAGGTTGTAGATTAGTTGCCACCGCAGCTAAGTTCTTGATAAAACCGTCATATATTAATTGTGTTCCAAACTCATTGTCATAGTAATATTGTGTATTAGTAATAGGATTAATAGAGTTAATAGCTACAATCGTAGTCGAATTAGGGATAAGAGCTATATTTTTCTCTCCTACAATGCCCGGTCCACTAATAAAAAATCCAAAGACATCATTAAACGAATAAGTTATTGGTGGAGCATATTCAGGATATTCTTCTGAACCAAAGGTATATTCAAAAGATAAAGTATTTCCTGACGGAATTACCTCAAACTCTATTGTAATCGCATCATACGTGGATACACCTGCGAGTGCAGAAAGTGTGGTATCTCCGCTAAGACCTAAATCAGCAGAGGCAAACTCGGAAGCTACATTGTTAATCATATTTACATCTCCTGCTGCCATTACAATACCTCTGCCTATCTTTAAAGCCCCCAATTCTCCTGCGTTAGAGTTTGCCTGATACAAGCCATAAGCTGTATTAGCACCTGTAATCACTACATTCTGAATCTTAACACCTTGCCCTGTTAATCTTTCTATTATTTGTGCCGCAGTTCCACCAGAGGTAATATTAATTTGGGCAAATACATGAACTAATGGAGTAGTAATAAGTAAAAGTGTAATAACAAAAAACTTGTAGGCAAAACTACAACAGTTGTAAACAATGTTTGTCATGATTAATTTTTAAACAAAATAATAAAATTAAAATAGCAAAAATAGAGATTGTATGAGTAGGGTAATTATGGTGATGGTACGAATTAGATAGGGTAATATTTTTGTATTTTTCGTAAAACGTTGTAATACAATTATATTAAAATAGTAAAGTGCAAAAATAGAAAGCATTGATAGGCTTACCAAATAATAATGAATGATTATTTTTCGTTCTCAGCTAAGTCTATATTCTAAGATAATAATAACAAAATAAAAACGGTACTCTTTTAGGAGTACCGTTTTTGTTATATTTATGTAAATAGCAAAACTATTTTTTAGCATCTGCCAACATTTTCTCACCTTTAGCTACGGCTTCCTCGATAGTACCTACCAAGTTGAAAGCTGCCTCTGGCAAGTAGTCATAATGACCATCAATAATCATGTTGAAACCTTTGATAGTATCTTTAATATCTACCAATGCACCTTTCAAACCTGTGAACTGTTCTGCAACGTGGAACGGCTGCGACAAGAATCTTTGCACACGTCTTGCTCTGTGTACTGTTTGTTTGTCCTCATCACTCAATTCGTCCATACCCAAGATAGCAATAATGTCTTGCAATTCTTTATAGCGTTGCAAAGTCAATTTCACTCTTTGAGCAGTATTGTAGTGTTCTGCACCCAAAACCGTAGGAGTCATGATACGTGAAGTAGAATCCAACGGGTCAACGGCAGGATAAATACCTAACTCGGCAATCTTACGGCTCAATACGGTAGTTGCGTCCAAGTGGGCGAAAGTAGTCGCAGGAGCAGGGTCAGTCAAGTCATCGGCAGGTACGTAAACAGCTTGAACAGACGTGATAGAACCACGTTTTGTAGAAGCAATACGTTCTTGCATCGCACCCATTTCTGTAGCCAAAGTAGGCTGATAACCTACGGCAGAAGGCATACGACCTAACAAGGCAGATACTTCTGAACCAGCTTGTGTGAAACGGAAGATATTGTCGATAAAGAACAAAATATCACGACCTTTACCAGTGCCATCACCATCGCGGAAGTGTTCTGCAATCGTCAAACCAGACAAGGCAACTCTTGCTCTTGCACCCGGTGGCTCATTCATCTGACCGAAGATAAATGTAGCTTGAGATTTTTTCAATTCTTCAGTATCCACTTTAGACAAATCCCAACCACCTTTTTCCATTGAGTGTTTGAATTCTTCGCCATACTTGATGATACCCGCCTCAATCATCTCACGCAACAAGTCATTACCTTCACGAGTTCTTTCACCTACACCCGCAAATACTGATAAACCAGAATATGCTTTGGCAATGTTGTTGATTAACTCCTGAATCAATACCGTTTTACCTACACCTGCACCACCAAACAAACCGATTTTACCACCTTTTGCATAAGGCTCAATCAAGTCAATTACTTTGATACCTGTGTAAAGCACTTCAGTTGAAGTAGCAAGGTCTTCAAATTTAGGAGCTGAACGGTGAATAGGCAACCCTTTTGGGCTGTTTGGCTGACGGATACCGTCTATAGCCTCACCTACTACGTTGAACAAACGACCTTTTATTTCTTCACCTGTAGGCATTGCTATAGGTTGTCCTGTGTCTGTTACGTCCATACCACGACGCAAGCCTTCAGTAGCTTCCATCGCAATCGTACGTACACGGTTTTCGCCTAAGTGCTTTTGACACTCTAAAACGACTGTTGTTCCGTCTTCTTTCTTAACGGTCAAGGCATCAAGGATTTGTGGGAGTTTTGCTCCTTCGCCCTCGAATGCCACGTCGACAACAGGTCCGATAATCTGGGTAATCTTTCCAATATTTGCCATTGTGTATGTCAAAAATGAGGTATATGTGCTATAAAATGAATACAATAATTTGATTTTCAGTAGATTAACCTAAATACTATTTATTTGATACAACTAAACAGTCCTTACAACTAATCTACGAATTGCGTGCAAAAGTAGGGAAATAAAAGAAATATTAAAAAAAGCAAGGGAAAAAATTAATAGAAATATATAGATTTTACCTTTTGAGTAAGCTACTCAAGTTCATAGCTTATTTATTTCACCGCAAGGTCTTTAACAAAACATACAATCCGATTTACCTCCGAAAAACCTATTTGTGTATGAAAACCAATACTTTCTACATTACTCTGTTCGGTATCAGAAGCTATTTGTGTCATGCCTAAATCTTTTGCCCAATTCTCTACTGTTGCTACAAGTATTTTGGCAATGCCTCTTTTTTGATAAGTAGGTTTTACATATAGTCCTTCTATATAGGCAATCGGTAAATTATCTGCCCCTTCTACATAGTCGTGGCGTATGGTCGCATGAATAAAGCCTACATATTCGTCGTCTGCTTTGGCAAGAAAACAGGCATCTATTTCAGAATCAATGAGTTGGGAGTATTGTTCTTTTTCTTCTTCAAAATCACAATCTGTCCATAACTCTAAGACCAATGAAGTAAAAATAGCTATAGTAGTAGCAGATAGTTTTTCTATGACTAACATGAACTAAAAGGAGTTGGTAGCAAAATGACACACCTTAAAAGTTTTAAAACTTTGAAGGTGTGATATATTAATGTAAACAAATCTTATCCTTGATAAAACAACCACTTACGCAGTTCTCCATACGTTATTTTTTTGCCGTACATCAAAATTCCTATGCGGTAAATGCGTGCAGCCAGCCAAACACTGCCCAAAAAGCCCAACACCAATAAGCCCATAGACAAGAAAACTTCCCACGTAAAACCAATAAACGGCATTCGCACCATCATAATAATAGGTGAGGTCAAAGGAAAAATAGATGTCCAAAAAGCCATTTTACTGTTGGGGTCATTGATAATGCCTGACACCAAGACAATAGACAAAATAAGCGGAGCAGTAACAGGTAACATGAATTGCTGTGAGTCTGTTTCACTATCTACTACCGCACCCACACCCGCAAACAAAGCTGCATACATCAAATAACCTCCAAAAAAGTAAAAAATAAAACATAGAAAAATACCAACGAAATTAATACTATCTATTTGACTTTTGACTTGGTAAATGTCTAAGGCTTGTTGAATGTCATTGCTGTTTTGCATACCCGACAAAGTAGTGCTAATTTGGTCTTCTGAAAACCTATCTAATTGAAATACAGATGAAATAATAGATGTAACTAAAAAAGAAAAGACAGCCCACAAAACAAATTGGGTTAGAGCTACGCCTGCAATGCCAATGATTTTGCCCATCATGAGCTGAAAAGGCTTGACAGAAGAAATCATTACTTCTATAATACGGTTGGTTTTTTCTTCTATGACCCCTCGCATTACTTGTACGCCATACAAAAAAATGAAAATATAAATAGCAAAACCTGCAAAATATCCAATAGCTGTTAAGGCTTGCGAACTACTTGCTTTTTCGCCTTCTTCAGTCATATTTATCGTCTTAATGTCTATATTGGCTTTGATACTTTCCAATACTTTTTGTTCTATCCCAGCTTGTAATAGCCGTTGGTTTTCTATCTCCCTTTCCATACTTTTTTCTATGGTTTTAAGGGTAGTAATAGAAAAATTCTTTTCACTAAACAACTGAAAACCCTTAGGCGAAGCAATGTCTAACTTAGGAATATACAACACGCCGTCCAAACCATTTTTTTTCATTTGTGCTTTGGCGGTTTCTAAGGTTTCGTTGATGTAAACAAAACGTAGTTTTTCGGTAGCTACTAATTTATTGACAAACAGCCCCGACTCGTCAATGACAGCTACTACTTTTTCATCTCCCATCTTCATCGTCAGCCAAATCGGTACAACCATTAACAAACCCAACAAAATAGGGCTTAGAATAGACATAATAATAAAGGACTTTTTGCGTACTCTCGTCCAATATTCTCGTTGGATAATCAACCAAATTTTATTCATGTTAGAAAGATTTAATAGGCTTTGAGCTAAAAGGAAAGTTGCCTTTAGGCAATTTAAGTGATTTATTGCTCATCAAATAATTAACGAGGGTTGCGTAGTATCTGTAGAACGGACTTTAGTCCGTTTTTTATGCCAAAACAACTATTTTATACACAAAAATCTATTCTTTTTGTCTAAAACATTCTAAAACGGACTAAAGTCCGTTCTACAGTTGGAACTACACAACTTACATTAATTAATAAAAAAACAAACGATTTGCTACACTCTTATAAGTTGCCTAAAAGCAACTTTCCTGTTTTTAATAGGACTTTATCAATTCAAAAACTTCTTGCACAGAGTTAGTAACTAAGAGTTGTTCTTGGTACTCGTGTACGTCTTGCCAAAAATTCGGGTATTTGTATTCGCCCAACCATTGGCGGTTTTCTTCTATAAACGGGTGTTCCAATGCCGTAGTCAGCAAACTTACTCGATAACAATTTTGGTCTAAATCATACTCTATGTAAAGAGAAGGATTTTGGAAACACGCCAAAACTATGGGGCTTCGCACAAAAATATTATCGTCTATGACATACGCCAAAGAAAAATAAGGATTGTAAAACCACTGAAACGGAATCTGGCGGACTTGTAGCTGGTCAGATAAATACCAATATTGTTGCAATAACTCTGTATCTGCCCATTGTGTAGGCGTATATTCTTGGTAAGGTAGCCAATGATTTTTGCCATTGTGAAACTGTATATTGCCCATACGCAACTTGTAGTCAAACAAGGGGCTGTTGTTCAATACGTAACCGGGATAATAGAATTTTTTATTGGCTTTTAGTCCAAATTCTATTTCCAATAACATTGTATAAATACCTAAACTGTATTTTTGATAGTCATTGTCATACAAGCCCAAAATACTTGCAATACTTTGCTCTCCAATATCAAAAAAACTACAAGCTACTAACCTACTACCTTCATAAACATTGACTTCATAGCTCAAAAATGGGCTTTGAATGTAACTTTCAAAACCAAACAAAGACATTTGTAAGGAAGGCAATACTACACCTTTGAAACGGTGTTTGTGCTGTTGGTACAACTCCTCTTTGCGTGGCGTAATAGCAACGGGCTGTATTTCATAACAAAACAACTCGTTATTACGGTTAATAATTTTTTGTAAACTCTTGGAATACTTGTAGTTAGCTAATGGTACTCTTATATTGACAACCGAACAGAGTTTGTCGTCTAAGAATAACAGTTTGTATTTTCCCAAAAGGTTGCTATTGCGAAACCAACCATGTGATAAGTACCTATCTAACCTTTTGGGGGCAATAAATGGATTGTAATAGAAATTGACCAACACTGTAAAGAGGCTTTTTTGCAAATCTATGTAAAAAACTTAGAATTTCAAACCAATTTGCTATAAACGTACCCAGTCGGCAGGGTGCATATCGTCTGTACTCATGCCTTCTTTGGCAAACCACCTGCGAGGTACAACCACTATTTTTTCGGGGTAGTCCGCCAACCATGCAGCCCACCACGAATACGTGCTGTTGGGTATTGCAAAATACTTGCACATAGCCATTAGTTGTAATTTATGCTCATATTTTTCGCCTGCGTACTCCTCTGTTACAAAAGTCATGGGAAAAGGCAGTTGTATATTGGCTCTACACCAATCTAAGTCATCTGAAAAAATAAATATTTCTGGTGAGCTTACTCTTTCTATAATATAATTAACAGATTGATACAGATAATCCAAACCTGCAAAGCCCAAGACCGTAGAAGCTGCTTGGTTATTAATAAAATCTCCTCTCCGAACATTCAAACAAATGCTTTGGGTGCTTTGAATTTTTGCTGCCAATGCCAAGCAATTTGTAGGCAAAGTAGTTTTAAAAGTAAATTCTTTGCGTAGTTCTGTTACAATAGGTGCAAAGTATTTGACAGACTGCCAATAACCTTTGAGGTAAATAGGTGCTTTTTTGTCAAAAAAAGTCGTATCAAAATGAAAATGTGGTTCATTGTAAATCCTTGCTGCATAGTCTATGCCCAAGACATTTTTACGCCATTTGTGTTGTACCTTTTCCCAAAAACTCAAAGGTACACGACTTTCACCCACTACGGCATAATAATCTTGGTTACTTGCAAAATCTTCATGTGTTAGTTGCCATATAGACAGGTCGTAATCTCTAAACACAAAAGTTTTATCGGGATTGCTGCGGTCAAGCAAGGTGTGAGTGTCCATTTTGAGAGGTACGCCCAAATGAGCTGCCAAACTTCTGCCTGCTGCATACTGAAACATTTGGTTGCCCAAACCACCATTTAACTCTACAATTACCATATCGGAAGTGCTGTTGCACAATTATTAATTAGTAAATTTTTAATCAAAAATATTTTTAATAATAAACGTTATTAAGGTTTTGTAGCATAGACTTTAGTCTGTGTAGTAATTATTTGATTAGCAACTTATTACAGGCACAGACTAAAGTCTATGCTACAGACCTTAATAATCTCTAATCAATTTTCTATTTATTTTCCATAGACGTTATTAAGTTGTAGCATAGACTTTAGTCTGTGTAGTAATTATTTGATTAGCAACTTATTACAGGCACAGACTAAAGTCTATGCTACAGACCTTAATAATCTCTAATCAATTTTCTATTTATTTTCCATAGGATAGAGTTTGCAAACCTATCCTATAGAAAATAAAGCATAAAGTAACAGATAAAAAGAGCTACTTACTGCATTGTAGCTGTTATTTTTAACAAAGGACTTGCCCACATATTCAGTACGCCATTCAGTAAACGTAGCAAAGGTGTATGTGTTGGCAAAACATTATTTTTGAGCAATACGCCTATATGTACCTCCCTATAAGGCGTAAAACCCGCAGCTATATTTTGTTCATCTCTTGCATAAATCATATTTTTGGCACTGTAGCCTATGCCTAAAAGGAAATAATCACTGAACCAACGCCACAAAGGGCTTGCGTTGGAGGGCAATACATCTGCTATGTCCACCGCCAGCCAATACGTTTGTCCGTTGTAGTCTTTTAGCCATTGTTCTGTCCAGTCTTTTCCTAATAAAGAAGGGCGTAGGGCTGCAAAATCTGTAGCTTCAAAATGAAAACGAGTCTGTAGAATGACCTTGCCAAATTGCTGCTCTTGCCAAATAAAAAAGGCTGCACCCAAGAAATTAGCTAGTTCATCTCCCCAACTTGCCCCGTAACCGTCTGAAAAACCATCAAAAATTTCTATGGGGGTCATCAAAACGCCACCAGCCCAGCCTCCATATTGCAATGCTTTTGCTTTGGGTTGCTCTACGGCTAATAAGGCATGATAAGCCCCTTTGCTAATATGAAAGGCAGTGAGAAAATGACCGAACTTGTCCATTTGTTGCCATTCGGCATTGTCATTGAAGAAGTGGAAAGTGCCTCTTTTTTGGTGTCTGTACCAAGCCCAACTCAATAAACTAATGCCTAAACCATATAACAACGTAAAACCTGTAGCTAAATAGTACAATTTTTTTTTAGGAGCTAATGCGTCTATTTTTTTACTAATCAATACGGGTACTTCCTTATTGTCGGTTTGTTGTGGTTTTGTGAGGGTTCTTAGGGTCTTGAAAAAAGGCAGCGTAATACTTTGGTGAAAGAGGCGAAGTAAGGACATAAGGGTTTTGATTGAAAACTTTGTTCATGAAACACTACAAAGTTTGTGCTACAAAGATACAAAAAAACTGTAGCATAGACTTCAGTCTGTAGTGAATTTAACTCCCAAAATCAACCCTCCTCTTCTCTTTTTGCCTCCTTTGCTAACTCATTGAATATGTGTAATTATTGCGTTTTGCGATAGATAGCTACTTTTTGTAAGTATCAATAATCAGTTGAAAAACGCCCAACAATATTTCTACATTTTGCAAAGCATAACGGTCTTCGTCAATGAAAATAAGGTTATTTTCATACTTCAAAAAAGCCCATTCGTAGGCATTTGTAACTGCTCCGTAAATAATAGCTTGCTTTTCATTATTTTGTTCATTAAATATGTAGGACGCATACATTTCGGCAGCACACTGAGCAAAACCTTCTTCAACGGTTCTATTTTTAGCCTCAACAATGCAAAAAATAGGTGCAGTAAGTTCTAAGACTCTGGGAGCATAACTAAAAATATAATCACAAATACCATTCAATTTTTCTATATTTGTATCTAAACTGACCCCTGAAAGGAATGAAATTGATTGGCTGTTTTTGCGTCTAACTTCCTTCAATAATGGTGTTATCAACATTTCTGATTTTGCCTTTTCTGACAACAATCCATAAGTTTTGGCTTCTTGCAAATCAAATAAAAGATGTTCGGAAGGTTGCAAACCCTGAATAGGTGTAGGAAATAAACTTTGCAGTTGGTAAGAAAGTCCTATTTCTTTTTTAAGCATTTGCAAGGTTTTAAAATCTGAATACGCCATAATTGTATTGTTTTGTTTGCTACAAAGATACAAAAAAACTGTAGCATAGACTTCAGTTTGTGTATTAAAGAAACACAGACTGAAGTCTATGCTACAGTTTGTAGTTACACGCCCAAAATCAACCTTTCTACCTCTCTTTTTACCTTTTCTACCTCCTTTTTTGCCTTATTTCCCAAACTTTTGCCCCTGCTTATATTACTCCAATAGGTTTTACTATTTTATGTAAAATTGTATGATGTGATGCCACACTCCCAAAATTTCTTTTAAATCTGTATAGACTTGATTATCAATATAAAATACATTATTTTCAAAACGCAAAAATTTCCATTCTACCCCATCAGTTGCACAGCCGTACAAAACAGGGAAATTTTTACCTTCCATTTCGTTAAATAGCTTAGCCCCATAAAGTTGGGCAGCACATTGGGCAATGCCATAATCCATGTCCTCGTCTTTTGCCTCTACAAGAGAAATGATAGGGCTTTCTAAATAAGGCATATAGGCTGCAAGGACAAAGAAAAAATCACATTCTCCTGCCAAATCCTTATCAGCATCTATGGGTAAATCTTCACCCGAAAATAGAGTAATCTGTTCTTGATAACTTTGTGCAATCTCTACTAAAATAGGAGAAACTATCCTTTCTGATTTAACTTTTTCGTTTCGTAAAGGGAACAGTTTTGCTCTTTCTAAGGTTTCGGTCAGCCAACTGCTCGGTTCTACTTGTGAAGTATCTCTAAAAAGCCCTCTTAGTTGTGCAGACAGCCCAAACTTTTTGGTAACTTGTTCTATTTTTTTAAAGTTGCTGTATCCCATAGTTTTATTCGTTTACTTGTTACAAAGATACAAAAAACTGTAGCATAGACTTTAGTCTGTGTTTCTTTAATACACAGACTAAAGTCTATGTTTCTTTAATACACAGACTAAAGTCTATGCTACAGTCCGTAGCTACACGCCCAAAATCAACCTTTCCACTTCTCTTTTTGCCTTTTCTACCTCCTCTTTTGCCTCATTTTCTAATCTTTTTGCGGCTGCACGAACTCCCTGAATATGCTCCGCTATTTCTGTTTGAAGGGAAAGAGGAGGAAGAGGAATTTCTATACGCATAATATCTGTTTCGCTAATATTTGGCTGTGCACCGCCATTTGAGTTTCGTAAGATAAATTTTTGATAAATATCTGTATTCAAAATACTCATTAAATACAGATAATTTAATTGATTAGACCTAATTATGCCATTACGTTGATTTAAAAGGGCTTTTTTGTCTGAATTAAACAAACCAACTTTTCCAATAGTTGCCCCTGTCATAGCAATTAGCAAATCATTTTGTTTAATTTGAAATAATGGGAATTTATCAAAAAAATCATTCGGTAAATAAGTGGAATTATCTAAATTGATTTCATTCTTAGAAATATTTTTAATTGTTACCAAATGGCAGTTAGAGTTTTCGACATAATCATTTGCATTAAAAGCATAACCAGCTTGAAAGTTAGCTATATCTTTGATTTTGTGCATTTTATACTTCCCATTTCTCAAACTTTTTTCCAATTCCTCAAACTCCGTTTTATGATAAAAAGGGTCAAACCGTTTTCCTTGCACCTGCGAAAATTTGACGAAGAAAGATTTTTTATTTTCTGTTTTCTCTGTTTTAATCCCCAACTGCTCCAACAAATACGCATCTATGCCCGCCAACAGCCTTTTTGCTTCGGCTTCTTTGGCTTTTTTGCTTTCGTAGGCTTGGGCAAATAGCTGTACGATTTGGTTTTGCGTATCAAGTGGAGGAATGGGAATTAAAACATTTTTCAATTCTTCGGTAGTAATTGCGGGATAATTTCCGCCACTACTGCGTTGTTCCATTTGTTTTAATGAAAATTCTTGACGCAAACAGAAAAACAAAAATTCTTTTGAAATTATTTGCTGCTTTATATTTCTTAAAATTGCAAAACCAGTCGAAGCTATTTGTATTTCATTTTCTTGTAATTTTACAAAAGAAATTGCCCCACGATTTGGTCGTGTTGTCGAAACAAGAATGTCATTATTTTTAACTATCATTTTTGCCCTACTTGGTGCTTCATTTACAGGTACTTGGCTAATATTTTGAATAATACCACTCAAAATATCTATTTCGCTAATCTCAATATAGGGGAAAGTATGATTAAAGTAATCTTTACCATTCCACGTTTCACTTGAAAAATCAACCAAATAACCTAATTTTTTAAAATTATTTTTGGTTATTTTTTCTTTAATTTCTTGAAAATCAATACGATAAAAATTAGGGTCAATTCTGTTTTCCAACGCCCCACAACTGACTAAAAACACTTTGTTTTTGTCTGTGGTGGGGCTTAGGCGAAAAAACCATCTTTGCCTTCTTCTATTGCCTCTATAAATTGGCGTAGCTCTGCCGTTATGTCTGCCAAGTCGTTTTGTGCTATGGTTTTTCCTGTGGCATCATAGCCTATATTTTCGGCTATTGCCATAAAAATAGGGTAGTCCGTTAGAGATGACATCTTTTGAAAAGATGTCATCTCTTGTTGTTTTGTAACTTGGTAGAGTTCTTCGAGTTCTTCTTTGAAATTGGCTATTTTTTCGTTGATTTCCTCAATAAGAGATGACATCTTTTCGAAAGATGTCATCTCTCCTGCTTGTTGTGCTTTTTTAGCTTTTTTCTGCAATTCTTTTTTTTCAATTTCCCAACTTTCTATTTTGGTTACAAATTGTAACTTTTTTGTAGCTTGGTCTTGTAGTTCCTGTTTTTTAATTCGTATTTTTTCGGTAGTTTGGTCATCATATTTTTTGAGGAATAGCACCGAACTTTTTACGCCTGCTCCTGTGTGTGTAAATGCCGTTTGTGGCAAACTCACCACTGCCACAATCCTAAATTTTTCCTCTAATCCCTCTCTTACATACGCCAAACTGCTATTAGTCAATATGCCATCAGGCACTACTACTGCCGCATAACCACCAGTTTTGAGGCAATTATGAATTTGCTCCAAAAACAAAATTTCTGTACTTTGGTTTTCTCTGCCTGTCGTCTTGTGGTTGGGCTTTTGCAGTTTGTCTATCCAATTCAGTTCTTTCAATGCAAAACTATAATAGGGTGCAGTAGTACCATCTACCTGCATATACGACTTTTCGGACTGTTTCACAATAGAGCCAAAAGGCGGATTGGTAACCACAAAATCAAAACTATTGCGGGCAAAACCCTTATTACCTGTATTTTTGGCTATAGTTTCAATTTCAAAAAGTCCGTCATGCGTTACTACGTTAGTGTGTCCATCATCATGAATAATCATATTCATTTTGGCAACTCTGCTAATTTGGTCGTTAATCTCTATACCAAATAAGTTTTTTTCGGCAAAAGTATGCCAATGATTATAATGTT
>CANGYA010000143.1 GCA_947457925.1 Cytophagales bacterium | reverse complement strand
TTTTAGTTGCTAATCACAAACATAGAATCTTTGTCTTTCAACATTTCTGTTAAATCTACGCCGTTTTTGTCTTTCAACAACTTTTTGTACTTTTCATATACATCTTGGGGTTGTTCTTTGCCATTCAAAAACATACCTTTAGGCGTAAATTTGACACTGTAGTTGTTCCCTTCTATCAGTTTATCAGCTTTTAAGGCTTCTGCAAGGGTGCTATTCACTTCTTTGAAACTGTTTTTACGAGTATCAATTTCTGCATTTTTAAATAGCAAGTTTTTATTGCTTGTCGCCACATCTGCCTGTCTGATTCGCATGACTTGTTGTTGTCTTTCTCTGTCGAAATTCATGCGGACAACAGCCCTTCTTTGTTCCTGCACTGCCCTTTGATGCTCTTGCAAGGCTCTTTGATGTTCTCTTAAAGCCATTCTATGTGCTTTTTCGGCTTCGGCAGCTTCTCTACGCATACCTTGGTCGCCTTCTTTGATGCGTTGCTGCAATTCTCGTAGGTTATGACGATACTCTTCCATCATTTTTTCGTACTCCTTGCGAGCATCCTCCAGCTTTTTCATCTTCTTTTTGTACTCTTTAGTGTTTTTAAGACTATCAAAGGCTTTTGAACTTTGGTTGAAAGAATAACGGAAATTTTTATTCCCAAATACCATGACATTGCCCTTTTCAGATTTGCGGATAGAGTCAAGGTCTATACTTCTTACCACTTTGTCATCTACAGACACCACCATTTTACCATCTTTGGTATCTACACTTACTTTTTTGCCTGTTTTTTTCAAAGAATCCAAATTCAGTGTGTTTTTGCCGTTCATGCCCCAAGTCAAAACACGCATTTCTTTACCTGCCCCTTCGTTAATGTCTATGTCTATATCCACATCTCCGTCCAACTCATATTCATAGTCAAAATCCAACACATCTAAGTTATCTAATGCGTCCAAAGCATCTAATGGTAATGGAGGCATTGGCGGAGCAACGATATCCATATCTTCATTGAAAAAGAACTGAACATTCCCTTTTTTGCCTAAACTATCCATAAAGAAGTGAGATTTTTTAGCATCTTCACGTAACCAAAAGAACTCTTGGTTCTTTTCACCTTGATAAATGGTATCTACTTTGCCATTTTCATCAACTTCTATGAGATAGCTTTTCTTTTTCTTTTTCGTGGTGTCCTCAACACTCAAACCTTCTGCCTCAAATTGTGCTAATTTGCTTTCCCAATCTTCATCAGGTTGTGGGGAGCTAACAGGCAAAATATTTTGTACTTCACTCACTACTGCCCATGCTTTTTCTTTGAGCAAAGCAGCATTGGCATTGGTAGAAATCAACAAGCCTGCCATAATAATCGTAGCAGCAGCCAATCTCTCTGCCATTAAATTGTTTTCGTTGCGTTGTAAAAATAATCTTTTGATACGGAGCAACAAAGTACCTTTTTTACCTGTAAACGCCATAGCTGGTTCTGCATTATGTACGTATTTAAATTTAGTAGTCAATTCGTTGATTTTTGCCAATGTTTTAGAATAGACCAAAGAGTCGCCTACGGCAGCTACCGCCATGTCATCACAACAGTTTTCACGTTCTTCACGAATATTTGATGAAATCCACCACATAGCAGGGTGGTAGAAAAATACAACTTCTGCCAAAGACTGAAAAATATTTATCAAATAATCATTCCTACGAATATGGGCTAATTCATGTGCCAACACACTTTCTATTTCTTGTAAAGTTAGTCCTGTATGTAGGCTCAAAGGAAAGAGAATAACAGGCTTGAACACACCAATAGCTGTGGGTACATCTACTTTATTGGAGAGTAGTACCGTAATATTTTTCTTAATTCTAAGTTTGTAGTTTAATTGTTGTAACAAAGGCAACCATTCCGCAGGAATAATATTGGTGTTGCGTGTCTGTAATTGATGCACATACCACAAACTACCAAAAAAACGAAAGGTAAAAAGCACAACTCCCGCCAACCACAAAGACACGATTAAATCTAAATGTTGGTGAATGGTACTCAATGTATTATCCCAAAATATTTCCAAAGAAAATTCAGGAGCTTCGGGTGCGGGTGGCGGTGCAGGAGCTAAGGCATCTGCAAAAGCCATTTCCTCTATGTATGCCATAGGTACTTCTTGGTACATAGTTGTAGGTTCATACAAAGAAAAGAAAGTAAGCCCTGCCGACATGACCATAGCCACCAAAGCCACTACCGAAACCGCATAACGGTTACTTGACGCATTGTTGCGTAAGGCAGCCAAAACTACCGCCAACAAAACGGCTATCAAGCCACCTTGCCACAAAGAATGTAGGATTGTCCAGCCCAAAGCCTCCAAAACGGCAGCCGAAATCCACTGACCAAAAAAAGTTTGTAGGGTTATCATTTCGCACCTCCTTTGTTTGTAGGGTTGTTCGAGTGGTCTTGGTCGTCTTGCTTGTTTTCCATTTCTTCTAAGAAACGGCGTATTTCAGAAATTTCTTGCGTATTAGACTGTTTTCCGCCCAATGCCTGCATGACCATTTTGAGGGCAGAACCGCCAAAAACAGAGGCGACAAATTTGTCGAGTAGTTGTGTTTTGGTGGCAGTTTCAGAAACAGCTGCCTCATAAATATGCGTTTTGCCTTCGTCATTGCGTTTCACCAAACCTTTTTCATACATCAGTTGCATGATTTTAAGGGTGGTCGTGTAGCCAATTTCTACGCCTTTGCGTTTACTCAATTCGTCATTGACGGTACGCACCGTACAAGCACCAAGCCCCCACAATACCTGTAGGATTTCTAATTCGGCTTCGGTAGGTTTTAGGTTGTTTTTCATAAGTGAATTGGAAGCTGTTTTATGTACGACAAACTTCGTAGAACAAAGATGTACGATAGATTTCGTATATACAAATTTTATCTACGATTTTTTTCGTACTTTAACAAAAATTTAGAAAACAGGGGAATTGACTTTAGGTAGTTACGAACAACTGGGGATAAAGAAATCACAACCTTACAATTTCATCTTCATTGAGTCCCGTAATTCTGGCAATCTGAGCAGTAGTAAAACCCTCTGTCTTCATTGCAAGGGCTATTTCTATTTTTTCTTTTATTTTTCCTTTTTCTATTCCCATTTTTTCCCCCTTCTCTATCCCCATCTTTTCCCCCTTCTCTATCCCCATCTTTTCTCCCTCTACCAAACCTTCTTTGAAGGAGGTTTTAAGAGAAGCCATAAAATCCAAGTAATTTTTTTCACTATCTCGGTAGGCTTGCAACTGTTTGGGGTCGTAGCTCGCAATGGAGGCAACCTTAAACAACTTAGTAAAAATTTCTTCTTGCAAGGCAGCAGGAAGTTCGTCTAATCTCGATAGATTTTTCAGGACATACAGCCATTTGTCAAAATGACTGTGGCAGTCTGTTAAGTTTTTCTCAAATTTTTTGATTTCTATAAATAGAAAACGCAGTTTTTCATAAAAAACTTTTTGTGTCAGTTTGTCTATCAACCACACATCATGCAGCAATTTGTCGGGCTGGGCATGGTCAAAAACAAAATCCATTATAGCCACCGAATACACAGGGCTGAGTTTATAGCTCCAGTCGCCTTTAATGGCTTGCTCTTGAATGGGAAAGGTGAGATAATACAAACTACGGTCTTTGAAATAATCTTGTTTAGCACGTTGCATTTCTACAATAAACTTTTCGCCTTTGTCGGTTTCGCAGTAAATATCAAAAATGGCTTTCCTGTCCAGCTCCGTAGTCCCCAGATGCTCACTTTTGAGGTAGGTAAGGTCTATGATTTTGCCTTTGTCGGTCAGTAGTTCATTCAAAAAGTCTATCAACAAATCTTTGTTAGCTTCTTCGCCAAAGATTTTCTTGAAACCAAAATCTGTGAAAGGGTTGATGTATTTTTCGGCTATCATCTTACAAAACAAGTTTAAACAAAGATAGTCAAAAAATTATCTTGAGCAAAGCAAGATAAGTCAAAAACTAACACTCAGCCCCCGCAAAAAGCTGCAACACTCGCAGAAAGTCTGTAGAGTACATTCAACTAACTCTATGGACAACGGGGGAAACTGCCACAAAATCAGCTTATTCAAAGCAATTTTTTATTGTAAAACTCCCAAAAAAATTTTATTTTTGCTCACTAAACATCGAAACTATGACCGAAAAATATATTAATCCTTTTACTGATTTCGGCTTCAAAAAAATATTTGGCGAAGAAGAAAATAAAGATTTACTCATTGATTTTATTCAAACTCTCTTACCCGAAAAGAGCAATATCACCTCTATCAACTATCTTAAAACGGAGAAACTGGGCAGGGCTGCGTCTGAACGTAAAGCTATTTTTGATTTATATTGTGAGAATGACAAAGGCGAAAAATTTATAGTGGAATTACAAAGAGCAGCACAAGAGTATTTTAAGGAAAGAAGTATTTACTACTCCACTTTTGCGATACAAGAGCAAGCCAAACGAGGAAAATGGGATTTTAATTGGCAAGGTGTCTATACCATTGCAATAATGGATTTTGCTTTTACACAGACGCAACACGAAAACGTAAAAACCCAAGTGTTGTTGTATGACATAGAAAACAACGTAGTTTTTTCTGAAAAACTGCAATATATTTACTTGGAAATGAGCAAGTTTACTAAGACATTGGTAGAGCTGAACAGTCATTATGATAAGTGGCTGTTTGTCCTCAAAAATCTACATTTATTAGATGCTGTACCAAAGGAGTTACAAGAAAAAGCCTTTCAAAAGGTGTTCAATGTAGCAGAAATAGCCAAGTACAAACCACAAGACCGCCAACAATATGAGGCAAGTTTGAAACACTACCGAGATATAGAGAACTCCTTAGACTTACAACACAAAGAGGGCAAAAAAGAGGGGAGAGAGGAAGAAAAGCTAACAATAGCTAAGAATGCAATTTTAAAAGGGGTTGATAATCAATTTATTGCAGATATAACAAGTCTATCTCTTGAACAAATAGAAAAACTACGTAATAAAATGTAAGCCTCTTGATGCTCGTAGTATAGTTTTAACCAAGTTAGTATTGTGTGGAGAAGACAGTTGCATTCTACCTCTCTCTGCACTTTGTAACCGCAAATCTTCAGGGTTGCGGTTACATTTTTCCCACATATCAACAGTAATTCATAGTCGATTTTTTGCCAATAAAAACGAATTTTTAGCCTATAAATTCTCCTCAAATAATACTTGGTCATAAGACCACCAAGTGAGAAAAATTTGTAAAACATTCATTATCAAATAATTATTTATAGCCGTAATAAGTTGCCTAAAGGCAACTTTCCTATTAGCTATGCTTGGTGCATACTCACAATACTTTCTGTCAATAGCTGATAGATTTTTTGGTAGTGGGGCATTTCTTTTAGCAATTCCAAATGCTTTTGTATCACTTCTTTGTCGCCACGTTTGGCGGGACCTGTTTGTGCATCTTTTGGGGGCATTTGTAGGGCTTTTTCGGTAGTTTCTACAATAAGAGGGTGCAACAAGTCAAAATCCATGTCGGCTTGGTCTAAAATTTCCTTTGAAATAGCCCATAGATGATTGGCAAAATTGCAGGCTACCACTGCGGACAAATGTAAAACTTGGCGTTGGGCAGAGGTAAGTTGATACACTTCTTCGCTAAGGCTGGTGGCAATATCGCCTAAAATGTCTAAAGCTGCCTCCGATTTTGCTTCTATGCAAATAGGTACTTGTGTAAAATCAACTTGTTTGGTCTTAGTAAAAGTCTGTAAAGGATAAAAAACGGCTGCCTTGTCCCCAAATTTTGCCAATAAGTCTATAGACTGCGTACCCGAAGTATGAGCCACTACCACATCGGCAGGTACTTGCAGTTTCTCAACTACTTCGCTAATGGCTTTGTCGGGTACGGCAATGAGTACAAGGTCTGCCTCAGTGTCCAATAGATTGAGTTGTTGGGTAGGCGTAGCATCATACAGTTGTTTCACAAGCAGTTGGGCATTGGCTATTTGTCGGCTGTGTACCTCTGTGATACGGTGTCCAACCATTTCTAAGGCTCTGGAAAGATGCCACGCCACATTGCCCGCCCCTATTAAAGCTATTTTATACATCATTTTTACAAGAAATAAAACAAAGATAGTAGGTAATTATAAATTTGTAAATAAAAGGTAACTATTTAATTATCATTACTTTATAGTAATTATGAGTAATATTTTAGGTTGTGATAAAAAATGTATAATTTCTAATTTATTGATAATGAATTATTTAAGGGAACACAGATGACACAGATATTCACTGTTTTTTGTTTATCTATGAATATTTGCCAAATTTAGGCACTGTATGTTGTATTCATCAAAAATGTTACTCATATTGAATTAAGAATTAGCCTTTCACCCACCTATTCCCCAATACAATACCGTACACCACAAAGGGCATAAAACCGACTTTGATGCGTAAAAGTGTACCAATATTAGGCGTAGCCAATGCCAATAACACCGCCAAACTCAAACAATATAACAATACGGACAAAAGTAAAATTTTTTGGGCTGTTGTTAGTCGGAAAGGTATTTTGATGCTCAAAACAGCCAATAGTAACACCGTATTTTCTACGGCAGCAGCTATTTTTAACGGATTACCTTGTGTGTCTGTGGGCAGAGGCGAATAAAAACTGGCGAACAAGGCTTGAGGAATATTGCGAAGAACACCCCAAATGTCTGGCGTAAAAAAAGTATAATGGGTCGTACTTTCTACGTCTGAATGTAAAGCCAAGTAATGGTAATTTTGTACCAAACCTATAAAAAAATACTGTAAACGTAGGTTTTGATGAAACGGACTGACCAAAACCAACAAACCCACAAAAGCAACGGCACAACTCACCACTATTTTACTAAAAGACCACCGCAAATAATGGTGCAAATACATACCTATTACATACATACTCACTGCAGCAAAAAGCACTACAGCATAATAGTATTTGAGTTTGAATAAGACTAAAAAAGCTATGAATAAAAAGGCTATTTGCTTGAAAAACAATGGATAGTATTTACCCCACCCCCAGCCCCTCCCCACTTGTGGAGGGGGGGTGGTAAACAGTAGCTTACAAACTCCCCTCCTTGTGGGGAGGGGTTGGGGGTGGGGCAAAACAATAGCACTCAACGGTTCTATTTGGGGAGGGGGGGCTTGCCAAACTTTAAAATTTGTCAATAATTGATGCAGCAAGTAAATACTACTACCCATTAAAAACCACAAAAGACTTTCTTTGAGCAAACCCGAAGACCACGCAAGCATAGAAGGGAAACACAAAAACGCCACTACCACAGGCAGGCTACGTTGGTGCAGTTGGTAAAAAACATTGGCACAAGCCCAAAAACCTATGAAACTCAACCAAGAACAGTACAGATTGACCAACCAAAAATCATTTTGAGCCAATAAACACAAGATACTCACCAATTTGTAACTAAAAACAGTCTGGAAACTCCAATCTTTCAATAAACTGTAGTAGTCCCAAAAGTCGTGTTGGTTACTATGCAAAAAAAAGTAACCCCAACGCAAAGGGTCTTCTTTACATTTATTGGCTACCATACAAGCTGCCTCAAACAAAGCCTCGCTGTCTGCCAATGTTCCATACAACCGTCTAAAAAGTAAGTTAATGACAATGCCAGCCCCTAATTTGAGGCACAAAGCCCACCAAAAATGCTTTTTTAGTGGACTTTTACGAGAAAATTGGTAAGAACTTATTACCAAAATAATAAAAAACAAATAAGCTAACACAAAGAAAATATTGAGGAAATGAAAGTATATTTGCCTTCAGGCGAATGACTTAGGAACTTAGTAGTTAATGTATTCGCCTGAAGGCGAATGTCCTTTTATTTTGCAAGTTCAATTTTATACTTATTGCCTTTTATTTTTTCTGTCTGCACAGTTTTTAGCAAAGTGGCTACTTTAGTTTTTTTAATAGCCACAAAGGTCATAAAATCCATGACTTCAATCAGTCCAATATCGTCTTTTTCTAAATTGCCTTTTTTGGCTAAAAACCCAACAATATCTATTTTGCTCAATTTACTTTTTTTGCCCCCACTTATATAAATAGTCGTCCAATTTGGTGCGGTGGGTAAAGTCAATTTTTGCGGTAAAGTGAATGTACTTGGTAATTTTTCAAGATAAGGGATTTTAGTTTCATTTTTTTGCAATAATAAATAAGCAGTTCCCTCTGCATTCATGCGGGCTGTACGTCCGTTGCGGTGCGTAAAGTCTTCGGCATTGAACGGCATTTCATAATGCACAATGTTTTTTACGGCAGGAATGTCCAAACCTCTTGCAGCCAAATCCGAAGCCACTAAAAACGTAACACTTCCGTTCCGAAAATTCACCAATGTTTTTTCTCTGTGGAGTTGCTCCATTTTTCCATGAAAAAACGCAGCAGCTATGCCTTTTTCTTGCAAAACCATACACACTTGTTCCGTTGTTTCACGTTGGTTACAAAAAATGAGGGTAGCCTCTGCCCCAAAAAAACACAACAACTTGACAAGGGTGTCCAATTTATTTTCTTCAACCGCCATGACAGTTTTTACTGTCAAACTCTCTTTGTTTTGTTCATTGTCGGGGCTAAAATCTATTTTTGTGGGCTTGTTGAAAGCAACAAAAGGCGGAATTTTGCTCAAATTAGTGGCAGAAACCAATATCTTTTTTTGTACTTCGGCTAATTTACTTGTGATAAAAGTCATTTCTTCCTCAAAACCCATTGACAAAGACTTATCAAATTCATCTAACACTAAGATAGGCGTATGACTAATATCAATGCTGTTTCGGGTCAAATGGTCTGCAATTCGCCCCGGTGTACCAATTAATAAGGCTGGTGGTACGGCAAGGCTTTGTAGCTCCGTTTGCACCGCATGACCTCCGTAACACATCGTAGCTTTGAAACCTGTCCCCATTTTTCGCCAAACTTGTTCTATCTGAATTGCCAACTCACGAGAAGGCGTAAGGATTAGGCATTGAATATTTTTTTGTTGAGGGTCTAACAATTCGAGTATCGGTAGCAAAAACGCCAACGTTTTACCCGAACCTGTAGGTGCTATGAGCAATACTTGGTTTTGATTTTTGATGGCTGCCCTTGTTGCTATTTGCATTTCGGTTAGGTGCTCAATCCCTAAGTTTTGCAGTATTTTATCGGAAATTTCTGGTAATATCATGGCACAAAGGTAGGGTTTATTCTTAGATTTTGCTTGAGTATTTTTTTACTTAACAAACACAAGGGCAAGTAATATTTCTTTTAGCCTCAAAACAAACTATACAATTCATTACTGTAAATTTATGCCAAACAATATCTAATCGAATGATAGTTATGCAAACTAAACTTATCTCTTTCTTACTATTGCTCTCTTTTTTTGCTTGTCAGCAACAGAACAATACTCTCCAAATAGAGAACTTGCCTCGTACTAAACACTTGTTAGACAGTGCGTTGCAGGTTTTGGAAAAAATGACTTTTACCAAAGATACTTCGTTCAATGAAGAATTTATGCGTGAAAGAAAATTGATAGAAGTATCTATCCAAACCATTGATACTACTAAAAACCGTTTGGCTTTGGTGGCGGTGAAAGAAACAGACACAAGTTATTTTCGAGTGTTTATTTTTGAGGTGCAGCAACCCCGATGGAAATTTTTGGATAGTATCAACGACTATGGAGATAATCAGTTAATTCCCGAAGCAAAGTTGCTTGATGTGGACTTTGATGGTCAGAAAGATTTGTTGCTCACAAGTCATTGTCTTTCAAGTAGAATTGTGTCAAGAGTGGATTGTTTTGGTTTTGACAGAGGTAGCTTTAAAACAGGGCTTAGAAAAATAACGGAATTATATTCGTCTGGTTTTCAAGATAAAGATTTAGTTTTTGACAAGGACAGTATAGCAAAAACAATTACTTGTTATACAGATGGCGGGTTAATGGGAATAGAGGAGGCAAAAGTTTACCGTTGGCAGCAGGACACTCTCCAATTATTCAGACAATTAGAGATGGTGTATGACGATACTTTTTTTATTTATCGCAAAGCAGATTTTGTTAAACGTGGTATAACTTTAACCACATCTGAAGAACTCAAAGAGGGGGACACGATAGGTTATCAAATGTTTTTGAATGAATATGAGTTGGTAAATGGTAAAATGAAATTGATAAAACAAGCACAGGATTTTCAAGAAGGTGCAATGTTGTATTTTGAGAATTGGAAGTAAATTATTGTACTATAGTTTCCCCAAACAAACTACTCACCTCCACCTCAAAACCCTCCAACACCTTAGATTGTACTACGCCTGTTTCTTTGGCACTTGAAAACAGTACATACTCTTGGGCTTCGTTCAAAACTTCCACTGTAATTTTTTTCTTTTTGGGGAAAATCTGCCAATATTCCGTTACACCGTTGGTGGCGTAAAGTTCATGTTTAAGGTTTCTTTCTTTCTTTTTATTGGCTGGCGACCATATTTCTACGACTAAATCGGGGCTACCTTGTATGCCTTGCGAAGTAATTTGCTGGTACTTGCTTACTGCCAAAAAAATAATATCGGGTTGCACTACATTATTTTCATCAAAAACAACATCTGATGGTGCATAAACCAATTTACCCAACTGGTGTTTTTTGATAAAACTTGTTAGTTGGAAACCTAATTCTGAAGATATTTCTTGATGGTGAAAGTTGGGAGAAGCCATGATAAAAAGCTGATTTTGAATAATTTGGACACTTAACAATAAATCTTGTGGGAAATAAGTTTGGAGGGCTGTGTAAGTCCACGCATAATTTTTGGGGAAATGGGCAGCTATGGCGTGCAGGTCTTGCACTGTAAAAGCTGTTTTTTCAGTGTCGTACAAAGGCGGAGTAGGAGGCACAAAGTCTTGTGGCGAAGGTGGCGTATTTTCTACCACTTCCACAAAGTCCAATAAAGCTACCAAAGCCAAGAAAGCCTCGTATTTATCGGGGCGAATTTGTAAAGTAAGAGTGGGCTGTTGCATAGGGCGAAGGTAATTATTTTAGCTCAAAAGTATTGGATAGGTAGTAAAATTGCTGTTAAATAAATAAGGTTTTGGCAGGGTTTTATTACTTCCGATAGAACAACAACAAGCCACAAAGCACCGCCAAACACAGCACCCACACCAACACCCCCACGATATAGGCTTGTATATTGCCACGTTGCAAAGTTCTACTTTTATTGCCCAAACTGCCCGTAAGCCATGCCATACCGTTGATGCCTCCGTCTATGGTGTGTTTGTCAAACCATGCAGCCAAAGCTCCCAAAACCACCACCACCACCGTAAAAGTTTCTATGATTTTGTCTATTATATACCTATCAAACCACTGCGAAAACTGCCCATCTATCCACGCCACCGAGTTCGCAAGGTCGTTGTTGGAATTTTTGAGGCGTACACTGTTTTTGATGAATACGTTTTTCCAAATCCATTCATAAAATAGTTGTAAATAATTGGTAGTCAATAATTTGTAAAGCCAAAAAGGTGCTTTTCCTTTGCGAAGGATTAAGTGCCAATACGCCAAACCGCCACCCACACACCACGCCATTACAGACAAACCCAAAGCTACGTTATGCACAGGGGCAAAGGTCGTAGCCAATTCACCCACCCAAGCCGAATGTAAAGTATCAAAAGGCGAAAGAGCAAAAGGCAACCACAAAGAAAGCATTGCCAAAATGCCAAAAATCAACAAATACGTTTTGTCTGCTTTGTCAAATTGTGTGTAGTTCCAACTAAATTTTTTCCATTCAAAACGGTACGGTAGAGCCAACAAGTAGGCTTGGCGGAGAATATAATACACTGTTAAACAGTTAGTTAAGACAACCAACGCCATGATAATAAAATGGTGCGTAGGGGCAGACAAATACGCCATAAGTACGGCTTCTTTGGACAAAAAGCCCGAAGTAAACGGCAAACCCGCCAAACTTGCAGCCGAAACGAGATAGGCAAGAAAGGTAAGTTGGGCAAGGGCTGGTTTTGTGTTTTCTTTTATCAAAACGCCAACCGTCAAAAACAAATTAGCTTTGAAAAAGGCATGGGTGCATAAATGAAAAAACACCACTGCGGGCTGTTGCGTACCTACCGCCACAAACAACAAACCCAACTGCGAAATAGTAGAGTACGCCAATATTCTTTTGGGCTGGGTTTCTATGCTTGCTTTTACCGCAGCCACCAATGCCGAAATACTGCCGATTACCGCAACGGCTTCCGACAAATAAGGCGGAAACATTGGCGAAATTCGCACCGCCAAATATACCCCTGCTACTACCATTGTGGCGGCGTGCAACAAGGCAGAAACAGGCGTAGGAGCTTGCATAGCATCGGGCAACCATGTAGAAAAAGGCAACTGGGCAGACTTTGCCAAACAAGCTATCAAAATGCCTACTAAGCCTGCTACAAATACAAAACTCTCTTGTGTAGCTGCCGAAGCATTGTGTAAACTTTGCAAGCTAAGGCTCATGGTTACACCCAATTTGATGAACAAACCAATGCCCAACAAAAAACCAATATCCCCTGCTCTATTGAGCAAAAAGGCTTTTTGAGCAGCTTGAACGGCTGCGGGTTTTTCGTACCAAAAACTAATTAATAAGTAAGAACACAAACCCACAACTTCCCACGCCACATAAATAATCAGTAGATTGTCTGTTAATACCAATACCTGCATGGCGGTAATAAACAAGCCCAATAAACCAAAAAAACGGTGGTAACGTCTGTCGCCTTGTAAGTAAAAAATGGCGTAGAGTTGCACCAAAAAGCCAATAAAATTTGCCAAAAAGATAATGCCAGCACTTAGTCTGTCTAAATAAATGTAAGTGTAAATACCTAATTGTTCCGAAATTTTGAACCAAATAAAAGGCATTTTTTGGGTCGTATGCCATACATCTTGCCACAAAAAAGCACTTAACAATAAGTTAGCAGCCAAAACAGCCGTAGCACAATAGCCACAGTTGGCGTAGTATTGGCGTGGCAAGAAAAACCATACTGCAAAATTCAGTAAGGGCAAAGACAAAATAGCTATGACAAGGATTGTAAGCATGGGGCAAAAGTACACGAAAATAATAGGAAAATAGCCAGACAAGTTTGAAAAAGCTATGCTACGATTTAGAGATTAGTCTGTAGCGTATGCTTTAGCCTGTGCATCGATTAATTCATTTTCATTGTACCCAAAACACAGGCTAAAGCCTATGCTACAAAATCATTTGTATATAAAAAGTAGAAAAAAACGCCATTAGTGTAAACTTTACACTAACTATTTCGTATAAATCTATTAGTTACCTAATTTCCTATTTTTAGTTTACTCAACTTTTAGAAATTCCAATGAAAAAACATATCATTTTTATCTTTACATTGTTATTTTTAACTGGCAAGGCATGGACACAAAGCCCTGTAAATAAGAAATTAAGCAATATTTCTGCAAAAGAAACTACTGTTGTAGTGCCTCCGTCTTTTGTGGTTTACCCCAATCCTTCGGCTACTTTTTCTACGGTATATTTGAAAATAGACAAACAAGAATTATCACATCTCAAATTGGTAGTCTATAATATGCAAGCCGAAGTAGTTTATACAGACGAAAATTTAGCCCAACACGACCTTAGTTTTCATTTGGAAAAACATGGTACGTATATCGTGAGATTACTGAATACGGTTGAGCCTCATCATAGTTTTTCACATAAATTAGTGATTGAGTAGAGGTTATTAAGGTCTGTAGCATAAACTTTAGTATGTGCCTGTAATATATTGTTAATCAATTAATTACAACACAGACTAAAGTCTATGTTACAAAATCTTAATAACGTCTAATTAAAAGGTTTCATCTTTTCTAGTGTCGTGCTATGAATTGTTATACGTAGTCTTCAAGAAGCTCTATAAAGATGACATCTTTCTAAAAGATGTCATCTTTATAGAGCTTCTTGAAGACAATCAAACTTATTTCTTTGAAAAAAATTAGTTTCA
>CANGYA010000142.1 GCA_947457925.1 Cytophagales bacterium | reverse complement strand
TTACATCTTTTTGCTTTTAACACAAGCTAAATCAGTTAAAAACTACGATAATATTGAAAATCTTACTTATTGCTAAAAATTTAAAATATATTTAGTAGCTTGTAACTAAAATTAAATTACTCCTTCAAACACCTTTACCATAACCAACATACAATCATGCAAAAATTTATCTTTTTACTACTTTTTTTAGTTACCCAAAGTTGGTTGGCTTACGGACAACTCAGCTTTAGAAATGAACATGACAGACCTGTCCAATTAGCATTGGCGTACATGGTAAAAGATGCGGATAGCCCAGATGGGAAAAAATGGATTTCAGAAGGTTGGTTTGCGGTAGAGGCAGGCGGAACAGCCTTGCTCAAAGAAAAAGTAGCAGAAAGATATTACTATTTATATATCATTGATGATAAAAATAACGAGTGGGGTGGAGATGGTTTTTCTTTGTTAGTGGACGTGGTGAATGAATTTACGATAAAAAAAGCCGATAAAACTTATATTTCTGAAGCCAATAAAACCTACAAATTCCAGAATTTTATGGAAATAGATACGGGCAATGCAGGCAATACCAGAGAGTTTACGTATGTATTTTACGGCAAAAAGAATGATGTTTCACAGAAAGATAATTAACGTAAATTACTCAATGTATTCTGTAGAACGGACTTTAGTCCGTTTCCTAAGCTATTTTCTTTAATTGTATTTATCTAATTTCATTTACCACAAGAATACAAGTTTTCAACTTAGTGAGCTTGTGGTAAATAAAATTATAGTCTGAATCCTATCACCAAAATATCATCTATTTGTGAGTATTTCTTGCCCATCCAGTCTTTTATAGTGTGTTGCAGTTGGGCTTGTTGTTCTTTCATGGGCAATGTGTGTATGTCTGCCAATAAGCTTCTAAACCTTTTGACCAAAAACTTTTTGCCTTGCTCGCCACCAAATTGGTCTTGGAAACCGTCTGAATATAAGTAAACAGTCGTAGGCGTGCTACAGTCTATCGTATGTTTGGTATAAACAAAACCATCTGCGTTGTCGCCACCTATTGGTACTTTATCGGCTTTTATCTCTCTTAATTCTCCGTTTTGGACAATACAAGCGGGGTTCATAGCACCCGCCAATTCTATCAACTGTTGAGATTTATCTACCCAACAAATTGCCATGTCCATACCATCTTTGGCATCTTGTTCTCCTTTTCGGAGAGAAGTTTTAATACCTTTATTCAGTTCTGCCAAAATAAGGTCTGGCGAAGTAATCCGTTTTTCTTCTACAATTTGGTTCAACAAAGAGTCACCAATCATACTCATAAAAGCACCCGGTACGCCATGCCCTGTACAATCTACCGCAGCTATCACACAAGTTGTTGGCGAAGTAGGACTAAACCAATAAAAATCTCCACTTACAATATCTCTGGGTTTGAAAAATACAAAACTTTCGGGCAAATAAGCTTGAATATTACTTAGTGGTGGCAAAATAGCCGTCTGAATACGTTTAGCATACGTAATACTTGCCTTGATATTCGTGTAAGCCAAGTCTAACTCTCCCGTTTTTAGTTCTAAAGTATCTCTTTGCGACTTCAATTCTTCCTGTGTTTGTTCCAACTCCGCATTTTTTAGCTCAATTTCGTCTTTTTGTTGGGCTAATAGGCGGTTTTTCTTGCGAATATTCAGTAGAATAAAAAACGAAATAATTGCTAACAATAGAATAAATGCCAAAACCGCATACAATAACCGATTTTCTTGGGCTTGTTTCTGCACTGCCAACTCCTGCCTTTGTGATTTTAGTTCCTGAATTTCTTTTTCTTGTTGCAACTGGGCTACTTGGCGTTGTGTGGCTTGTTCTTGTGCCTTTCTTCTCTCCAACTCCAATTCTTGTAAAGCCTTTTGCTTTTCTAATTCCAAAAACTGCCTTTCTCTCTGTTCTGCCTCTCTTTGTTGTTTCAAAATTTTCAACTCTTTTTCGGCAATTTCTTTTTCGGCACGTTGTTTTTCTTGCGAGGCTTTTACTTTTTCGGCATCTGCTCTTTGGCTTTCTAATTGCTTTTCCATTGCCAATTTTTGCTTTTCTACCTCATTTTGAAGTTGTTGCAAGGCTGCTTTGCGGGCTTCTTCGCTGGCTATTGCGTCTAAAGCATTTTTTTCATCTCTTTCTACCGCAAATTGTTGTTGCAATAGTTGTTGTTGTTCAATAGTTTCTGCCAATGTGAGAGAATCACGAAGGTTCAGATGTTTTTTGTAAAACGTGAGAGCCTCCTGATAATTGTCTTTTGCTTGTAAAATATCAGATTTTGTTTTGTAAACAGCTTGTAATAAGTTGGGATTTTTTATTTTTTCTGCCAAATCAATAGAAGAATCATTGTAAAATTCGGCATTGTAAATGTCTTTGTTATTCAGGTAAACAACGGCTATTAAATCTCTAATTTTTCCTATTTCTAATTGATTTTTACTTTGTTCTACAATCTGCAAAGCCCTTAACAAATACGCCAACGCATTGCTATAATTGCCTATATTTTGAGATACCACACCCAAGTTTACTAATGTGATAACTTGTTCTTGTTCAGAGAATTTCATCTGCCTTTGCAACTGCAATACTTTATTGAGGTAATCCAACGCCTTACCGTAATTGCCCAAAAAACGGTAGATATAACCAATATTGTTCAACGCCACTAATTCATTTTGGGCATCTTTGTTCAACTTAGCCATTTCTACTATCTCACTGGCATATTCTAAGGCTTCTTTGTATTTTTTGAGTTGCTGGTAACACTCTACAATTTGAGATAAATTGCGAATAATGGCATTGTACTTTTTTTCTTTTTGGTAGCTCCGCAATGCTTTTTGATATGCCTCCAGAGCCTCGTCATGTTGCTGCTTTTTTTGCAATCCATTGGCTATCAATTCATTGGTAGAAGGTACTTCGTCTATATTCACAGACTTGCGATAATACGTAAGGGCGTTGTCGTGCAGTTTGCTTTGCTCATAAATCTGCCCAATTTCTATGTATAAAGGGGCTAATTTATTTTTGGCTACCGTTGGGTTTTTGTCTTGTTCTTTTTCTAATAGTTTAATGGCTTGGAGGTAAGTGCGTAAGGCAACAGGCGAATTGTTGCGTTGTTTTTCTTGACGAGCCATTTGTAACAAACTATCTATATTTTGGGCAAAAACACTATGCTTCATAGTTCCTAAGAACATGAATACAGTGAAAAAAAATAAGACTTTTTGTTTTAATAACATAAATGCTAATGCACAATTTTAATTGGTAAATTTTTAATTAGAATTTTGGTAGTTATCAAAAAGTATTGATACATAAAACTAAAAATACTTTCCAAGTCTAAAAGACTTGGAAAGTTTAAAATGCTATTAACACTTTGTAAGCACTACCATAATTTTTTATAAGTTACTGCCTTATTCTAACTGAAACGACACGCCAAACTGTATATTCCTGCCCAACTGTGGCATATAATGTAAATCTACATCTAAACCTGTGGCACTTAAACCACCGTATTTTGTATCAAAAACATTGACAATTTTTAAATAAGCACCTAAATTTTTGTTAAACTGATAACGACTTAGAAAGTCTAAAGTATAGTAACCATTGATAAACTGTTGGTCAAGGTCAGTCTGCACATTTGGTATGTACCTCCGATACCAACCTGTCATGGCTACATTTTCAAAGTTAATGTACCATTTTTTAGTCAAATTCATACCAATACTCCATTGCAAAGTATGTACGGGTACTTGGCGGTATTGGTTAATTTCCTGTAGTTTTTCATCAAATACCTCAACCCCTACTTGCAAAGTATATGAAAAGTTAGTTTGCAACTGAATAGCAGGAACAATATTTTTAGCCCTTGCCACCACTTGCAAACCAGTCAAAAATGATTGTGTATTATTATTGTTCTTAAAAGTACGAGCTACATTAGGGACTGATTTAGGAAAACGAGGGTCATTAGGCAAAATAGTGTCTGTAGAAGCTATGATAAGGTTGTTTACCACATTAGTAAATCCAACAATGTCTATATAAGTAGTAGAGTTTATTGCATATCTGAAACCAATATCTACCCCAGCACTTTCCTCTGGGTCTAAATTTGGATTAGGCAAGACTTGGTAGAGTATCTTGCCTGTAGCTACAGGTCTTTGCAACAAAGAATCGAAATGTAAATCTTGTATGGCTACTGATTGGTAGGCAGTAGTTAGCGAAGGTGCTTTAAAAGCATAACCTCCTGACACACGAATAGAGGTTTTTGGCGAAGTTTTATATAAAACAGCAATGCGTTGGTAAGACCTTGCATCATAATTAGACGGAGAATCAAAACGCCAACCTAACACAATATTCCACCGTTGGCTACTGAAATAGGCTTGTGCAAAAGTTCCAAAGTTATTCACAATCGTAGGATTGTAGCCAAAATTACCAAATATACTATCTGGCTTAGGTTGGTAATTGGTAAATGGTCTGTACTCGTCTGTATCAAAAGGTTGTCGTAAATCATTGGTAGTAGGCAAGGTACTGGCAACTTTGTAAGAAACTCCACCTGTTAGTTCCCATTTTTTAGTCAAATTATAATTCAATACAACTTCTGCAAACAAATCATCTGAGGCTTGAAAAACATAACTTTTACCTAAGTTTGTATAATTAGTAGCCATAGACGACTGCGGATTGTAACGGTGTCTTAGGTACATTATATTAGCAGTAGCAGTGAGTTTTTCCCAAGATTTGGTATAATTTAAGGCAATAATTTGTGTTTTTTCCATGATTCTATTCCCTTCATCTTGATAACCAAAAAACAAGGGTTGTCTGCCTAAAGAAGAATGTGAACTACGGTACATATCATAATAACTCAACTGAAAGTTCCTATACTTGATATTGCCTGCCAATAAATAACTCTCTTGGGGCATATCACTCAAGGTGGCGTTTAATGCCGTACCTTGATAGAAAGGGAAACCAAAACGTAATCTATTTTCTAAGTTTGGGTTGGGATTTTGACGCAAATACTCTACGATTTCTGTATCAGACTTGTCAAATAATCCTAAGTCTTCACTGCGAATAGGACTAAATACTTTTTGGTATTCGCCATCTGTAATATTTAATTTTTGCCTACTGCCTTGATTCCCAAAAAAACTGTATTGTATGATGTTTTTATCACGCCCAATTTTACCTCCTGCCATAAAATTAACATGACGATAGCCATAATCTCCTACTACAGCATTGACATTGGCAAAGGTAGAGTTTTGTGTGCCTTTTGTAATGATATTGATGACCCCCACCATCGCATCTGCACCGTACACCGCCGAAGCCGAACCATAAATGACTTCTATTCTTTCCACTTGGGCTATGGGCAACTGCTCACCAATAGACAAAGTGCTGCTTACGGTAGGTTGTATAGGTAGGTTGTTCAATAAAATTTTTGTATAGGTATTTCCTTCTAAGCCACGCATCAAAAAAGTTTCTCCATTCACACCATTACCCGGTTGTGAAACCCGAATACCCGGCACCATTTTAAGCACGTCTGTCAGCGTAGTATAACCATTTTTGAGTATGTCTTCTTGGCTGATGATATACACCGTAACAGGCAAATCTTCTAATTTGCGAACAGAACGACTTGCTCCAATTACTTTTTCTTCTATGATTGCCTTACCTGTAATGACTTCGGGAACACCCAAACGGTTCATTGGCTGTTTAAGAGTGTCTGTTTGTGCAAAAATAGGTACTGTAAAAAACGACAAAAAAAGTAGTTGTATGCAAAAAGTAAAAGCATTGTTTTGTTTCATAGTAATTAGGAGGTTTTATGTTATTCACACACGTATCTAAAGTACTACTTTTACCGATAATACCAATTATTTCTACGACTTAATTTTAAATCTCTTAGTGTAGCAGCTTTTACGTTGATGTCAAACGTAAAACCTGTACGAGGTCCAAAGGGAATCCAAGTTACATTCATCTGCCAACAATGTAAATCTCTGGCAATAGTAAATTGTGTAAAAGTCAATTCATTAGCTTTAAAATCCCAACCAGACGTATAAGTTACTTTCCATTTTTTGGTCAAACTAAAATCTCCATTAAAGTTCATCGTTTGGGTTATTTGAGCATCTGCAAAGCCCATTTTAGAGTAATTTAGGTTGTAATTAACATTCAAACTCCAAGGAATTTCAAAATCTATGTATAAATGTCGGTTACGATTAATAAAATCAACTTCGTTTTGTTGGTCGGGGGTTTTAGCTTTGTATTGCTTTTGGGCAGCTTTAGGATTCAAATTTGTACCAAAACCTATGGTTACAGTCGTAAGATTACCGATTCCTTGTCCTTTTTCCCATGCGTAATGCCTCGACCTATAAAATGGCGGATATACAGTTCTGGGGTTAATATGGTTGTCGGGAGGTGTTTGGTTGGTAGCATTTGTACGTACAGGGGCAGAAATATGTGCATACGGGTCTAAAGTGGCAGACATATTTAAGTTAATCTTCTTGAGCAAGGTAGTACGTGCAGAAATCCCGATAGGCGATAACTGCATAGAGTCTGCTGCTAAATTATAACTTCCTGTGAAGCCTATGTTGTCTATCAATGTAATTTTACGGGCAGTCTTTACCGTATCACTTTCTCTGGGGCGTAGTTTCATTTCTAATTGGTTATCCAATCCAAAGGTAATATTTCCACTCATGCCTTGTCGGGGAGAACCCGCAAAAGTAGGAAACACCGCCCGCCTTTGGTAACGAAGTCCCGTAGAGTCTGTAGGGGCTAATTGGAAAAAGCCAAATAAAGCACTACCAAAATCTGGCGTATAAGAAAAACCTATATTGGGTGCCATTGTATGACGAATAGCCTCTACACGCCCTTTCATAAAGTAAGTAGCATACAAACGAGTATTTATGCTGGCAGACGTAGAATAGTCGTACATACGAGATAACTCCTTAATGGTATCTATCTTGATGTTACCACCATTATTGAACCTATAATTGTCTAATTTGGCATCACGAGGCAGATTTACCGTACCGTTGCCGTATTGGTATCTTTCCAAATACCATGTTTCGCTGTAGTTGAAGTTCAAACTCAATGTAAAAAACTTCGCAATGGTCGTTGCAGTACTAATAGGCACGTTGTGTTTAGCACTGATTTGAGCATTATCAAAGATACGGTTGAAATTGGCTGGCTCAAAACTCACCGTATCATTTCGCACTACATTGTTCACTATAGTACGAGGCACTAAATTGCCAAAATTACTTTGTACCGTACCGTTGTAACCAATGTTTAGTTGAGCTAACAAAGATTTACTACCCGGTTTTGCAAAAGACTTAAACGGATACACCCTATTCATGCTAATATTTGCATTAGGCGTTACAGTAATGATTTTTGTAATAATATTTTGGTTGTAAGGTACAGCTATACCAAAGCTAAAAATGCCTAAAGTCTTGGAATAGTTGATGTTAGAGTTGATAGATGACTGCAAAAAAGTTTGGGGATTACCACCCGGCAACATCATGTTTCGGGTAGAACTGTTTGTACCAAAGTTTACGTTTGCCGAAAAACGTCCTGTGCCTCTCGTCTGTGGCGTATGCGACCACGTAACTCTAAAGTCTGTAGTGGCTGTGGGCGTAGTTCTACCATCTACCTCTTGGAAAGACCGCAACAAACTCAAATTCACGTTACCCGTATAAGCATACCGTTTCGAGTAGTTTATAGGCATACGCAAACCCCAACGACCTTTTGAGTGAATTTCGCCCAATAAAGCTATGTCAAATCTGTCTTTGATAGTTACGTACAAACCTCCGTCTTGCAAGAAAAAGCCGTTGGTTTGTGTTTCTCCGTATTGCGGAAAGACCAAACCAGACCTTTTGCGGTTGGGCTGCGGAAACATACCAAACAAAAAGCCCAAAGGCAAAGGCACACTTTCTATTTCTAAGTTAAAAGGACCTGTTACGGTGGCTTTGTCGGGAATAACTTTCATTTTCCTTGCCCGAATGCCGTAGTGTGGGTGGGGCAAATCGCAAGTGGTATAGATGCCCCGATTGACAAACATCTCATTTTCAGGCATTTTCTTGACTCTACCACCTACCACAAAACCCTCGTCTTGTTTAGTACGAATCCCCGTAATGACCCCTTTTTTAGTCTTAAAGTTATAGGTCATTGCGTCTATGTTGTACTTTTGCCCTTGGTCTGTAAAGACAGGCTGCCCCATCATTTTATTGGTAGTCGTGTCTAATTTACCATTGGCTTTTACCAAATTGGTTTTCCAATTCATGTCTATAGTTTCGGCTTCTAAGGCTATTTTTCCGTACTCCACCTTAGAACCTCCGAACATATAAATCATCTGTTCTCTCACCTTGAAACGGATAGAGTCTTTGGCTTGGTAGTTTACCGTAGTTTCTATATCTCGGCGGGGCTGCAACAAAGTTTTAAGGCTATCTTTTGTTTTCTTGGTCGTATCTCTCAATATCAGTTCCAAAGACTTAGTAGGCACTTTACCCGAAGCCTGCACTGCTACGCTATGTAGTTGAAATACAAAAAGATACAGCGAAAAGAATAAATATAAAAAGTTTTTCATGACGTAACCAAAAGCTGGGACACAAGCATTGACAAGAGTTTTTCTCCACCATCTTGTATGTTGGTTACAAAATTATCTTTTCAGGACACAAATAAAAAATAAAGCCCCTCCGATTAACAAAATTTACGATAGTATCACAAAATTTAGAGATAGTAGCAAGCAAAATAAAACTTTACCCCCTAAAACTGAAGAACAGACTTTAGTCCGTTTAGGAAAATGCTTTTACATGAACTAAAGTCCAATACTGTTCAGCTAAGAACAGTGGTTTTTAGTGGGGCTGCCTAAGTACCATAGCAATTCCATTGTGGGCAACGACATATTTTGCCCGCAGTGGAACTGCTAAGACATTTTTAAGACATAATTAATTGATTATCAAATCATTTAAAGTTTACAATTTTATACCCATAGCCGAACAGTATTGAACTAAAATCTATGATACAAACTTTCATAGCCTCTAAAAAGTTGCCTAAAAACAACCTCCCTGGCAGTTACAAAACTTAATTTTACTACCGAATTTCACTCAAATACGCCCCTTTTACTGCTGTAATATGGTGCGGGAACTGCAAACTATCCATTTTTTGGGTAAACCGTTGGGCTGTTCGCAGACTATTCGAGCCGTCTATAATAATCATAGAGGGTTTGGTTTGGGGCAAATATTTTTTAGAGATTTTCGGAAAAGCATTGCCACTAATCAGCCAAAAATCTGCCTTAGGAATTTCATTGAGCCACATTTTTTGGCGAATATGCACCAATTTTTTGCCCCTGAAACAAAACAAACGGTATTTTGCTGCCTCCGTAGCAACTACTAATGTCTTCGCAATTTGCAAACTGTCTTCCACAGGCAAATAATGTAGGTCTTGTATGCCTCTTTGGTATTGGGTGTTGTAGGTGTGGAAACGAATTTTTTGTGCATTGAGCAACAAGTCTTCATGCCCCATAAAATAGGCTTTGTTGCCGTCTGTAAACTCTACGGCAGTGGCTCTGGGTGTTTGGTAAAACAGTATTTGTTGTTGGTGGTATTGGTCTGAAAACTCAATGACTTGGCTCACACAAATTCCCAACAATAGCAAGGTAGCTATGCCGAAATAGTATAATTTTTTTTGGTAAAAAAATAAGATAAATACGATAATCATGGCATAAATAGCCCAAGTTTCCCAAGCCGTAATATGAATCCCTGTGGTAATAGAAAATGGGGCTTTTTCTATAAAACTCACCAAATAATTCAAGAAAATAATCATTTTTTCGGTAAGCCAACCTATCCATTCAAGCAAATAGTTGAAAAAACCACCAAAATTTATGAAAATACCTATAAAATCTGCAATACCACTTAGTAATAAAAGTAGCAAATTCAAATACATTACTACTGTAGAAAGTGGAATAGCTATTAAATTTGCCACTAAAAAATAATTGGGAAACTGGTGAAAGTACAATAAACCAATAGGCGAAGTCGTGATTTGTGCAGCTACAGACACCGCCAAAATTGTCCACGCATTATTAATAAAGTAATACCGCACTTGTCCCCAACGGTACGCCCATTTGCTTACCCAAACCGCCTTTGTAGGATAATTGGGGACGTATAACCGACTGATAAAAGGGTGAAAAAACACAATACCCAACACCGCCAAATACGACAACTGAAAACCCACATCAAACAAAATGTAAGGGTCTAACAGACACATCACAAAAGCTGCCATAGCTAATACGTTGTAAATGTTGTACTTACGGTCTATCAATTTGGCTATGAGTAACAATGTAAACATGACCACAGCCCGCAACACAGATGCAGACAAACCTGTAATGAAGGCATAGAACCACAACAGCACCAAAGAAAACAGCGAAATAAAGGGTGTCCATTTGGGGTATTTTTTCTCCAAAGGCTTAAAAGCAAACCCAATAATGGCAAACAACAGCGTAACGTGCATACCCGACACCGCCAAAATGTGCATGATGCCACTGTTAGAATAGGTGTTTTTGATTTCGTCTGTCAAATTTTCTTTGATGCCCAGCACCAAAGCTGCTGCCAAGCCGTAACTTTCTTGGTCTTTAATGTAGGTTTTAAAAACTTTATCACAATATTTTCTGGAAGTAATAGACCAATATTGCACCCAATTTGGTGTACTGCGGTCTATCAATGCGTAATCTCTTAGCTGCAAAAAGTGGTAGTGATAAATTTGCAGGTTTGACATATAATTATGGTAGTCAAACTCATCGGGGTTCATGGGCGAAGGAATATCCGTAGGAAAACCCTTGATAATCAACCGAGTACCATAGTCTATGGGAATAGTATCTCTGGCGAGCTGTTCAAAGTACAACATCACTTTGCCTGTGGCGTAGTGCCATTGCTGCCCTGTCGTATCTGTGCAAACCCTTAAAATAGTGGCTTCGGCTTTGTCGCCTCTGGTCGTTTTTTTGAGTTCCGAAGTCAATTCTACTTCGTAATACTGCAAACTGTCTTTGTAAGCTAACAAATGCGTAGGGGCAAATTTGGCGGTGCGGTGCAGGGTATAAACATAGCCGAAAAGTGCCGTTAAAACCGTAGCCATGACTGCCAAAGCAAAGGCATTTTTGCGTTTAAACGTATTGCTGGTGAGTAAATGTAGGCACAAATACGCCAAAATAGCACTGAAAACAAGAAGGGTACTTTCTGTATGAAAGGCGGGGGCATAAGTACCCGCAACAATACCCACAGCAAAGGCAATGAACAGCCGAATGAAGGCGTAAGGCAGTAGCATTTTGTAAAAGGAAATTTAATAGCTTTGGTAAAAGTACAAATAAAAACAACTAATTGAAGGTCGTAATGCTTGTAGCATAGACTTTAGTCTGTGCCTGTAATATATTGCTAATCAAATAATTAATACACAGACTAAAGTCTATGCTACAGAATTTTAATAACCTCTAATAGTTCTAAAAAGTAATTTAATTCTTAAAACAAATAAATTAGTAAAATGTTTTAGCATTTTATCTACGCCTTCTTGACTCTATATTGATTTTGTCTATGACCAAGATAGCATTAGGAAATTCTTTATGTACTTTCACTAAGGTTTTGTAGGCTTCTAATCTCTGCACAAAACTGCCCACCCTTACCTTGAAGTTCGGTTTGTCGTAGCCCATTTCACTACGTTCTTGCAGTTTTACGTCTAATGTGCCTTTTACTCTTTCGGCTTCTTCTCTATCCGTACCCGAATACACCAAAATACGATAGCCCTGCACAGATTTTACAGACTTATTTGCCTCGTACAGAGCCGTTAGCAAACTGTCCATAGCTGCGTTTTGGTGTTGCGTAGGTGGATTCGAATTATTGGCGGTATTGGTAGTATTTGTAGTTGGTGTTGTCGGTGTATTGTGAGTAGTGGTCGTAGTTGTTTGTGTAGCCGTTATGGGCGTAATGGCAGGCGGAGCAGGGAATTTTTGACGATACACCGCCAAATCATCATTGTATCTGGTGGTATTGGTGCTGGTGGTGCTTGGTTTTGGCGTACTGCCACAACCAAACAAGCCTATGGTATAAAAAATAGCTAAACAGCTTACGGTGAACTTTCTCATAAAGATTATTGGATTTTGATAAGGCAAAATTACTTTTTTTTAGCTATTTGCAAAGCATTTTAACCTTAACCTTCAACCCATGACAAATACAAGACTGATAAACCCTGCCGTCATTGTGGCAGCACTGGGCTACTTTGTAGATATTTACGACCTTATTTTATTTAGTATCGTCAGGATTCAGAGCCTAAAAGGAATAGGTATTACAGATAAACAAGAACTGCTGGACAAAGGACTTTTGCTATTGGATATGCAAATGTTGGGTATGCTCGTAGGGGGTATTTTGTGGGGTGTTTTGGGCGACAAAAAAGGACGACTTTCTGTACTTTTTGGTTCTATTTTCTTGTACTCTTTGGCAAATATCGTGAATGGCATGGTAGAAACTGTAACGGCGTATGCAACTTGGCGGTTTATTGCGGGCATTGGTTTGGCGGGAGAGTTGGGGGCTGGCATTACCTTAGTTGCCGAAGTTTTGCCCAAAGAAAAAAGAGGCTATGGCACAATGATAGTGGCTACAGTCGGCTTAACAGGGGCTTTGGCTGCGGGTTTCATTGCCCAACATTTCGACTGGCGAACTTGTTATTTCATTGGTGGCGGTTTGGGCATGGCACTGTTGGCTTTGCGAATTGGTGTGCATGAATCGGGAATGTTTGGGGCTGTTAAAGAACATAAAGTAAGTAGTGGCGACTTTTTAGCATTATTTACCAACCGCCAACGGCTATTCAAATATTTGCGTTGTGTTTTTGTGGGCTTACCTACTTGGTTTGTGATTGGAATTTTGGTATCTTTTGCCCCTGAATTTGGCGAGGCGTTGGGTTTGCCCCACGAAAGTATTAGCACAGGTACGGCAATTATGTTTGCGTATGGTGGCTTGGTCATTGGCGACTTGGCAAGTGGCTTAATCAGTCAGTTGTTACGGAGTAGGTTGCGTGTCATGGCTTTGTTTTTACTTTTAGATGCTATTGTTGTGGGTACGTACCTGAATGCACATGGCATTAACCTACCTACATTGTATTTATTGTGTGGTTTGTTGGGTTTTTCGGTGGGTTTTTGGGTAATTTTTGTTACTATAGCAGCCGAACAATTTGGAACAAATATTCGGGCTACGGTTACGACTACCGTACCCAATTTTGCACGAGGTTCGTTAATTCCTCTTACCGCCTTGTTCACTTTTGCCAAAGCCCATTTAGGTTTGTTGTATGGGGCAATGGCTATTGGTGTTTTTTCATTGGTCGTGGCGTTTTGGTGTTTGTCGGGCATGAAAGAAACCTTTGATGAAGATTTGAATTATATGGAAGAAATTTAATTAACCCATTTAAACCTATAAGGTTTCAAAAACCTTATAGGTTTAAAGTTAAAACTGATAACTGATATGCAAGTCATTAACATTCCTGCACACGAGGCAGCAGCCCAAATGCAAGCCGAACAAGGCGAATTATTAGATGTACGTACTCCTGCCGAATATGAGGCGGGACACCTACAAGGTTCTCAAAACATAGATTTTTTGGCGGGAGATTTTCTAGCTGCTGTTCCTACTTTTTCACCCGATAAAACCTACTATTTGTACTGTAGGTCTGGGGCAAGAAGTGGAAAAGCTGCCGAAATTTTGCTGGCAAATGGTTTTACCAAAGTCTATAACATTGGTGGTTTTGAAGGCTTGGCGTTGGCTGGTTTGCCTGTGGAGTATTAATTGTAAAGTTCCAAAAACAAACCCTTGGCAGTGGTTGATAGTGTCGTGCTATGAATTGTTATACGTAGTCTTCAAGAAGCTCTATAAAGATGACATCTTTCTAAAAGATGTCATCTTTATAGAGCTTCTTGAAGACAATCAAACTTATTTCTTTGAAAAAAATTAGTTTCACTATAAGTTTTT
>CANGYA010000141.1 GCA_947457925.1 Cytophagales bacterium | reverse complement strand
TTTGGCGAAGAAAAAAGTGGCGGTTATGGCGAAAAACGCAGCTACGGCAAACGCAATTTCGGCAATAACAGCAACGAAAGTACCAACAAAGACGACAATAACGGCGAATTTAAGAAACGCAGTTATGGCGAAAAACGTAACTTTGGCGAAGAAAAAAGTGGCGGTTATGGCGAAAAACGCAACTACGGAGAGAAACGCAATTTTGGAGAGAAAAAGGACTTTGGAGGCAAGAAAACCTACAACAATGATGACGATTTGGAGTTGAAATCTTTGTTGAGTGATGGCGAAGATTTGGGTTTTACGGAGGAAACCAGCCAACGCAATTTTAGAGATAAAACCAAATCTACTCGCAATAACCGCCAAGAAACCAGCAATTTTGACAATAAAAAGCCTTTTAACCGCAAAAACAACACCGAAGATTTTGAGGTAAAAGAAGTAAATGGTTTGGTACGTCTGAACCGTTTTATTGCAAATGCAGGGGTGTGTTCTCGTAGAGAAGCTGATAAATTGATTGAAAATGGGCAAGTTACAGTAAACGGCAAAACGATGAAAGAACTTGGCTACCAAGTCAAGCCTACCGATGAGGTGCGGTACATGGGGGAGTTATTAAGTCGTGAAAGACCCGTTTATATTCTGTTGAATAAACCCAAAGACCATATCACGACAACAGATGACCCCGAAGGACGTAAGACGGTGATGAATCTTGTAAAGCAAGTAGGCGATGATGTTCGGATTTACCCTGTGGGTAGGCTGGACAGAAACACTACAGGCTTACTGATTATGACTAATGATGGAAAATTGGCTGCCAAATTATCGCATCCTTCTTTTAATATCAAAAAAACGTACTACGTTACGATTGACAAACCAATTACAGAGGAGGAACTCAGCAAGTTTTTGGAAGGTGTAGAATTGGAAGACGGTGTGTCTAAATTTGATAGCTTAGAGGTGCTTACATCTGATTACCTGAACATCTCTGTAACTTTGCATAGTGGTAAAAACCGCATTGTTCGCCGTATGTTCAATCATTTGGGCTATGAGGTAGAGAGATTAGACAGAATTTCTTATGCAGGATTAACCAAAAAAGGCTTGGAAAGAGGTAGCTGGAGGCATTTGACTAATGCTGAGGTGGTTCGTTTGAAGTTTTTATTGAGATAACACTAATTATAAATCAAAGATAGTTCAAAGATGTCATCTTTTTACGAGTATAAAATCGTACAATTTTACTGTTTTTACAAAAGATGACATCTTTACGCATTGAATTAAATACTTTTTATAATTGGTATAAAAATAGTTGAGATAAAAGAAAAAGATAGTTTTTTGAGAGTTAGGATAACTTTCAAAATGCTATCTTTTTTCGTTAAAATATCGTTGAATAAACTTTAAAACGTGAATGGGCTAAATGCTTAGAATATAGTAACTAAAAAAAGTGCTGGTGTGAATAGTTATAAAAATGATGCAGTATTAGACATCTAAACTTTTTAGTGCATCTTGATTAAGAGGTTTATTCAAAAACTTTTTCACATACGGGTATGACTTGGCTTTGTTCATATCTTGTGGATTGATAGAAGATGTAAGAATGACAATTCTACAGTATTTCTTCGTTTCGGCACTTAGTTTGTCGAATTGGTCTAAAAACTGAAAACCGTCCATCAAAGGCATATCTATATCCAAAAAGATAACTTCTGGGAGTAAACTCGCCGCCGCCTTCGCTAATTTTTCTGCATTTCTTAAAAACTCTATAGCACTTTTTGCTCCTGAATGAGTAAAGATATTTTGAGTGATAGCCGCAGCTTCCACCATTTTCTGATTAATCAAGTTATCTATCTCATTATCATCGATGAGCATTACATTTTGATATTTTCTGGCAGACATAAGGGTAATGGGTTATGATAATGTGCAATATACAAATTGAATTGAAAAATCATTGATTTTTGTGAATAAAAATAAAGGGATAACAAAAATAATCGTGCAAATTTGTAGAAATATGGCTACTCATCTTGTTTGATTTAGCTTTTTGTAGTTCTTCAATTCCTTCATGTATGCGTATAGATATTATTACTTGTGTTCCTAAATTATTGGAAAGTCCGTTTAGTCATTCTATTTTACTAAGAGCCTACCAAAAAGGTTTGGCGGAGGTAGTAGTACATGACCTTAGAGAGTATTCGGTCAATAAGCACAAGCAAGTAGATGACTATGCGTTTGGGGGTGGGGCTGGTATGGTACTCATGATAGAGCCTATAGCTGCGTGTATTCGTAATTTGCAAAGCCAAAGGACTTATGACGAGATTATTTACATGACTCCAGACGGCGAACAGTTTTCGCAAGGTATGGCGAACCAACTTTCCATGCAAAAAAATTTGATGATTTTGTGTGGGCATTACAAGGGCGTAGATGAAAGAGTACGCCAACAGTTTATTACCAAAGAAATTAGTATTGGAGATTATGTGTTGTCTGGCGGAGAATTGGCAGCAGCCGTAGTCGCAGATGCCGTTATTCGGTTGATACCCAATGTTTTATCTGATGAAACTTCGGCACTTACAGATTCTTTCCAAGACCATTTGTTAGCTCCACCTGTTTATACTCGTCCTGCGGTGTTTGAAGGAATGGAAGTGCCAGAGGTTTTATTGTCGGGGCATGAAGCAAAAATAGACGATTGGCGTTTCCAACAAGCACAACAACGCACAAAACAACGCCGTCCTGATATTTGGGAAAAACATTGGAAAGGGTAAAAGATTAATATGATTGAACAACATAAGCTATTATTGGGATTGTTTTATGACTATCAAATACACAAAAAATTTTTTGGAGAAATTAGAAGCCCAGCTACAAGGTTTGGGTTATACGGTGCGGTACGAGAAAGGAAACTTTAAGTCGGGCTGTTGTGTCTTAAAATCTCAAAAAGTGATTGTGGTAAACAAGTATTTTACCTTAGAAGGGAAAATCAATAGTTTGTTTGAATTGCTGCAAAGTATTCAAAATGAAGAAGTTATAGTAGATTAATTTTCGATAAAAATGACCTCACCCCAGCCCTTCTCCATTTGGAGAGGCAGCTGAGCTGGAAAGGTTGGGGGTGAGGTCATAAAAAAACAAAACTAATTGTCCCTAACTTGTGGGGGTAGTTTAAATATTAACTAAACGTAAAACGGTTTACAATCTCTGCATCACTTGTTTCACCATTTTATCTTTCCATTCTTTGTAATTACCCGCAATAATTTGTTCTCTGGCTTGCCCTACGAGCCACAAATAGAAAGAAAGATTTTGCAAACTTGCTATCTGCATACCCAAAATTTCTTCGGCTACAAATAAATGTCTGATGTAGGCTTTGCTATAAAATGTACTCACATAACCGCCAATTTCTTCGTCTAAAGGCGAAAAATCGTATTTCCACTTTTCATTTTTGATGTTTACAATACCTTTAGAAGTAAAAATCATACCGTTACGTCCATTTCTTGTGGGCATTACGCAGTCAAACATATCTATTCCCAATGCAATGGACTCTAAAATATTGGCAGGAGTGCCTACGCCCATCAAATAACGAGGCTTGTCTTTGGGCAAAATATCGCAAACCAATTCCGTAATTTCATACATCTGTTCGGCGGGTTCACCTACTGCCAAACCGCCTACCGCATTGCCTTCCCTACCCAAAGAAGCTACAAACTCTGCTGATTGTGTACGCAAATCTCTGTAAACACTACCTTGTACGATAGGGAACAACGTTTGGGTATAGTCATATTTAGGAGGCGTATTGTCAAATCTATCTATACATCTTTGTAACCAACGATGCGTCCTTTCCATAGATTGTTTGGCGTATTGGTATTCGCAAGGATAGGGCGTACACTCGTCAAATGCCATCATAATATCTGCCCCGATACTGCGTTGAATATCCATCACACCTTCTGGGGTAAATAAATGCCTTGAACCGTCTATATGCGACTGAAACGTAACGCCTTGTTCAGTAATTTTTCGGCTACCCGACAAAGAATAGACCTGAAAACCGCCACTATCCGTTAGAATCGGCTTGTTCCAACCATTGAAACGGTGCAAACCACCAGCTTTTTCCAACACATCTAATTTAGGGCGGAGGTATAAATGATAGGTATTGCCCAAAATAATTTGGGCTTTTACGTCTTGGTGCAGTTCTCTTTGATGTACCGTTTTTACAGTGCCAGCCGTACCAACAGGCATAAAAATAGGCGTTTGAATCTTGCCATGTGCTGTCGTTATTTCTCCTGCACGTGCCTTAGAATGTGTATCGTTATATTGTAGTGTAAAATCCATAAGTTTGATTGCTATTAGAAAGGAATAAAATCTTCGGGGTTAATAGGCACACCATTGTTCCACAACTCAAAATGTAAGTGGGGACCATCTGTTAATTCGCCAGAGTTACCAATAATGGCAATAATATCGCCAGCCCTTACATCTTCGCCTACTTTTTTGAGCAAGACCGAATTGTGTTTGTAGAAAGAAATTAAGTTGCTATGGTGCTGAATAGCAATGACATAGCCCGAATCTTGTGTCCAAGAAGACAAAATAACCGTACCGTCTGCTGCCGATTTGATAGGCTCATTTTTTTGTGCTACTACGTCCACGCCATAATGTTTTTTGGCGTAATCATATTTTTTCAAGACCATGCCCTGCAAAGGCGGAAAAAACATCATGTTCTTCAAGTCTTCTTTGTTATAGTTCACTTTTACGTTTTCGCTGCCCACCTCAAAGTCTTTGCGGAAGGCTACATCTACAGGGTTCATTTCTGTATCTACAGTCGTAGGGGATTTTTTATCTGCCTGATTTGTGGCTGCTTGCTTGGGTTCTTCTAATACCAAAGGTTTTCCGCCGTTAATCATGGTGCGGACTTCTTCTATGTACCTGTCCCTTTGTTGTAAGGCAATTTCCAACGAATCTACGTGCATTGCCAACCGCACAATTTGGCGGTCTATCGTGAGGGCATCGTCTTTGCGGGCTACGGCTGCTCGTATGCCTTCGCTAACTAAGGTGCTGAAAATCAACAAAATACCAAAAATTACCGCCAAAAACACAATCAATTTGGCAAAAGTAAAGTTAATAGTTACTTCTTCTTTTAAATTTTCTTCTCTATGAATAATTAGCAAATACCTCTTGGTAAGTCTTTCGTAGAGGGTTTTCCGTTCTTTTGTCATAGCTTTTTTTGCAAAAGTACAAAACCCTACGTAAACATATCATTTTTGAGGGTTATATTCTATGTTTTTACTATGAAGACACCCGCACACAAGGCTAAAAAAAACTTCGTGTACTGGTGTCCTTGTGCTAAAAACATATTATATTTTGTTTTATACTAAACTTGGTGGTGGCGTAAGTAACTGTTTATCAATCCATTGTCTATCAGTGTAAAAATTGGCAATAAAATTTCTCACACCTTGCATACCATTTTCGCCTTGCAAAACCAACTGTTGTGCCAATGGTAAATTGAAAACTTCGGGCATGGTGTTTACAGCCCCCGCAGGTATTTTAGCTTTTTCTAAGGCAAGCAATAATTCCGCCTTGTCATATTGCAAAAATGCTTTTTCTAATATTGGTAGTAAATCTTTGCGGTGCTGTACTCTTTGTGGGTTGGTCGCAAATCTATAGTCTTGGGCTAATTCAGGTAAGTTTAACAAATGACACAACTCTACAAATTGCTTGTCATTGCCTACGGCTATTAACACCGCACTATGGTCTTTAGTCGCAAAGATTTTTCCGTAAGGCACAATATTGGGGTGTTCAGAGCCTAATCTCTGCGGAATTTGCTGCCCTACTAACCAATTTGTAGCTTGATTTGCCAAAGACGCAACGGCAGCATCAAACAAAGAAACCGTTGTGTAGCTACCTTTGCCCGTTTGCAAACGGTGTATCCACGCCACCAACAAAGCCTCTTTGAGTTGGTGTGCAGCCAATAAATCTATGAGAGCAACGGGCATTTTTACGGGGTTGCCGTTGGGTTCACCGTTGATGTAAATAAAGCCTGCTTCTGCTTGAATAACAGCATCATAGCCTACTTTTTCGCTGTCCACACCGTAACCTGTAATGTGTCCGTACAATAAATTGGGTTGGTATTGAATAAGGTCTTGGTAACTTACCTTCAATTTTTCGGCATCTCCAGCCTTGTAATTGGCTATCACTATATCACTTTGGCTAACTTGTGCATACAATTCTGCCAACTGTTCGGCTTGTGTAATGTCAAGAGCCAATGTTTTTTTGCCCCAATTTACCGAAGAAAAATAGGCAGATACCGTAGAATTTTTGTCTTCTGTAGGTAGTTTCCATGTGCGAGTTACATCTCCGCCTACCTTAGGGTTTTCTATTTTGAGGACTTCCGCCCCCAACTCCGCCAAAAACTGCCCAACAGACGGGGCTGCCAACACCGTCCCTAACTCTATGACCTTGACACCTTGTAAGATTTGCATAAAATAGCTGAAATTGATAAACAATTAAAAACTTTGCAGTTGTTCAGACTCCAAAATAATAGTGCCAGAGGGGTTTTGTGCCAAAGTTTTTATCATGGCATTAGCTACTTTTGAGGCTTCTATACCTCTGTATTTGACAGGAATTATGGACTTAAAAATATTTTCAATCGCAATGCCAATGTCTTCACCCAGCCTTTTTTCGGCTCTGTTCCCAATTAATAAAGAAGGGCGGACAATGACTATAGACTGAAATGTTTTTTCTCTAACGGCTTTTTCTATAGCTCCTTTCACTTGGCTGTAGTAAAATAAACTCTGTTGCGAAGCTCCTAAAGCAGATACTAACGCAAAGTTTTTAATACCATTTTGCGAAGCTAAACGAGCAAAGTTATTCACATATTCAAAATCTACCTTGTAAAAAGCCTCTCGACTACCAGCCTGTTTCATGGTAGTTCCTAAGCAACAAAAAGCATCATCGCCTTTGATAAACTCTGAAAAACGGTTCATGTTGTCAAAGTCTATCAAATGTTGTTGCAGTTTTGGGTGGTCTATGTGTAGGGTTTTGCGGAGGAGAACATGAATTGTACTGTACGCAGGATTTTCCAATAGTTGGGCGATAAGTTCTTTACCTACCAAACCTGTACCTCCTATAATAACGGCTGTTCGCATAGTTGTTGATTGTTTGAGCAAACGAAGGTAGTTGAAAATAGACGAATAGGCAATTTTTAGAGGTGCAAATTCCAAGAAAGTTGTATTTATTTGCCCTTTGTTTTCAACAAATAACGCCACCAAGCCCCCCAACGCCTATAGCGTAAATAATCAAAATTATTTTCATTTCCGTAGGCTTCTCTTTCAAAACAAATATTGCGGTAGGCTTTGTAGTGTTCTTTGTAAATCAACAAGTTTATGACGTAATTAGAGAGGTACAAAATATAGAAAGGAATGATTAGTAACTCGGCTTGTTGTTGAATATGTATTTGTTCGTGGTGAATCAATAATTTATCTTGTAAAGAACTTTGATGACGCACCAAAATAAACGGATACAATGTAATGCCTTGCACGCTGGAATGTGCAAAATATTTGAAAAACAGAGGACTATGTAATAAAATACCTTTGAAGTGAGCCATGTAAAATAGAATTTGTTGGGCTTTGAATAGATTTTATACGATTGTCAAAGTCTGGACGGGGCTGCCTAAGCCATTGCCAACGTATAAAATCTGTAGTAGCTGAGTAAATGTAGCTATTTTTTTGTCCTTGAAAAAGAGGCTTTTCGTAATTTATCACCAAAAAAGTCCTTCAATTTATTCTCACGCAAGGACGAGAAACCTTGTTTACCTTGTAAAAATAATAAGTAGCCCAAAAATCCTACAATCCCTATCAATGTACAGTTGATAAACCAACGCCACGCTACACTGCGTTCTCTACTTTGTAAAGAGTTGCTGGCATTGTTGATAAGGTCAAAAAATTCTGTTTGGGTAGAATCCATCAAAGTATGAGCCTTGCTTTCGCCTATAACAGCCACTCTCAAACGAGATTGGAGGGTGTCATACGTGCCTTTTTGGGTGTTAAAAAATATCCACTGAAAATACTCTCCTAAATTGTAATTACCTGACTCGGTGGGTACTGCCATGTAAGTAAACTGTTTGCTGCCGTACACTGTATTTTCGTTGCGGTTGATTTGTATTCTTTCATTAGGCGGATAAAAGTCGAAGTACGGATTATCCTGTACTTTGGGCGGTGTAAGGGCAGAGATGTTTCCCTCTCCAACCAACTGAAACTTATAGCTAAAATTTGTACCTGTTTGTAGTTTTTCGCTACTTATTTCTTCATTTAATCTAAAATTGCCTACTGCAACCGACCCTTTGAGGGGGTGAGCTGGCAAAGGTTTTACTGTAATTTTCTTTTCTTTAGACTTAAAACCTACAAAGGCTTTTTCGGTATTATTGCCAAAAAACTGTGGATTTTTAGCAATTTTGTACTTTATCATCTTAAACTCCGTTTCAGGAATCGTGATTGAACCTACATTAATAGGATAGTAATTTGCTTGATAAATTTTATATTGGCGGTATGATTTGCCTTTAATCGTTACAATTTCTGGCACTAACTCTTCTATATTAAAGTTTTCTTCCCAACAGTTGGCAGGTTTTATTTTCTTTAAAATTTCGCCTAATTGCTGTCCTATGTCGTGAAATTCCAAAAAAGCTCTGTTGGCTTCGGCTATATACATCGCCACAGCTATATTTATACCTTCACCTTCATAGACTTCGGTTTTATTGGGCATAATAGCAAAAAAAGCATCTTCTTTTACATCTAAAAACTCCGTTTCGTCTTCACCACCATTATTAAACCCAAAAAAATCTGCAAAAGGGTCTTGGTTTTGTTGTTGGCGTTTTGCTACTACTTTTATTGTTGTGCCTTTTATAGTTACACTTTGCCCATTAATTTTCATGGTAAAAGTAGGTATGGTAAATGTGCCTTGTTTGGTAGCTCGGTAGTTTTGAATAACACTTTCAGAAGAGGACATTTTACCATTGATAATAGACATATTTGTCGAAGACCCTGTAAGCACCTTCGTGAAACCCTGAATTTCTGGGAAACCCGTACATTCTTTCATCTGCCCATCTTCTACGGTGGCAGTGATAGTGAAAGTTTCGTTTACGCCTATTTCCTTTTCTCCCAACTGCACACTTACGCCTTGAGCAACAGATTTTTGTACTAAAATAAAAAACAACAGTATAAATAGTAAGATTTTTTGCTGCATATAACCTATACGATTAAAAATGGTAATACTTTTTTAGAGATAACTATATCACAAGCACACAAGTTCCTAAAAAACCTTAGTGAACTTGTGTGCTTGTGGTAAAAATCAAAGTTAGTAATTTTTATTTGCCTGAAATACATTTAGAAAAATGAATCTATGCGTGAAGGTTTAGCTAATACTTACGGCATAGGTTTGTTTCTCCAGAAACTTACGCACTTCTACCATATTAATAAGGTCTATTAAAAAGAGATAGTGCAAACTGCCCGTTACAGAACTTACAAGAGCTGCTCCTGATACTTTCACGACTACAGATTTACCTTCTTGGCTCACCAAACTAATCATTTTTTGGTACTGTTTACCGCCCTCTAAGAAACGGCTCATCAAGACAAACTCTACATTGGACTCAAAAAACTTAGCAAAAGGTTGCCCCAAAACATCTGTGATGTGATAACCTAAGTAGCTGTCTATGTTGTGGTTAGCACGTTGCACAATAAAGTTTTGGTCTGTTTCCATAATCAAACTCAAAGTATTAATTACTTCTTCTTTGTCCTCTACTTCTTTTTGAGTGCGTTTCATTTCTTCTTGTGTGGCTTGCAGTTCTTCCACATTTTGCTTCATTTCTTCCTCTTGTGCCCTTAGCTGTTCGGTTAATAGTTGCGAGTCCTCTAAGAGTTTTTGTGTTCTTTCGTTGTTCCGCACAATAGACAATGTAGAGGCAAAATTTTCGGCAACTCTTTCTATGAACGCAATTTCGTGAGGCTGCAAAGGTCTAAAAAATGCCATTTCTATCACCCCAAATACTGCTTCATTCACCTTTACAGGGACTATCAACAAACTTGTAGGGTTGGATTTACCCAAACCAGACGTAATATGCACATAATCTTGTGGGATAGACGTAACATAAATAGTCCGTTTTTCTTGCCATGCCTGCCCTGCTAAACCTTCGCCTCTATAAATTTTTCTTTCTAAATATTTTTGTCTGTCCCACGCATAGCACGCCTGCAAGGTCATAAAAGGTTCGGGGTCTGTTTCACTGTGTTCGTCTATGATAAAAATTCCTCCTTGATTGGCTTTTACATAATTAGACAAGTTGATAATAATTTCCTCTGCAAACTGAACAATGCTTGTGTAGTTTTGACGCATAATATCACCAAATTTTGCAACGCCTTCCGTAGCCCAAATACGCAATTTGTCTTCTTCAGCTACTTTTTGCAGGTTATTACGCATATTGATTAAAGAATTGCCCAAAATATCATGCGAACTCAAGGGTTGATAATCTTGTTGGTAAATGCCTCGCCCTATGTTTTCTGCAAATTCAGACGTGGCTTTGAGTCCATTCACCAAAGTCCGCATACTTCTTGCCATTTCGCCTATTTCATCGCTGCCAAACTCCCTTGTATAGTCTTTGGGCAAGCCCCCCAACGAAAGTTCTTGGGCAACTTGATTGACGTATTTAATGGGAGAAGAAACGGATTTGAAAATAAACAAACTTGCAATAAAAGCTGTAAAAACAGAGGCAATTCCTAACAGTAAAATGATGTTGTTGAGCCTGCGTAAAGAAGTTGCCACGTCCCTTTCTGCCAATTCTTTTTCATGACGTTTGGCTTTTGATAGTATTTCTAACCTGTCTGTGAGGGCGTAAGAAATCGGAATAATTTTATTTTCTATGAGTTCATTGGCATAAAAAACTTTGTTAGGGTCATTGTAATCGCCAAAGACTTTGAAGTTTTCCATGATTTGTTTTTGAACTATTAATAGCTCATCAAATCGAATAATAATAGAATCTATTTCAGCTATATTTTCGGGTTTTTGCCATGTTTTTTTGAGTTTGCTTACTTTTTCTTTTAGGGCAGGAAACTCAAAATTATGTAGTTCTTTCAGTGCTTCTTTATCGGCTTCATTCACAGGCAGTAGCACCCAATTCGTGATATACATACGAGAACGTGAAACCATTAGCACAAAGTTGTCTATGGCTTCTACAGAAGGGTTGATAGCTGTAGCAGACCGACTGATAGCCTCGCGGCTATTGCGGAGAGTAATGATACTAAAGGTAGCCGTAAGAGCAAAGATAAAAATAATAGAAAGGTTAGCTATTAAGACCTTTTGACCTAAACTCAGTTTTCGCATAACAACTATTTTTGGTAAATGTAGTAAAGATAGGCAAAGTAAATAGGTTTTACTACAAAAAAAGCCCCAAAAAAGTGTAAATACTTTTGTTATTTTGCGCAAAATTTTTTGATAGAGGTTTAACAACGTAAAATCTCAAAATCACTCACTTTGCTTGGGGCTAAACTCCACGCAAAGTAAATATTAAGTATGGATTGATTACTCATATTCTCCTCATCAATCATTAAGCAATAAGGTTGAACAGTTAAAAACGGATTGTTTTTTGTGAATAACAAGTAGATTGTAAGAAAAGTAGTATTTTTGATAAAATTTCTACTCTTTCTGTAGAAAATCATGCGATTAGGCACTTGAATTGCAATAAAAATCATTACATTTGCGACTGTTTTTGAGAATAATTTTTTAGCCAACAATATATTTTCACAACAAAATAAAACTTTTGCTTTTTCAGGTCGTTTACCTTTGCATTGTTTTTGCAATGAAACCGTAAGTAAAAGAAAAAAGCATCACATCAAGCAGATTTATACGATTGGGCGTTAAATAGTCAAACACTATGGTAAAGAAATCATTTTTGAGGATAAACTCACTTTGGTTGTTAGCTTTGGCGGTAGCAGCACAGAGTTGTATCTTTGGGGGCAAAGGCAAAGGCGACAACGGAGAACTTATTGGGGTACAAGGTCGTGAGGGTTGGAAGCAGGAGTTGCCATACGGTATGGTTACTGTGCCACCCGGTACTTTCCACATGGGACAAGCCGACCAAGATGTGGCTTCCTCTAAAATAAATATGAACAAACAAATCACGATTAGTGGTTTTTATATGGACGATACGGAGATTACTAATAACGAGTACCGTCAGTTTATAGAGAGCATGAAAGAAAACGTAGGCGATGAGAACTTATCTGTAGGCGGTGACAGTTCTATTTTCTACCGTTATCGTAAGATATTACCTAAAATTCAGGCAGAACAAGACATCATGGATTTCTTGTATCCAGACACAATGGTATGGATGAATGATTTTACGTACCACATGGGTGACCCTATGACCAGCTATTACTATGCACACCCTGCCTTTGACGATTATCCCGTGGTAGGTGTTACTTGGAAAGCTGCAATTATGTTCTGCGAATGGCGTACTAAGTACATGAACCAAGCCAGAGAAGAAGAAGGTAAGTTCCCAATGCCTAACTTCCGTTTGCCTTCAGAGGCAGAATGGGAGTATTCTGCAAGAGGTGGACGTGATATGGCTAAATACCCTTGGGGAGGTCCTTATGTACGTAATGCTAAAGGTTGTGCCTTAGCTAACTTCAAACCAGGACGTGGTAACTATTTTGATGACGGTTTCTCTTATACAAACCCTGTAGGTGCGTATTTTACGAATGACTACGGTTTGTATGACATGGCGGGGAACGTAGCTGAATGGTGCGAAGATGCTTTTAGTCCGCAAAGTGTACCGTTGGTATGGGACTTGAACCCAACTTACTATGACGAAAATGAGCCTAAAAAATTGATACGTGGTGGTTCTTGGAAAGATGTAGCTTTCTTAATAGAAACAGGTACTCGTGATTTCCAACACCAAGATTCGGCAAGGTCATTTATAGGTTTCCGTTGTGCTATGACTTACTTAGGTCGTTCTGCTGGTTCAGAGTTTTAATCACAAACTTTTATATTCAAAGCCCAACAACAGTTTGTTGGGCTTTTTGCTTTTATATCATTTCTTACATTATTATTTCCATTATTTTTGCTTATTGTCCCAAGTAGTCACTATTGATATGTCCCTGAAAAGCAGCCTCATTTTAATTTTACTTGTAGTCAAAACGTATGGGCTTTTTGCCCAAAACTTATACCCATTCGCTGATGAAGCATCTGACTATTTTGAAAGTTTAGAGGTCTTACCAGATAAAAATTATTCATTTGAACAAATCCTTACAGACTCCTCTTTACGTTTCACGAAACATGATGACAAGAAATATTATTTCAGAGGGGTATCACATTATTGGGTAAGATTTACGGTCAAAAATACGTCTGCCTACTCCCAAAAAGCCTATTTATCGCCATTTCCGAGCTTTCATAATATTTTGTATAGTTATGACACCGAAAAAAAGCAGTGGATAACTACTGAAGCTGGTTTAGAAATAACAAATGGGCATCGTAAGAACTCTATTCTTCCATGTATTTTTGGGGCAAATCGCACAGCTACTTTTTTTTTGAAGATAAAAGTAGCCCCATTAGCTCCACACCCTCATAAGGTTGGTTTGCATCTCAAAGTAGAGAAAGAAAGTTATTATGTAGCTAAGGAACAATTTATGCAAACCCTTTGGATAGCTACCCTACTTACAATGGCTGCTTTTTTCTTTTACAACTTATATATTTACTTCATTTTCAAAGACTTAACTTATTTGTATTATTTGGTCATTGTCTTTGGAGGTATTATTTATATTACAGGACTTAATCATTACTTCAATGTCTTGCTGCCGTTTCGTCTGTTTGACATCGAAGTAAAACCCAATGGCAATGTCTATTGGTTTGACCTCAATCAAGGATTTACGAATATTGGGATTGTCTTAGTTATAGGAGGTTTTATCCAATTTACCCGCATTTACTTGCGACTTTACTGGCATTTTCCGTTTTGGAATAAAGTTTTGCGTG
>CANGYA010000140.1 GCA_947457925.1 Cytophagales bacterium | reverse complement strand
TATACGTAGTCTTCAAGAAGCTCTATAAAGATGACATCTTTCTAAAAGATGTCATCTTTATAGAGCTTCTTGAAGACAATCAAACTTATTTCTTTGAAAAAAATTAGTTTCACTATAAGTTTTTAAAGCACGACCCTAACATCTTTTTTTATGAATAAACAACCTTTATTTACTTGATTATCAATTCAAAAGGCAATCTTGCTTGCACACCTTCATACGTTTGTAGTCGTTTCAGTTGTTTGTAATACGGATACCAAATCCCTAACTCACTTTTGATGTTCCGTTCACGTACTTCTTTTTCGCCTACGTCTAGGAGCCTGTCTATAAAAGATTTCTGGTGAGGCATATATTTCACACTGTATTCACCTTCTTTGAGATTGGCTTTTTTAGCTGCTAACTGAATAGCTACGTCCAACCCTCCCAACACATCTACCAAGCCTATTTGCTGTGCCGTTGCACCTGTCCACACACGACCCGAAGCTATTTTTTTCAAACTGTCTATGTGCATACGGCGACCTGCTGCTGCTTTGCTCGTAAATTTTTCATAGCCTTCTTCTATCCCACGTTGAATAATTTGCTTTTCGGCATCAGACATAGTTCTTGTAGGATATCCCAAACCTGAATAGTCGCCTGTGGCTACTCTATCAAAACTCAAACCCATTTTTTCTTTCAATAGATTTTCGGCATTCACTAAGACACCAAAAATTCCGATAGAACCTGTAATTGTATTCGGTTGTGCCACAATCGTATCGCAACCCATTGCCATATAATAACCACCAGAAGCTGCTACGGCAGACATAGACGCAATAATTGGCTTTTCAGCTTTGGCTAACTGTACTTCTCTCCACATCACATCAGAGGCTAAGGCACTGCCACCGGGAGAGTTGATACGCAACACTATAGCTTTTATTTTGCTGTCTTTGCGTGCCTTGCGAATTTCCTCCGCTATTTTGTCTGAACCTATAGACTCGTCATCACCTTTGCCACTTACAATATCTCCTTCTGCCACAATCACCGCCACACGACTATCTTTCGAAAGGTTTTGGTTTACCACAAAATCAGATTTTACATATTTTTTTACCGAAATAAAATTGATTTTAGCTTTTTCGTCTTTCTCGTCTGTACCAGTAGCTTTTTTCAACAAGTCCGTTACTTGGTCATAATATACGCTGTCCGTAATTAGTTGGTATTTGAGGGCATCTCCTACATTTCTTACCAACATTTCTTTAGAGATTTTCCGCAAATCTTCCAAAGGAATATTACGAGATTGGGCTACGTTGCTCAAATAAAAATCATACACACTGTTCAAATAAGTAGAAGTTTGCAGACGGTCAGCCTCACTCATTTGTTTGTTCATTAAGGGTTCTACGGCACTTTTGAAGTCGCCTACTTTGAAAATTTCAGGTTTTACACCTATTTTTTCTAACATACCCGTCAAATACATTTTTTCAACAATCAAACCGTTAAATTCCATGCCTCCCGCAGGGTTCAACATGATTTTATCGGCTACCGAAGCCACATAATACGCCCCTTCTGTATAAACTTCGCTGTAAGCATACACAAATTTGCCTGATTTTTTAAAGTCTGCTAATGCCTCACGTACTTCGTGCAAAACGGCATAGCCAGCTTGTGGCATACTTACTTCTATGTAAATACCTTTGATTTTTTCGTCTGTTTTGGCTGCTTTGATAGACTTCAAAATATCTATCAAGCCGATTGTAGATTCAGATGAACCTGCTTCGGGTAAGCCAAGTTCCTCAAAAGGTGAACTCTTAGAAATTTCGGTAATTGGTACATTCAAATTGAGTTTGAGTACAGATTTTTCTTTGACTTCCACAACTTCCTTGTCCTGCGAAGCCCCAATGCCTACTAAAATGAATACGAGTAGCACAAAAAATAAGCACAAGCCTAAAATTGTTGCTAAGGTAAATTTGATGAATTGCATAGATTAGTTTGAAAAGTAAAAATGATAAGAATAGGAAAGAAATTTTTATGTATAGGCGTACATAAAAAGGGTGTCGCTAAATTAACAAAAAATGTTTAATTGCAACACCCTTATGAATAAAGCTATATTGGTTGAATAGCTTTGAAAGATAGGTTTTAATTGTTGTAAACGAAGTCTAATTTAGAACTGAAAAACATTGTGTTTGGTTTCAGATTGTTAAAAAAGTTTTAGGCAAAAAAAATCTACAGATGCCATTTTTTTTACTGACATCTGTAGAAAACTGCATTTACATTCAACGGAAGGGATTGCCATAGCTATAATGCTCAAAACTAACATTTCTCAAAGAAATGTTAGTTTTAAGGTAAGGCTAGTAATTAAAAATTTACCAATTAATGTAAGTTGCGTAGTATTTATTTAGCCTCACCCCCGACCCCTCCCCACAGGGAGGGGAGCTTGATAACCAGAGAGTTGTAAACTCCCCTCCCTGCGGGGAGGGGTCAGGGGTGGGGCATTTAAAGTTACTACGCAACTTACGTTAATTATTAATTGTCTTCAGCACTTCTTATTCCTCATATTTCAATAAAAACTCTGGGTTAATAGCCTTGAAACTTACTCTGCTACCCATGCCGTCTGGTAAGGTAGCATCACGTTTTTCGGTCATTGGACGTATCACAATGCCTTCTGCCCATGCCGTAGGGCAAAGTGTGCTTTTAATCGTAGCTTTTTGTACTAAATCAGCTATGTCATTGTTCAATGCGTAGTTGGTTTCAAGTATAGGCACAGCCACTAAGTCTAATTGTTTGAGAGTGGCAATAAATTTTTCATAAGAAAGATATTGATAAGCATTAATATCAAAAATATTGAAAAAATAAACTTGTTGTCCCTTGATTTTCAACTTGTTACCTTGCACACCTTCGCCCACTAACTCACCTTGTAAGGCATAGTTACCACCCAAAGATTTGAGTTTGTTTTCTATGTCTAATTGACGAGCTAAACGCCAAAAACTGTTTTTTTCATCTTCCAAAAGTTCATAATTACGACTACACACACCAAATTCGCCTTCGTACACAAAGTAGGTAACACTGCTACCATCTAATTTTTCGGCAACATAGCACAATTCGCCTTTGTACTTGTCCAAAACTTCTTGCAAAACCTGTATGCGTGTTTCGTCTGTTTTGGGAATAAACGAAGGGAATTTGCCTTTCATCACACCGCTAAGACTGGCAGGTAAGACAGGTTCGTATTTAGTAACACCTAAGGCTTCGGAACAATCTGCACCTTCTTCCACAGCGTAATCTGCGGGTAAAATGCTCAAAGGCAAACACAAACCTTGCGAAACTTGTCCTCTTAGGCGTAAAGTACGGATTCGCATACCTCTTGCTTTCAAAAACTCAAACTCTGGTTTGTCGGGTAGCACACTGTCAATTTCGAAGTACACTACCAAGTCATTTAGTTGTACTTCGTTCTTTTTGCAGACGACTTTCCAACCTAAAATACTGACGCATTCAATAGCATCAGCATTTGGAATTGGCTCTATAGCCAAGACTCTTTGAATAGAAGCTAATTTTCTTGCCATAAAATTTTAGAAAATAATAAATTGATAATCAAGGGTTTGTATTTAAAAATATATTGAGAAAAAGCATAAAAAAAATGTGGTACAACTTAAAGCCATACCACATTTGTTCAGAACAACTGTTGAGTGAAACAACTACGAGAGTTGTAAAGGTATGGGAATAAAATTTTGTTGCTGGAGGGCAAAAAAAGAGGTTTGCTGCCCCAAGAGGAGATGATTGGGCAAATAATTACCTATTTCTACCTGTAGATTAGGAGAATTTGTTATCTGATTAGAGAGAGAAAAAATAGGTAACAGATGTAAAGGCATAAACTTATTTTTTGTTGTTCTACGAACTCCCTCAAAAAAGGTTACACGCCAAGCAACCTTGTTGCTATACTTGATGTCTATGTGATGGAAACTTTGCCTACTAGTTTAATTTTTCTTAAAATTTATAAAGAACTCAAAGTTTTATGTGCTAAAACGATTGAAAATACGTAACTTACAATCAAACAAACCTTTACAACCATGAAAGCCTTTACATATCTTTTACTCTGTGCCGTTACCAGCCTTCTTTTTGTAGCTTGTGGGGCTGTTAAGACGCATCAAGACTATAAAAAAACATTGCCTGCAATAGAGCAAGTAGCTGTACTTACGCCCTATGTGCAGGTGCAATTATTGACTCGCAATAATGATTTTGAGAAAGAAAAAACAAAAATAGATTCGTTGAAACTTCAACAAGGTACACAATACATTCATCATAAAATATTGCAAGAACTCCCCAAAAAATTTCAAGGATTTCATAAAAGTTTGTCTTCTGAATTTACAACTATAAGTTGTAAAGATATAGATGTTTTTTTTGAGTTATTAGACAAAAAAAAGATAGCTACTATTAGTGTTCCTGCGTATTTGAAAGCCTATTTACAACAAGAAAAAATACAATATGCTGTTATTTCATCTTACAAAGGTTTTTACAAAACAAAACTAAGAAACAAACAAGATGAAGTAGCTTATAATGCAGCAGAAACCTTACAAGGTGTTTTTTCGGCAACTACAGTGCCTGAACCCTTGTTTCCAGATGATGTGATTGGTACTTTATATTTTGTCTTATATGATGTAGTTAATGATAAATTATTGTATTATACCAAAGAGGTAAATTCGGAGTGGTCTATGCCCGATATTCCTATTTATCCCAAAGCCATAGATAATCAAATGGCAGAAATCATCAAAAAACTTAGAAAAGATATGAATTGTATAGCTAATTTATAGCTTTCAAAAAGACATTAAACACTTTTGTATGGACTTATCTTATATTCAAAGACAAGATTTTGAGAAAATTAATTTTGTCGAAAACCCTTTGCAAATAGCAGAATACGAAGATTGTAAGTTTTTGCAGTGTGATTGGAGCAGTGCAGATTTATCAAATTTTCGGTTTATCAACTGCGAGTTTGTGCAGTGTAATTGGAGTAATGCAAAAATTCGCCAAACGGTAATAGATAACGTAAAATTCAAAGAATGTAAATTATGGGGTTTACACTTTAACGACTGTGAACCCTTTGCTTTAAGTTTTTATTTTGATAAATGTTCCCTCAATTACACTACATTTTTCAAGACTGTGATTAAAAAAACGACTTTTTGTAATTGCCAATTACACGAAGTAGATTTTTCTGCGTGTAACCTTTCGCAAGCTGTTTTTGAGAACTGCGACCTTCACAAAGCTGTTTTTGACCAAACAATCTTGGACAAGGCGGATTTTACGACTGCCTATAACTTTTCCATTAATCCCAACCAGAACAGCCTTAAAAAAGCTAAATTTTCTTTGGAAGGACTCAAAGGACTTTTGGATAGTTATGACATTATTGTCAAATAAAGTGTAATTGCTTAGTTATTTGTTGGTGAAAATTTGCAAATTTGCTACCACTTCATCAATTTTCTTTCTACCGAAACTCTCTCTATTTTTATGCAAGACGTACTTCATGAAGAACTCATCACATTGCAAAAAAACTTGCAAACCATTCAATCGGCTTCGCAGCAAATAGAGTTGATGAAGGCTACGGCTCAAAATGTAGTAACGGCGGTGCAAGCTATACAACAACGCTATGAAGAACATTTGCCTACTACGTTGGCTGCTTTGACGAAACAACAGTACCAAGAGTTTCAGTCTTTGGAGGCACACTATAAAACTACAGTGGCAGAGTTAGTAGAAAATTTGAATACAGTAAAAGATAAAATTGCTTTGTACTACGAAAAACAACATGAAGCAATTAATGAAAACTTAGGAAAATACCAAACTGTTGTGGCTGCAGTAGGCAATTTGGAACAGGCTATTCGCCAAGTAGATTTTCCAGAGAAATTTGTGAGTTTAGATGCCCATATTGTCAAAATTCACGCAGAAATTCAGCAAGATATAGCAGAATTGCAAGCTGTTAAGCAGCATAATGACGAGCATTTGGCTGCCATACAAGCTGCCCATCAATATTTTTTACACGCACTAACGAGCCAAGCCGAAGAAAAATTACAAGCTACTATCCAACAATTTACTACACAAAGTCAAGGTTTAGCACAAAATTTACAGACAGCCCAACAGCATTTTGAACAACAAACTACTGACCAGAAAAATGCTACCCAACAACTTTTTGACGAAATTACTACACAACATCAATCCTTATACACACAAACATTAAGTACAAATGCCACGATTCAAGAGCAAATAGAAGCACAAGTAAAGGCAATGTTACAGAGTTTTCAACAACAGCAAACAGCCTTAGATATGTTTGTGGCTCGTTATGAAAAGTTGGTGCAGTACACTTATGCGGTAGAGCAAAAGATAACAGAGTTGAATTTTCCGCAAAAATTAGCTTTGATAGCCGAACAGTTGGCAAATTTGGAACAAACTGTAGAGGACAAATTAGGTGTGTTTAAGTCGGAAGTGAGCCGTTATTGGAATGATTTGGACAGCAAAATAGCCACTTTCAAAAAACAAACCGAAGGACATTTACAAGTAGTAGAAGGGCATGAACTCTTGCTACAAACGCAAATAGAGCAACTGCAACGGCATTTACAACAACAAATTCAGGAAAGTACCAAAGAAGAAATGACGTTGTTGAAAGAACAAAACGAATTTTTGAACACCCAACTGAAAAGCCAAAATCAACAGTTATTTTACCTCCTAATGGCGGTTTTGGGCATTGGTTTGGTCATCATTTTACAAACTATTTTGATAGTGATGAAATAACGCCTTCTAATTTCCTTTTAAGGCTTACAAATTGTGTTTTTAAATAGGCTTTCCGTTATTTGTAGTATCAAAGCAACCAGTTTAAATATCTAACGTCATGAAAGCACAAGTTAAATTTTTGCTGTTCTTATTTTTTGCATTTTGTCTTTCTACTATTGCTATCGTATCTACACAAGCAGCCATAGAAAACTCACCAGCATCAAAAGAATTGCAAGAGAATCATTAAGGAATGAATGCGAAAAATTGTATGCTATTTAGCCCAAAGAGGCGAATTAATAAGAAAAATAATAATTAGTGTTTCATAAGTAAAGTAAAAGGAGAAAAAAAATGAAAATTTGCGAATAGCTTTTTCATAGTTGAGTGAAAGACCTTACAAGTTTCTTGTAATGGTCTTTTTGTTTTATGGATTTACTTGTTTACCACTACTTTTTTAAGAACTGTTTAATTTTCTTCTCAAATGCAAACCCAACGGCAGCTATTAAAACAGCTACGCCACCCAACAAACTTATTAGAGGTAAGATACGATAAATAGGTATTTTTTCGGCTCTGTCGTATTTTGTTAGGTCATCAGGCGAAACTACTAATGGAATTGTATCGCCAACTTTTTCGTTTACTGTGGCTGTTGTGTTAAAACAAATGGTGTCTTTGCCACGTTGGTAGCAAAATTTGGTGTGAATTTCGTCATACCAACCCCCTGCTTTTTTGGAATAGACGGGTACAGCCTTTTTTTCTATAACTACAGATTTTACTTCCTCAAAAGTTCTGTTTTTATTTTGTTGTGCCTCTTTTTGCATCAAAACACTGTTCATCAATAAGGCTATTCCAAACAAAAAAAGATAGGCAATCAAGATTTTTTTTAGCATAAATGATAGGGATTATGGTTACAATGTAGCATTTTTTAGTGTAAATAGGTGTTTTTAGCTTGTAAGACGATTGAATTTTATAGATAATGTGAGCTATGTAGTGTTAGCTTAGCCCCACCCACACCCTTCCAACTTAGTTGCTCCCCACAGGGAGGGGTTTTGTAACTGATTGATTTTCAAGCTCCCTCCCCTGCGGGGGAGGGATGGGGTGGGGGCAAAATAATAGAACTTAACAGCTCTGGGCAAGGGGTGGAGCATTTAAAGCACTACATATATGACACACCAAGAAGACTATAACAGAAAAATCTATTTTACCAGACTATATGAAGTAAAAAGCCCAAAAACTACTGTTATTTAGAAATTCCTTGTGTAACTTTGCGAAAAAATATAGTAATACTATGGAAGTGTGCGTATGTAGGGTAGAGCATTTCAATGCTGCCCATAAATTATATAATCCGAAATGGACAAAAGAGCAAAATGATGCCGTTTTTGGGGCTTGTGCCAACGAAAACTGGCATGGACATAACTTTGAACTTATTGTGAAAGTAAAGGGAGTTCCGCACCCCGATACAGGTTTTGTGATTGATTTGAAGGTTTTGAGCAAACTCATCAAAGAATTGATTATTGACAAAGTCGACCACAAAAACCTAAATATGGACGTGGAGTTTATGAAAGACAAATTGGCAAGCTGCGAAAACCTGATTGTGGAGTTTTGGAAAATCTTAGCTCCTGCCATTGCCCAAGTGTCTTCGGCTAAACTACACAGCTTGACTTTGTACGAAACACCAAGAAATTTTGTAGAATATTTTGGCGAATAATGCCGTTTTATTTGTTATTTTTGTGTGTAAAACCCTCAAAACAACTGTACCAATATGCAATATAACTGGGATACCTACGCCACACCTGATGTATTAGAAGATGTAGAGCTGGACGTAGATGCTACGCTGGAAAGAGAATTGGTGGTATTCAATGATGATGTCAATACGTTTGACTATGTGATTGATACTTTGATGCAGGTTTGCCAACATACCGCCGAACAAGCCGAACAGTGTACTCTCCTTATTCATTTCAAAGGAAAATGTACTGTCAAAGTAGGTACATTTAACAAACTAAAACCTATGCGAGATGCCATTTGTGATAGAGGCATTTCGGCAGAGGTACTCTAAATGCAACAAAACTCTCTTTTGGGAACAAAGGAGAGTTTTTATATTTTGTTCTTATTTACCCCCATGACACTTACCCAATTAGAATATATCATTGCCTTAGACACACATAGACATTTTGCTACAGCTGCCGAAAAATGCTTTGTTACACAGCCTACATTGAGTATGCAAGTCCAAAAATTGGAAGAAGAACTCAATGTGTTGTTATTTGACCGTAGTAAACACCCCATCGTACCTACTGCCGAAGGAATAGCCATTATAGCCCAAGCCCGTACTGTATTGGCAGAGGCTTCACGCATTAAAGAAATAGTGAAAGAACAACAGCAAGAGGTAAGCGGAGAATTGCGAATAGGCATTATACCAACTTTAGCACCGTATTTACTGCCTTTGTTTCTGAAAAAATTCATAGAAAAATACCCTTTGGTCAAACTCAACATAGAGGAAATGACTACCGAACAAATTATTTACCAACTAAAAAATGATTTGTTGGACGGCGGGCTATTGGCTACTCCTCTCCAAGAAGCCCAAATTTTGGAGAAACCTTTGTTCTACGAGGCTTTTGTTGCGTACCTTTCGCCTTCGCACCCTTTGGCACAAAAAAAAGAGTTGCACCCCGAAGATTTGAGCCAAGAGCCTCTGTTTTTGTTGGGCGAAACGCATTGTTTTAGGTTACAAGTCTTGCAATTATGCCAACTTTTGCCCCAAAAAACAAATAACTTGACTTTTCAGGCAGGCAGTTTAGAAACCCTTAAACGCATGGTAGATTTGTACGGAGGCATTACTTTATTGCCAGAATTAGCTATAGATAGTTTGTCCGAAGAACAGTTGGACAATGTGCGTTACTTTACTTCGCCAAGTCCTTTGCGAGAGGTGAGTTTGGTGCAACATCGGAGTTATGTCAAACAAAAGTTGTTGGGCTTGTTAGCAGCAGAAATTTGTGGGGTCATTCCGCTAAAAATGTTGGCACAAACTGTTACGAAAAAACAGATTGTGCCTATTAAAAAAAGCAGCTAATCCACAAACTGAAAAAACTTTCCAAGTTTAAAAGACTTGGAAAGTTGAATGTATTATCAATACTTTTTAAGAACTACTATTTATTTATCCATTGGCAAAATCTCTAACCTACCTTCCTTAAATTTACCTATGAACAAATGCTGATTGTCTTGCCCGTTGCGGTAGTCAAAACCTTCTAACAACAAACCCTCAATTTTTAAAGGGGCTGTTTTGCTTACTTCCGCAAAGTTTTTGCCGTATTGTTTTATCATTTTTGCAAAATAGTACAATACATCATGCCCGATATAAGAAAATTTTGAAGGCAAAATATTAGACTTGTCTATGTACTTTGCATCAAATTGGCGAATGGCGGGCAAGTAATAATCTATGTAATTGTTCATAATAAAATTAACATTTGCCTGCTCCAGTTGGGCATACGTTACTTGTGTAAAATCCAACCACTCCTGAGTCGTGATAATGTTCAAGGACAAATTTTGAGATTGTACCCCACTCAAAATATTTACTGCCGTAGTTGCGTCTGTGGTAGCCACCAATACAGAAGTTTTGGTAGGCTTACCCATGTAAGGGCTTAAATCTGTACTCACTACCCGAAAAGCATTTTTTAGGGTGCTAATATTTTTGATAATAGGTACTTTTCCGCCCAATTCTTTGTATTTGTTCATAAAACTGTATGCCAACAAAGAATCTTGTTTTTGGCTACCAAAATAAATAATGGTCGTATCACTGAAAGTTTTGTGAACATATTGGGCTGTTTTACTGCCAATACTTTCTGCACTTGGTTCAGACAAATAACAGTTCGTACAGTTTTTTGCCCACTCTATATTCGGTGTAAGAGGATTGACCAAACAAATATTGTTGCGTTGGGCAAAATCTGCCAACGGATAAGTGTCTTTTGGGTACATAGCCCCTATTAACAAGTGGGAATTTTGCAGATTATTCTTGTTCAATAGGTTTTTTATTCTATTTTCATCTCTTTCTGTGTCATACAAATACAGATTTACATCTATGCCTTCTTCTTTCAATTTTTCTTGTGCTACCAACAAACCATAGTAAAAATCTATGACAAATTGCTGTTTGCGGGCTTGTTTGCTTACATCAGCTTCTCTCAACAATAGAGGCAAAAACAAACCTACATCTATTTTGTCTATATTAACAGTTGGGGCAGGAGGCAACGGAGTTGTTGGGTCAATGGGGCTTGTAGTATTTGTGGCGGTATTGCTTGCATTTAATTTTAACTGTGCTTGTAAAACCGCCAATGTTTCTTTTTCGGTAGCAGACAAATCTCTTTTGACAGCCAACAAGGTGTATAATCTGTAAGCTATATTTTCGTTTTTAGGATACAAACTGTATAGAATTTTGAGAGTGCTAAGGTCGTTGCTATTACGCACATAATACGCCTCTAAATTGTACGCATCTTGTTGAATATCAGGCTTTTTAATACTTCTTATCGTTTGTACGCCACTTTGCAATTTGTTAGCAGCAAAGGCACTATGAGCCAACAAATAATAGGCATCATCTATTTTTTCCCATTGGCTATACTGCGAAACCAATTCTTGGAGGGTAACTTGTGCTACGGCATACTCTTGTTTTTGAAAGGCAGCGTAGGCGTAGTAATAATGCCCGTATTCACGCCATTCGTTATTTGCAGTTCTTTCTAACAAAGGCTTAAAGGCTTCTTTGGCGAGGTCATATCTTTTTTCAGCTAATAATCCTTTGCCGTATTGCAGGGCATTTTTCAGTTCTGTAGCCGAAGGCTGTGCATAACTTTTAAAAAATACAAAAAAACATATAAAAGCATAAAAGTATTTCATGGTGCAGGATTTTAGGTTTTTATGTGCTATAAGGTATAAAATATAATACGCTAACTTCGTAAGAAATTAGCGTATTCAACTACCTATGCAAAATTACAAATTTATTTGATTTAAGTAACAAAGCAAAATTAAAGTATATTTGCCTTTAGGCGAATACATTGACTATCAAGCCATTCGCCTAAAAGAGAATATACTAAAACAGCTTAGAACTTACGAGCAGGGAAAAATGCCATTTCGCCCAATTCTTGTTCTATGCGTAACAACTGATTGTATTTTGCCATACGGTCTGAACGTGAAGCCGAACCTGTTTTAATTTGTCCTGTGTTCAATGCCACTGCCAAATCTGCAATCGTAGCATCTTCAGTTTCGCCAGAACGGTGCGACATGATGCTCTTGTAGCTGTTGCGGTGTGCCAAGTTTACGGCGTTGATAGTTTCTGTCAAAGAGCCAATTTGGTTTACTTTTACCAAAATTGCATTAGCAGTATTATTGTCTATACCTTGTTGTAATCTTTTTACGTTGGTTACAAACAAGTCATCACCTACCAACTGCACTTTGTCGCCTATAGTTTCTGTTAATTTTTTCCAACCGTCCCAGTCGTCTTCTGCCATGCCGTCTTCGATAGACAATATCGGATATTTTTTCACCCAATCTGCCCAGTAGCTTACCATTTCCGCAGAAGTTAGTTTATTGCCCGAAGATTTTTTGAAGTGGTACAACTTTGTTTCCTCGTCATAAAATTCAGAAACGGCTGCATCCATTGCAATAAAAATATCGTGTCCGGGCTTGTAACCAGCTTTTTCTATAGCTTGCAACACCGTTTCAATGGCTTCTTCGTTAGATTTGATGTTTGGCGCAAAACCACCTTCATCACCTACATTAGTAGAATATCCTTTGCCTTTCAATACAGTTTTTAAGTGGTGAAACACCTCTGTACCCATACGCAAAGACTCTGAAAACGAAGGAGCATTGACAGGCATAATCATAAACTCTTGGAAATCAATAGAGTTGTCTGCATGACTACCACCGTTCAAAATGTTCATCAAAGGTACAGGCAATGTGTTTGCGTTTACGCCACCAATGTATCTGAACAAAGACAAACCTGCCTCTTGTGCAGCTACTTTTGCCACTGCCATAGACACCGCCAAAATAGCATTTGCTCCTAATTTCGCCTTGTTGTGCGTGCCATCAAGGTTGAGCATCAAAGTATCTATATAATTTTGGTCAAAAACAGACAAGCCAATAATTTCATCTGCAATAATTTCGTTTACATTTTTTACAGCTTGCAACACACCTTTGCCCATGTATTTACTTTTGTCGCCATCTCTTAGTTCTACGGCTTCGTGTTTGCCTGTAGATGCCCCCGAAGGTACGGCAGCACGCCCCACTTTGCCTGTGTTCGTGATAATGTCGACTTCTACAGTAGGATTACCTCTTGAGTCTAAAATCTGTCTTGCAATTACGTTTTCTATGTATGCCATGAGATTTGTAAATGGTTAATTGAATTACACAATGGAATGTGTCGTAAAACTATAAGTTTTCTATAGGATAGCAAAGAAAGTAGGTATTATTTATGAGTAACTTATGGTGATATACTTATAAATACTCAAAAAGAAACATTTTTACTAAGATTAAGTCTTCAAGATGCGTCATTAGCAAATTAAAAATGCCCTTTTGAGTTAGAAAAGGGCATTTTTACTATGACAAGTAGAGTAACAAGACTAATAAGGTTGTTCTTGACAATCCTCTATCACTATACTCTGATTACTACCACTACCACAATTTATTCTTGTAGGACAAGGGCAATCAGACTCTAATAAATAAGATATACAACTTGCATCTTGTGTTAGTTTGGGGTCTGTATAACCATCACCGCCTTTTACTTTAGTCATGCTTTTAGCGTCAAGTGTAGCTAAAGTAACTTTCTTCAATGATAACTTTTTCATAATGTTGATATAATAATTGTATTTTAGTGAAAACATCACAAAGGTAATAAAAAAAAAAATTTCACAACTATCAATTAAATTTTTTTGTAGAAATTAATTAACTACAACAGTTACATAGTCTTAGGTTTTTATGAAGCATAATTTTTAAGTATTCTAATAGGTTTTGACTATTTCTATGAAGTAACAAATCTTGCTAATTTTCTTAGTGAACTTGTGGCTTATAGTTCATTTACAAATAGCTATATTATAGGGGCGTGCCTTAAAAATTAATAAGAGAATAACATTTCTTTGAAAAATAGTAGTTCCAAGCACTTTCTATATAATGATTAAAGGCACGACACTAAAATATAACTTATTGATTTTTGGTTGTGGTAAAAAATGTATGATACTTTTTTTAACAATAATTGTAATTTTTACAATAAATACATATTTTCATAGCAGCCTCATGATTTTCCATTTTTTTAGAAAAACCACAAGTTTTTCTAACGGTTCTTCTGT
>CANGYA010000139.1 GCA_947457925.1 Cytophagales bacterium | reverse complement strand
TGATGCCGTTTTTCTTTATATTTGCACTATCGCAATGAGGGCAAACTACTTTTGTTAGGACTTTAGACATTCTGCAAAGGTATGTCTTTATTGCGTTTTGTCAATAGCTTACCTAATTATTACAGCATACATTCTGTAACACTACCTAATTTTATATCCACCTGAAACAACTGCCCTAACTCAAAGTCTGTTCCCAAAGTTTTGAGGTCTTCGGCAATGGCATAGTATTGTGGGGTGGCTGTTCCCAAAGGTGCTTGGTCTATGGCTTGTAAAGTTGCTTGTATTTTGGGGAAAATAGCTAAAGCAGGTAAGTTTTTCGCCAACAGTCTTTCAAAATATTCTTGGTCTGTAATATGTGGTTCTAATTCACTAACCAAAACTTGACTGTCCACCATTTCATTGATAAACTCAAAAGCCTCCTCAAATGAAATCTCCTCGTCTGTAATTACTTTTGCCAAATTTTCTAAGGTTTCGCCATGTTGGGCAGCCGTCAAGATGCGTTGCACATACTCCGAATTGTCTATGCTTACCAAAAAATGGTTGCGTGTTCTTTTTGTCAAACGGTACTCTGCATAACGGAGATTTTCGCCCACTTCATACAAAGTATTGTTCGGAAAATAACGCAATACGGCTCTTATTTCGGGTTGTTTGCCCAAGTTATAGGCTAAGGCACACAAATAATCCATGTCCAAACGGGTGTGGCGGTAGGTACTTGTGGCGGTAGTAGCCAATACATTTTCGGCTTGGAGTGTTTTATCTTCTGAGTTGGGCGAAAGTGGCGTAATACCTGCAAACAAGCCAAAAGGCGTGCAACGGTAGCACATTCGCAAAAGGTATTTTGCCAATGAAATAGCTAATTTGTCATTTTTTTTGTCATGCACATTCCCCTGCAAATACTCTTGGAGAGTTTCGTAGAGGGCAGGTGAAGCAATAAAAATAGCCTCCTGCACAATAGGCAGGGCTAATAAAGTATGCAAATTCTCTTTGCTTAACTCATTACTAAAGGAGTAAGGTAAAAGAGGAGTACGGAGGACAGGGAAGTTGGAGCAGCGAATATCCATTTTTTTAATTAAAAGTCTAATAGGAAAAATTTGTCCCAAGTGGGCTTAACATCAGGGTATTGTTCACTCAATAAGGCAAGAGCAACTCCAGTAGCTCCTTCTAAAAGACCATTTGTTATTTCCCAAATTTTAGCCTCTCTTTTTACAAAAGTATAAAAAATATTTTTTTCATTCTCCTTAAATGCTTTTTCTACCTGCTCATGCCAATAATCAGCAGCTATTTTAATAGCTTTATTTTGAGTGTCCTTATAAAAATTATGGTAAATAAAAGCAATTCCAGAAGCCCCATGACAAAAATTAGTCTCTGCATAATTCAATCTAGAGTTTATGGCAACGCCAGCACTCAATATATCTCTTTGAGTACTGTGGATAATTATATCATTTGCAACATCTTGTAAATAAGCATCTTTAAGTGAATTTCCTGCGTGTTTTAAGGCTATTGCAACCCCTAAATCTCCATAGCACCATGCTAAACGAGCAGCCGTTCTATATGTAGTATTATATGAAAAATAACTTACTTCAGAGCTTTGTTTTTGTCCTATTAGCCAATTTGCTATCTCACGAATTCGTTTTTCTAAATAAGTAGTTTGAATACCTAAATTATATAATTTACAAAAGAATACTAAGATAGAAGGAATGCCATGTGAAAGCCCTAAATTACAAGTTAAATTACCATCTACATGAATTACCTGCCATAACCTTATTTCATTAATAGGTTTGCCAATACTTTCTAAGTCTATAAGCAATTTTTCTAATAATTCATCATCTTTATGCTGTTTTTGTCTTTCTAAAAAATAAAAACACTTTCCGAGATAACCATGAAAAAAATCATAGTTTTTTTTATTCAAGTCGTCTTGTAAAGAAGCAAGTATGATTTCATCAAAAGTTTGAAATATATCCTCTTCATAGCTTATTAGTCCCTCATTAGAGAGAAAAGCCATTAGCCAAGCTGTACCTGCCAAACCGCCTCCAACAGCAATGGTAGCTAAAGGCTTAGTATTTAATAATTCTATGCTTTCTTCTACTATGGCAACAACTTTATTTAGGTATGGGGTGTGTTGTGTGATTTGGTAGGCATAGGCATACAACAATGCCATGCCTTCATCTCCATATAGGCTAATTTGTGTATGTGTTTGAGGCAACAAGGCACTCAAAACATATCCACTTATTTTATTGATTTTTTCCATCTTTTATTTTCTTAAAATTTCCAAAGCCTTTTCTAAATCTGCATCTCTCCCTCGCAATACATCTTCTTCTGTATAAGTTACTTGCACAGTAGGTTTAATTCCTATTAAATGATGTTGCGAACCATCATGTTTTAATACTTTCATACCCGTAAACCCAAATACATACCCCCCTAGAAGAGAGTAAACTGTTATCTCGCCATTACAGCCTGCGGTGGGTTGCCCTATAATTTCGCCTAATTTATAATATTCTACAATACCCATAAAAGTTTCTGCTTGACTTTGTGCATTGGCATTAGTCAAAAATATTTTTTTACAAGTAATTTGCTCTTGTTTGGGTATAATATTCCATCTACCTGCTGTGTCATAAGTTAATACTTTTTGATTAGGAGCTATGATTTGAGGAATATTCCACAAAGCTGTTTGCAAGTTTTTGGGGCTTAAATAGCCTAGAAATTCTATGTTATTTTTTCTAGGATAGCCTCGCATCTCTATAATTACACCTTTTGCTTTTTGTAATTTTGATACAAAAGTTTTTAAATACTCCAAACTATCTTTTGTAAAATTTAAATAAAATATACCATCTTCTATTTCTCGACTTGGTTTTCTAGTTTGGAGATTGTAAGAAAATGCTGTATTGCGAACTACATGGGTTTCCATTTTTTGAACTTTTCCATTGATATATCTTCTTATTATTATTTTCTCTTTTGTATCTGGTTTTCCCCAACCAAGAAAATAATCTCCACTAATAGCATTTTTCAAATAAGATGAACCCCGCCACTTCTTACTACTTTCTTGTATAAAATCTTTAATTGGCTTATTTGCTATCGAAATAATCTCATCTCCTCTTTGATATGTAGTATCCTCACTTTGTGTAATGATGTATTTCCTACCTACCCATTTAGCTTTAAATGGGAATGTAAGGAAAAAGTCTACATTCTGAGGTGGCTCAACAAATGTGTGTGCATCTTGTAATTTATTTATTGATTGTAGTAATAGCATCCAAAAGCTTATAGCATCATGGGGGTTTTCAACATCTTCTAACAAAATATCTAATTGTGTTTCCCAATTCAGCCCAGCTTCTTTAAAATAAGGATAAAAATAATTAATAATATTCCAAAATATCACTACATTAGCACGCCTCATGGTGATATTATTAGCACTAAGTGTGTCTATTGATAGGTTAGCTAACTCCTTTAATAGTATTGTAAACTGGTGCGTACTACGTGGCAATGTACTCGTTTTATCTCTATAAAGAGCTATAGGAAGTTTACAAAAGAGGTTAGGTGCAATTTCTTGTTCTATTACCTCTCCATATTTTGGGTAGTTTCCAAATATTGTATCTTGCCAATTATTTATGCGTATGCTTTTATATACATCTTGTTTTTTATAAAAATTCCAAAGTCCCAAACCTCTATGCTGCCAAAAAACTAATTGTAAACTATCTTTATTATTGTAAGTAGCTAAATTTTGTGATTTTTCTCCTTTTAAATAAAATTGAATACTTGGAGCAATAGGTAAAAAAAACTTAGTCAAACTATCTTTTAATTCATTAGTAGTTTTAATATTTTCCAATTTAAGACAATGATAATAAGCCATTTTTTGACCTTGTAAGGCTACAACCTCATCTGATGGATGGAAAAAACTTACATACCCCCATAACTTTGTATAAGCTTTGTAAACCTGTTTGTTAGTAATTGTCTGCGTATAACATTGCAATATAGTCAATGATAAAATACAGCTTATTAAAAAAAAAATTCTATAAAACATATTTTTAGTAATTTAAATATAATAATTTATAAAAAAAAGTACAAATAATACAATATTATTCGTACTTAAAAATTTGATAATGTTTATTTGTCTCTAGCACTTATTCTACAGCAACATTACATGAGTTGCCACCAGTACAAGCATTAGTTTGATAACCACAACCTCCACCGTCAGATGGACATCTACAAGCTGTATAAGTTGGTCTATCTACTTGGTAATCTCCTTTACCTCCCTTTACAGTATCTAAGCCTTCTTTGTCTAACACTGTTAAATTAGTTTTGTTTAATGACAATTTTTTTTCAATTTTTTTCATTGGTGTTACAAATATTAAAAGTTACAGATAAAACTCCAAAATTTTAGCAATTAATCTATTGGCTTGCTGTATTTTGTTGCTGCAAAATTCATAAGATAAGCAATTACTTCCTACCCGATAAAACCATAAAATAGTCTTTTTAGGTATTTTTTATGTATAATTTGCATTTAATAGCATAATTATTTAGCTTTGAGGGCTTAAAACAATTATTTTACTACTCCCTAAACCTATCGTCATGAAAAAATCAGTTTTAATCTGCGTCATCTACCTATTACTATTGCCAATAGGTAGTAAAGGGCAAGTTTTTGTAAGAGGGCATATCCATAACTTAAAATATGATAGTATTATATTTATGTATGAGGAAAATTATATAGCCTTAGAAAAAAGACAACAAAAAGTACCTATCATTAAAAATAGCTACTCTACCACATTGCCTATCTATTTGGTAGGTAAAGCTTCTTTGATTTATGTAGGAAGTGATAAAAATGAAAATGTGATAACTTTTTTTGCTCAACCTAAGGATAGTGTATTACTTAGTTTCGATGCTAAAACACCTACAAACTCCATTAGTTTTGGAGGTACTAATGCTCTTTACAACAATAACTTTTATGCAAATGAGCAACGAAAAAAACAAACTGCTATGATTGAAATTAAACAGCGAAATCCCGAAAAATATTTAAAATACATTGACAGCCTATCAAGTAAAGAAGTCAAATTTTTTGAAACTCTTGTAGAAAATACTGTCAAAAAGAACAAAAAACTACAACCTAACGTTGCCACGATGTCTCAGTTTTATTGTTGGAAGACGTACAGTAAATCAATAGCTAAAATGAAATATCCTGAACAAAAAGTATTGTTACAAACAATAGAATTACCTCCGCTTTACTATGCTTTTTTGAAGGAACATGGGTGTCAGCACAATGTCTGTATTTCAAATGAAGATTACCGTAACTTTCTGGAAATTTACCTGCTGTTTTTGTACCAGCAAAAATATGGAACAAGCACTGTAGCCACAATTAAGGATTACCAACAACTTTATGAAATGATACCCACTGCTTTTAAGGGCAGCCTTACAAGAAATTTTTTACAAGCACGAGTAGTTGCCAAAATAGCCAGAGATTTCCCCGCACAAGTTCAAGAATTTTACACAAAATACTTACAACAAAACCCTACAAGTATATTTAATAAAGATTTAGCAAGTATCGTACAACCCAACCTATCAAAATAGCATTCATGATGAAACACGCAGGCAATACTATTCAAGAACTCCGCCTCCAAAAAGGCATTAAGCAAGAGTTGATGGCAGAAGGTTTAGGCATTTCCCAGTCTGCTTACAGTCGTATAGAAAGTGGACAATCTAAAATTAGTATAGAAACCCTTAGAAAAATTGCAACCTTATTAGATGTTAGGGTAGAAATGCTATTTGACTCTTTTAGCCATTCTTTTCAGCCCATGATAGATAATGAAAGAGTTTTGTACCAACAACAAATAGCCGAAAAAGATGCTTTATTGCTTAAGTTACAAGCCGAAAATGAAATGCTTTTAGCTCAAGTTTTACAAATCAACCAACAACTTTTAACTTTATTGACTAATAAATTTGAGCATAATGTTTAATGACATTAGAGGTCATTAAAGTCTGTAGCATAGACTTCAGTCTGTGCTTACAATATTTTGTTCATCAAATAATTATTACACAGACTGAAGTCTATGCTACAGACCTTGATAATCTCTATTTATTTCAAAGAAGAACTCAATAACAACATCTCGTCCCATGCTGGTTCAATCGTAGAAGTAGCTGCCATAAGTGCCAAACCAATTCCTGCCACACCTTCCAAAATTCCTACTTCGTTTCGCCAATTTGTAGGTGCAGAAGCATAATATGTTTTGAAGCCCGCCAAACCGTCTTCAAAGTTTGCTTTGTCCAGTGTAACTTGTAACCAATACAAAGCCGTTTCTTTAAATGCCTCTATACCTGTGTGTTGGTACATACGATTGTAAATATGTAGTAAGCCCGCACTTCCATGACAAAGCCCCGCATCTAACACATAATTTTCTACTATATTTCTGCGTTTCGTAGAATGTAACAGTACATCTATAGCCTTTGCTTGGTAGCCTTCATGCCCTATCATCTTCGCTATTTGCCATAAAGCTATACCCATGCCCACATCACCATAACACCACGCTAATCTGCTATGTGTAGGCGGCATATTTTCTTCTATCACATTAGGGAAACAGCAACCAAAAGAACTATCTAATTGGCACGACCAAATGTAATGTAATAATTTGATTAACAGATTTTTAGTAGTTTCGGTAGCAATATCTTTTTTGTATAACTCTGCTAAGATGAAAGCAATACTTGTAAGTCCATGTGAAAGGCTCAAATTTACGCCTATGCGAGTGGCTTCATCTGGTTTTCTCATAGGATTTAGAATAGCATACCAATAAGCATCTTCTTGGTTCTTTGCTTTATTTTGTTGCACTAATAAACCTACAACTTCCTCTAAGGCTTTTTGAATAGTTGGATTAGGGAGTTGGTGAAGGAGGTAGTGTGTAATGCCCAGCCCTTCGTGCAAATAGTCATATTTTCCTTCTTTGAGCAGCTTGAGCATATCTTGTAGCAATAGACTATCTACTTCCTCAAAAATATTATCTTGTGGTTCAATGAGTTGCGTTGTTTGTAAATGGCACAACAACCAACCTGCACCTGCCAAGCCGTTGCAATAGGAATATTGTTTGAAAGAGAGCTGACTTACCATACTTTCAAGCATCTCGTCTGCTTGGGTTCGGTAATCTGTATTTTGATGAAATACACTGGCATAGTACATATACAAGGTATTCCCTGCTTGCCCACTAAATAGACTTTCTATGGGTGCATTTTGTTGGTGGATATTCGTGCTGACAATCTTTGATATTTCTTCTATTTTTGTCAAGATGCTTTTTTCTATGCTAATAGCTTTCCAATTCATTTCTGTAATTTTTTGGCAAAAGTATAGATTAAAATTAATTTATATTAAAAAAAATTATTAATCTGATAAAATTAGTTCTATTAAAATGCTATGCTATGTTTATTGCATTGGCAATCTCTAAATCATATAAAAAGTAGCTACTCTTTGCCCTCAAAATACGTAGTATTTACTACCTTTGAAAAAACGAAACGGCAAGTATGATAAAGTCTTTTGCGGGTAAAATTTTCGCTGCCTATATAGCTGCACAGCAACGCCATTGGTCAGAAAGACCTGTTGAAACACAAAAAAGAGTATTTCATGCTCTTGTCAAACAAGCACGCAGAACTGTTTTTGGAGAAGACCACCATTTTGGGGCTATTCGTTCTTACGAAGACTTCAAAGCCAATGTACCTATCAGAGATTACGAAGGGCTAAAAAAATACATTGATTTGGTCATAGACGGTTGGGAAAATATCTTGTGGACAGGCAGACCTTTGTACTTCGCAAAAACTTCGGGGACGACCTCGGGCTTAAAATACATTCCCATTTCCCAAGAGTCTATTCCTTACCATATCAATAGTGCCAGAAATGCCTTATTGTCTTATATTTATGAAACAGGCAATGCCGATTTTTTGGATAGAAAACTTATTTTTTTATCGGGCAGCCCCGAAATGTCTAAAAAAGGCAATACGTATGTGGGTCGGTTGTCGGGTATTGTGAATCATCACGTACCTGCGTACTTGCGGACTAATCAAATGCCTTCGTACACAACTAATTGTATTGAAGACTGGGAAACGAAATTAGACAAGATTATTCAAGAAACTTTGCGGGCAGATATGTCTTTGATTTCGGGCATTCCGCCTTGGGTGCAAATGTATTTTGACAAGATTCAGGCATTGACAGGCAAGAAAATTAAAGATGTATTTCCAAATTTTTCGCTATTTGTGTATGGTGGCGTGAATTTTTCGCCTTATAAAAAGAAAATTTTTGAGAGTATCGGCAAACCTATTCACTCGATAGAAACTTACCCTGCTTCCGAAGGTTTTATTGCTTACCAAGACTCGCAAGAACAAGAAGGTTTGCTGTTGTTGTTGGACAATGGAATGTTTTATGAATTTATCAGGGCAGACGAGTATTTTTCGCCCAATCCACGCCGAATTAGCATAGAAGACGTAGAGTTAGGCGTAAATTATGCCATTATTTTGAATACCAACGCAGGACTTTGGGGCTACAGCATTGGCGATACCGTAAAATTTGTGAGTAAAAATCCTTATCGTATTGTAGTTACAGGGCGTATCAAACATTTTATTTCGGCTTTTGGCGAACACGTCATTGCCGAAGAAGTAGAAAAAGCCTTGTTATATGCCATTCAAACTTTCCCCGAAACCGAAGTGGTGGAGTTTACCGTTGCCCCACAAGTTACGCCCAAAGAAGGTTTGCCGTACCACGAATGGTGCATTGCCTTTGCCAAAAAACCCAAAGACATAGAACAATTTGCTGCCACATTAGATTTAAAATTAAGGCAGTTGAATGTTTATTATGATGACCTCATCAAAGGAAATATTTTACGACCAGCCGTAGTGAGTGCCTTACAACCTGATGCGTTTATTCAATATATGAAGCAACAAGGTAAGTTGGGCGGACAAAACAAAGTGCCTCGCCTTAGCAATACCAGAGATATAGTGAATGAATTGGTAAGGCATATTTAGTTTTAGCTACATACTATCAACAGAAGTGATATTTTTACACTTTTCAAGTCTATTAGACTTGGAAAGTATTGATTAACAGTTGTTTGTAAATATGTTACTCATATTGTAAGATGGCATCAATTTGACGTTTACTAATTCAAAATTACCTATAAGCATTTACCTACATGAAAAAACTATTTGAACCTTTCCGTTTATCTCTTTACAAAGGAGTAGGATTTGCGTTATTAGTAGGGCAACTTGTTGGTTGTCAAAGTAATAACACTGTTGATTCGCAAGAAAAAACTGTTGAACAGTTGGCTCAAGAAGAATATAACAAAAAAAGGATTCGTAGGCTCAACGGCTACCACAAAGCCAATAGTCCTGATGAATACCGTTTATACGACCAATTAATTCGTACAGGCGAAGGAGCTAACGCACCTACTTACCAATACGGTTATTTGATGAAAGCCTACCAAAAGGCACTTACAAATGCCGTTTTTGCAGAGGCACGTACCGAAAACACAATTACGTGGAGAGAAAGAGGACCTGCCAATGTGCCTGCACGTACCAGAGCTATATTGATAGACCCCGACAATTCGCAAATATGGTTGGCGGGTTCTGCAAGTGGTGGGATATGGCGTAGCACAGACAGAGGACGTAATTGGACAAACCTCACACCTAATTTGCCATCTCTCTCGACAAATGCCTTAGCTCGTAGTAACGCCAACCCTAATGTAATTTATGCAGGAACAGGCGAAGGTTACGGCAATACAGGGGCAGTAGTAGGGGCTGGTATTTTTAAATCCACAAATAGAGGGAATACTTGGCAAGCCTTAAGTAGCACGACCAATGACGTAAATTTCAGGTATGTTAATCGTATCATTGTCGACCCACGCAACGAAAATATTGTATTAGCAGCCACAGATACAGGTATTTTCAGAAGTACCAATGGCGGAACTACATGGACACAAGTATATGTAGCAAGTTCGGATTGCCAACAAATTTTATTTACCCCTAATAATTTTTCTATTCAATATGCAGCTATCAACGGTGGTACAGTAGTAAAATCCACAGATGGAGGTTTAACATGGTTGCCAGCTTCTGAAGGTATTATAGCGGGGGGGCGTATAGAATTAGGTATTGCTCCACAAAATCCTAATAGATTGTATGCGTCATTAGAGATAGATAGTGATAAATCCGAAGTATTTGTTACAGACAACGGAGGCACATCTTGGCAACAAATCAATGAAAACCCTACCATTAATTTTATGGGTGGGCAAGGTTGGTATGACAACTGTGTTATGGTAAGTCCTTTGACAGAAAATAGTGTGTTTATAGGTGGTGTCAATGTGTGGCGAGTAGATATAGGCACACAAACCTCACAAGGCACAACGCCTACGTTGTTGGGTGTTAGTGAGTTGAATACGCAGAATTTCTTGTCTTTTGTAAGAGTGCAAAACTTTACAGAGTGGAGTTCACGCCTACAAACAGGTACGGGTATGACTACCGTAGAAATTCGGTTTGGGGCAAATCGCAGGCAGAAAGCACACCGTTTTACTGTTCCCACAGGGGCTACTTCTGGCGTACCCAATAACCAATACACCTACCGAGATTATGTAGATGTACCTTTTGAAGTATGGGACGTGGCACGCAACCAACAACTCATGGTTTCTTTTAGAGACCAAAAAAATGATGGACGATTTGAGTTGGAAGAATGGAATACAGATGCAGCCTTATCACCAAGAGAGTATATTTATATACATACCATTCCATATAATAACACTACACCAAGCCCTGAAATAACAGTAGATGGAGGGCATTTAGTACGTATGATGTATAATTTCTGGCCTTTCCTTACGGCAGGGGCAACGTGGAATCCTACAAATGTACCAAACTCTACCTTACGTATAGCCTACGGATTGCCTACTTTACGCCAAGCTACCATAGATAACGTTACAGATGCTTACAGTGAATTTGACAGAGAAAACGTATTTGCAAGTACACACCCTGACCACCATACTTTCGTAGCTTTGCCCTCTGCCAATGCAAATACGTTTACTTTGTTAAGTGGCAATGATGGCGGTTTCTCTATTTCTGAAGACGGTGGACGAAGTTTTAACAGATTAGGCAGGAACTACAACACCACACAGTTTTATGGGGCAGACAAAGCCAAAGGTGTAGATATTTTTGCAGGGGGAACTCAAGACAATGGCACTTGGTTGTCGCCACAAGGCAGTGTAAATGCTGCAACGGACTACCGCCGTATTATTGGTGGAGATGGTTTTGAAGTTGTTTTTAATGCTAATAACCCGAATCAAATCTTTGGTAGTTCACAGTTCAATGGTTTTAATGTATCGAGAAATGGAGGAGCCACATGGAGCAGTGGCACTTCGGGCATGACAGACACAGGTAGCACTAATGCACCTTTTATCAGCAGAGTAGGCTATAGCCCTACAAGCCCAGATGTGTTAATGGTGGTGGGGAGGTCTGGTGTATGGCGTAGCACAGATTTTGGTACAAGTTGGCAACTTACACGCATAACAGATGCAAGGTGGTTGTTCAAACTCAATGCTGCAACAGACGAGCCAAGTATGCGACCTATGAATGTACGTATTTCATCTGTTAATCCTAATATTGTTTGGGCAGGGGGCGGTATGACCTCACAAACGAATTTATTTGTATCTATAGATGGTGGTCGTAACTTTGTAGCTACTACGAATATTAGTCGTGCTATGGGTGCTATGACCAACATTATTCCGCACCCAACAGAATCTAATACAGCCTTTGTTACATTTTCATTGCCTAATAGACCCAAAATTTTATTAACAAGAGATTTAGGACGTACATGGGCAGATTTGTCGGGCTTTGGGACTACAGGCACAAATACAGTAAGCAGTAACGGTTTTCCAGATATAGCCGTTTATTCTGTTTTTGTGTTCCCAAAAGATACACAAAGAATATGGGCTGGTACAGAGTTAGGTATTTTTGAAACTATGAATGGCGGACAATCTTGGAACTACTTACAAGGTGATTTGCCTTCTGTGGCGGTTTGGAGCATGAAATTGGTTGATAATCAAGTCGTGATTGCTACACATGGCAGGGGAATTTGGACAGCCGAATTGCCAAAAGAAGAATTGCCTACAGGCTTTTTTGATGATTTGATTACGCAAAACTTGCGTATGTACCCGAACCCTGTGCAAGACAAAGCTGTGATAGAATTGCCTTTGCAAGCACAAACCTATACGATAAGTGTTTACAATGTATTAGGGCAAAAAGCCTTAGAAAAAACAATAACGGCAGCTAATAAAACAAGTGTAGAATTAGCCACTTTGCCACAAGGAGTTTATGTTTTAGAGGCTGTTAATGGTACACAAAGGTACACTGCTAAGTTTATTAAAGAGTAAAGCACAATTTAATTAACGTAAGTTGCGTAGTATCTGTAGCGTGGACTTTAGTCCAATGCTATTAAGCTAAGAAAGTAAAAATAAAATATTTACAATTATTTGATAATCAATTATTTAAATTTTATTTTAAGTCCGTAGGACAATTCCATTGCGGCTGCAATATTTATAGTAAAAGCAAGCCCCAAATCCCTTTAAGTGCCGTAGGCACGACATATTTCGTGCCTACGGCACTTTGAAAAAGGAGAAAAAGGCATTACTATAACTATTTCGTGCCTACGGCACTTAAAAGACTTTTCTTAGCCTTAATAGCATTGGACTTTAGTCGGGGACACCTTGTCCACACATTTAGCCATGAAAAGGTATATTTTTAAGCCATAACAGAACTATGTGTGGGCTTCAGCCTACACACTACAGTAGGCAATACGCAACTTACGTTAATTAGACTTCTTGCAAAAGTCATTTTGACACCAACTCCGCAAGGGGTTTTAAAACGTTGTGGAGTCATTTTTCAACAACCAACGAGTCCATCAAAGTTTATTGTTCAATAAATTTTGATGGACTCGTTGGTTGTATGAATGGTTTAGTTCAATGATAATTAGTTTTTCAAAAACTTTGGAAGCAAACTCAACTCATACACTTGTTCGTTGATATATACTTTGCCTTCTTCCCACACAAATTTTATGCTGTGTGCTACACTCACTATTTGGTAAACAAACAAGGTGAAAAACGGTGCTGCTATGACATCAATCGTATAATGGGCGTGTTGTACCAAAACCAAAGTAGCCACCATGACCGCAAAAAATGCAAAAAGAGATTTCCAGCGTTGTGGCACCATGAGCAACAAAACAATCATGGTCGAAGTATGACCAGAGAAAAACAAGTCTTTGTTAATCACTTGTCCTGCATAGACCATGCTTTGCATAAAAGGGTCAGTGATATGCACGTAATCTGTAGGGGCTTCTAAAGGCACTAAGAAAATGGTAAGCATACGCAAAGTGGTAACTAAGGCGTAAGTTTGTAACCCTATCAAAAAGTTTTTGGCATAAGGTAAACTAATCACAATAGCTAATATGACAGGCATATAACAAAACACAGATAGCGGAATAGACACATCTACGGCAGGAATGATGTTTAATAAATAGTCATTTATTAAAATTCCTTTTCTCTGTTGCACAAAATTTAGAAATGTAGGCACCCAAAGACTCATAGAGGGAATATAAATAATGGTGAGTACCAACTGAAAAACAAGCAGAGGCTGGCGAGCAAAGGCTGTGTAATTGCGTACCAAATCTTTAAAATATGATGATGGTTGTTCCATAGTAAACCTTGCGTAAATAACGTGTGAATAAACTGCAACAACAGACTGTAAAAGTAATAGCAATGTTGCAAAATTGTAAACACAAAATTACAAAAAGGTGTTCAAAAAGAATTCTTTTTGAATGTTAAAAATGTAATGTATCCTTCATCTTAACAATTTATTCGGCTTAGTCTTACGGATAACATAAAAAAGGTGTAATCTTTCATAGTGTCGTGCTATGAATTGTTATACGTAGTCTTCAAGAAGCTCTATAAAGATGACATCTTTCTAAAAGATGTCATCTTTATAGAGCTTCTTGAAGACAATCAAACTTATTTCTTTGAAAAAAATTAGTTTCACTAATATTACTAGACAAAACTCCATAAAACTTTGAAAATGAGAGGCTTAG
>CANGYA010000138.1 GCA_947457925.1 Cytophagales bacterium | reverse complement strand
TTTTAGAAATAGCCTTTATGATATTATAGCAAAAAATCGTTATGTTTTATTTGGAAAACAAGTATCTTGTAGAGTACCTTCAGTAAGTCTTAAACATAAATTTATTAGTTAAGTTAAAGCCTATGCTACTACAAACTTGGTTTCTATTATAATATCCATAGGCTGTGTAGTTCACAGCCTATGGATATTATAATAGAAAAGTCTAATTTTTTTAGTGTAAAGATATTAATTATTTTTCTTTAATAGTTCTATAATTTCTTTTAGATAACTATTTTCTTTAAATTGTATCTCTATTTCTTTTTCTAAAATTAATATTTTACTTTCTAGCTCTAATATCTTCTTTTCGTATATTAGCTTATCTGTATTATTACCTTGATTAACAGCTACGCCAGTAGCTTTATGATTTACAACTTGGTGCGAAGCTATTTGAAAAAAACTTGCTTGTCGTCAAACATCAACAGCTCCATTAATCCTATATCCTATATCTAATATCTTACAAATTTCATTAATGCGTGTAAGTGAGGGGTTTGCCTCTTCCCTTTCTATGCGGCTGTAAGCATTTTGAGATATTTTTAGTTGTTCTGCCATATACTCTTGAGTGTAGTTGCGAATCTCTCTTAGCTTTCGTATTTTGTATCCTATATTTTGAGTAGGTTGCATATAAAGAATAATTTTTGTTTTATTTAAAACTTATTTGGTTAAGGATAATGCACAAAAATAATAATCTTTGCAGTGTTTTAATACTTTAACCTAAATAAAATTTTTATGCAAAAATTTAAGTTCTTTTCTCATAAAACATTAGCTATTATAATTATGGTTAGTATGTTTTTAATGAACTTTACAAGTGGTGCAATAACAATAAATAATAATAATCTTGGCGTAGCTACTTCAAAAAATATAACAGCTACTACTAATTATGCGACTATTACACCTAATTGGGAAGCAGCTATATTAGCTGTCGCAGCCAAAGTAATGTTAGAAGTTTTAAGTGTTTGGCAGCATTCTGTTGAAATGAAAGCAACTTACTCTGTAAAACAAGAAAAGCAAATCCGTCTTCAATCATTAAATTAAACTCTCTTTGCCCATAAACTTATATATTTGTGGGCAATTCTTTTTTAAAATGTATAAATTTTATTTTGCTTTCATAGAAAGCATTTTTTTTGCTTTAAAGGCATTACAAGAAAAAATATTAAGAACTATTCTTTCGTTGTTAGGTGTTTCCATAGGCGTATTTACCATTATCAGCATATTTGCTATAGTGGATACTTTGCAAGATAATATTAAAAAAAGCCTTAGTTTTTTAGGTAGTGATGTCATCTATATTTCACGTATGGCATGGAAATTTGATGAAGAAACACCTTGGTGGAAATATTTGCAAAGACCTACTACTAATTATCGAGAAATGAAATTATTAGAAAGCAGATTAAGCAATGTAGAGAGTTTCAAAGCAGTAGCTATTTATGCACTAAAAGGTAATACTACACTGAAGTATCAGAACAGCAGTATTAATGGCGCTATGTTGATGGGGGCTTCCTATCATTATGATAAAGTAGCAGACATTACTATAGAAGAAGGACGATATTTTAGTGAAACAGAAGCAGAGAATGGGGCAAAGTTAGTAGTTTTAGGTGCAAAGTTAGCTAACGATTTATTGGACAATGAATATCCTTTGGGAAAAGAAATAAAAATCAAGGGTATAAAGTTATTAGTAGTTGGTGTTTTAAAGAAACAAGGACAAGGGACGACAGAAAGTAGCATAGATAATAGTTGTATTATTCCTTATAAATTATTTATCCACTCTTTTTCGCCTACTAAGTGGACAAACGCAAATTTGGTTATAAAAGGTATATCAGAACACGACAGTAAATTAGCCTACTTAGAAAGTGAAATTACTGCAGCTATGCGTAGTATAAGAGGGCTAAGACCCACACAACCCAACAATTTTTCTATCAATAAACCTGAAATGATAACGGATTTAGTAGATGGGATTATTGTATTATTGAAAACAGCAGGTACTTTGATTAGTATATTTTCTTTGTTGATAGGCGGTTTTGGTATTGCAAATATTATGTTTGTGTCTGTAACAGAACGTATCAGCATTATAGGCATACAAAAGGCTTTGGGGGCAAAAAATTATTTTATTCTGTTACAGTTTCTTTTTGAATCTCTATTTTTAAGTATAATAGGTGGAACTATAGGGCTTATACTTTGTCTGTTATTAATAGTATTTACAGAAGATTATTTTAACTTAGTGCTTCAAGCGAAACATATCCTACAAGGCTTATTTATTGCCAGTATTATAGGTATTCTTGCAGGCATATTACCTGCCTCAGCAGCCTCACGTTTAAGCCCTGTAGAGGCTATTCGTAGATAAATATGCATTTGCCCTATTGACTTCAATGCGTAGGACGATAGCCTTATATTTATACTCTAAATTAGATAGATGTAACCTTTCAAAAAGATTACATCTATTTATTAATCAATATTTTACGAATTTTAAAATATTAATTTTATAACGGAGTCTTACTATATTAAGACTTACTCATACCTCAATGCTTCTACAGGGTCTAATTTCGAGGCTTTGTAGGCGGGATAAAAACCAGACACAATGCCCACCACTACGCAGACAATAATACTTACCGCCATCCACAACCAAGGCACAACAAAACCACCTGCATCTAACAAGACAGCCACGCCGTTGCCCACAGCAATTCCCAATAAGATGCCGATAATTCCGCCTACCTGACAAATCACAATGGCTTCTATCAAAAACTGTTGGCGAATTTTTGCAGGTGTAGCCCCCAAAGCCTTTCGCACTCCTATTTCCCTTGTCCGTTCTGTTACAGACACCATCATAATATTCATCAGACCAATCGCAGCCCCAATCAACGTGATGAAGCCAATACCAAAACCGCCTAAACGCAACGTCCCTGCCGTAGAGTCCAGCGTAGCAGCCAAAGACTCACTTCTTGAAAGGTCAAAAGAGTCGGTTTTGTTGCCGTCACGTCTAATTCTTCGCATCACCCCACGAGCCTCTTCTATGACATAATCCAATTTGGTAACATCTTTTACATAAGCCGTTAGGGTATAACTCAAATCTTTGCCCAAGCCCAAAGACCTTGCATTGACAATAGGTATCCAAATCACACGAGCCGTACCGCCTCTACTGCCTGCACTACCTTTGTCTTCCACTACGCCCACAACTTTGTATTGAGCTTCTAAAAAGAAAATGGTTTTGTCTATGGGGCTTTCTTTTTCAAAAAGTTTATTCGCAATTTCTTTACCTATAATGCACACCGCAGCCCCTGTACGCAATTCTACACTCGAAAAAGGACGACCTTCTTCTAAATTATGCCCTTTTACACCTAAAAAATTATCGTCTATGCCTTCTACTGTTACATTCGGGTTGGTTTTGGCAGCTAACCTTTTTACTTCGGCAGCTTGCGTTACAGACGTATAAATAGACACCAAGTCTGCCTCTGCAAACTGTTCAGAAAATTGGATTAATTCATCATATTCCAATGGTGTTTTGGTTCTGTCCTGAAAACCTCTGCGGTTGCGTTGCCCTGCATTTTTATCTTTTATATCAAAAGTATTCGCCCCTAAATCTGCCAAACCCGAAGAAATGGATTGTTGAATACTGTCAATCGCCGTAAGAATACCCACCAAAGACGTAATGCCTAAGGCGATAATAGTTACGGTAAGGGCTGTTCGCAAGAAGTTATCTTTAATAGCTTTGATACCTTCTTTTACATTTTCAATAGTGTTCATGTTTTTTGTTGATAATCAGTAAGTTAGGATTTTAAGTAGTAAGTGCTGACGCACAATTTTAAATTAGTAAATTTTTAGTTAGGCAAGTGAATATGCTGTTTCACATTTCATTACTAAGAGGCTGTTTAGATTTTTTAATTCATCACTTAGGGGCTTAATTTTGTGATACCACTCATAAAATCAAGAAAAATAAGATGCAAAACTACCCTACTAACCTAAGTGATAGTGAATGGCAAGTTATACAAAAAATTCAAAAAGATACTCGTAAGAGGTCGTATGATTTACGAGACATTTGGAATGCCATCTTTCATGTGGATAAAACAGGTTGCCAACGGCGAATGTTACCACTATATTTTGCTCCTTGAACAGTAGTGACTATTATTTCCGTCAATGGAAACTTTCAGGTTTCATACAGAGCAAATACATAATAAGCTACGCAGTCAAGTAAGGCAAAAGGTAGGTAAATCCAATTATAAGTAATATTTAGTTCAATGCGTAAAGATGTAGTCTTTTATAAAAACAGTAAAATTGCAAAGGTTTTACACTCTTAAAAAGATGACATATTTGAATTATCTTTGATTTATAATTGGTATTAGCTTAACAGAAGCATTTATTCATATTTCTATGATTAGGCTTATGTTGAAACGTTTATGAAAATTTCCAAACTGGCTCTAAATAATAAAAGCAAGGATTTTAGATGAAAAATTCAGAAACGTATGATTGTAGCGCAGTCTTTAGGCTGTAAGGTCTGACCTTACAGCCTAAAGACTGTGTTACAATCACAAGGCTAATCCACCAACAACTTCGTTACCGCAGCCGTATTCATAGCCCACTGCAACGTATAAACTTCGTCTGCTTCTTCCGTTTCTACTACAGTTAGGTTTTGGGCTTCTGCCTTGATTTTCAACAGATTACCTACGGACAACTTGGCATTGAGTTTTGCCAATAAAGCCTGCACACCTTTGAAACTCAAGCCCTGTACGATTTGCCCCGCAAAAGGCATTTCTAACCACACAATTTCGGCTGCTGCCACGTCCAACACCCCAAACACTAAGCCTTTCGCCAAGCTACTTGTGATACGGACTTGGTGCTGCACACAAGAAGGGTCATAAGCCACTCCCGTAGTTTCCGAAATTTTCATCGGGTGCTTGCTGTTCATCCAACCCACAACCATATTCGGCGTAATAGCCCCGCTACTAAACGCATTGCAGGTAAACGTAACATATTGAACATGAGCAGCTTGTAACTCCGCCACGTTGATTTCTATGTACTCCGCCGTACCTATTTTGTTAGGTATGCTCCGAATATCGCCACTGTGTTTACAGCCTGTAGTTACCAAATGACTGTATGAACAAAAGTCTGTTTTTCCGTTTGCCCACGCCAAATGACAACTCAAATCCATGTCCATGTGTTGGGCAGGTAGTCCTTCGCCCCACTGCATAAACAACCTTACCGTATTACCTTCTATTGGAAACCTTGCTCCCATCAATGCCGAAGGCAAATCTTGTACGTTTTCACTTCTATCGCCAATAGCAATAGGCATTTTGTAAAGCTGTGGGTGAATAAAAATTGTCTTATTTTCAGTAGCTTGTGCAGAAAATCTTTTTTGCATAGCCAACACGCACAAGTCCATTACCAAATCTTGCATAGTTGTAAGGTCGTCTTCACCAAACATTCGCAACAATTTGTGCGGTGCAATATTTTTAGACACACCCCCCAAAGGCTTTACAGTACGACTTTGGATAGGGTTAAAGTAGTTTTGTGCATACATATTCAGCGTAAACACCAATCTCGCAGGTACTTTGTCTATGATTTCGGCAAAGGCAGCCACCGTTTCCGCAGCCCCAAACCACAACATATTGGCAAACAACGACCTTGCAAACAAACCAGGGCGTTGTTGCAACAAACGAAAAGTTTGCTCCGCATCGGCACGCAAACGGAAGTGGTTTACACGACCTTGCCACACCTCATATTTTTCGTTGTAAAACACATCTAACAATTCCCGCAATTTCTCAAAACCTGCTCTTTTGTTGTACTCTGCCAAACGCAAAGCCCGAATGAATCGTACCCAAATTTGGCGTTTAGGGTGCATAATTTCGCAGGCTTTTTCGGCAGTCATGTCCAATCCATTCAACCATTTTGCTACAGTCAAGCACATTGGGCGACTGTATTTGAGTTTCAACAAGTTTTTAGCCTCTGTTGCAGCTTTGTCTTGCAAAGATTTCGTTTTGGTTTTATGTTCTGTCACTGTCTTCAAAGACAAAAACGGCGTAAGTTGTTGGTTATTGCTGCGGTTGCGTTTGATAATGGTTTTTGGCTCAATGATTTGCAAGAAACCTGTGTGTTTGTACCATAAATACCGCAAAATATCTTGGGGCGAAGTAAACAATTTTTGTGCTTTATCTGCCTCATTTTGAGCTATGTACGTATCAATTACCGCCATCAAAGTTTCTTTCATACCTACAGCCACTTCGGGCATCGGCAAGTTTGCCAACAAAATTTTGAGGCTGTCCATTTGTGTTGCATCAAGGGCTGTTTTTGAGGTCAGTAAGTCCGCAAAAAATGCCTGCACGTCTTTTTCTGTCCACAACGCCAACAATTTTAGTTGGCTACCTTGTCCGTAGTTTTCTATTTTCCCAAACTCGAATGGCGTACCACAAAACGGACAACCGTTATACCTTTCCAATGGAAACGTATTGGCAGGAATGATGTGTCCGCACTCTAATTTCGTGCCTCGTCCCTGAAAAATATTGACAAAAAACGTGATGATGTGGTCTGTCAAAGTTTCTCCCGTAGGCGTATCCCAGCCTTTTACTAAGGGTGTCCAGTTTTTGTTTACCCCCATGACCACCCGAAATTTCTCCAATAAATCGGCTTGAAAAGTAGGCGAAGTTTGGTTCAAGGCTTGTAGCAAGTTCTCTGTAACGGTGAAACCTAATTTTCCTAAGTTGGCTACAAAGACGGAGGTGATAGGGTTTAACCTCACCCCCCTGCCTTCCAGCTCAGCTGCCTCTCCATTTGGAGAGGGGGAAGTTGAACCCTTAGAAGGGTTCAAAGATGAAATTGGGATAAAAATAGCTTGTTGGCGTAATGCCACTGTTTGCAAATCGTTGGTTTTCATGGTATTGATTGTTTAGATAATTTTATTGCTACCAGACATTCGTTTTCAGAGAATTGGAAGTAAGCAATAATTGACCTGTTATTTAGCCCCACCCCTGCCCCTCCCCACAGGGAGGGGATTGATTTACAATGAGTTAGCTAACTCCCTCCCTTTGGGGAGGGTTGGGGTGGGGCTTTTTAATTTAATGATACAAAGTAAAATAGAGTGTACGCAAAGTATGTGCGTAGTTAAATATTTTTTATTAAAACCTCGATTATTTTTTGTATTTCAGTTGCTTACATGGTGTAGGTTTGTAAACCTTGTACTATTCAAAATTTAGGGTAGGCGTATTTACTAAGTACCTACGCACAAATGGCTTACATTATTTTTGAGAATAGAAACTAAGTAATAGGAAATAATAAATGTGGGTTACAATTTTAGATAACTAACTGTAAATGAAGCACAAGGACACAAGTTCACTAAGAAAAATAGGAAGATTCCTTTCTTCTTATTACCTATGTTAATTATTTGATAACCAATTAGTTGAAGTGATTTTTAATTAAAAATTTACTACTTAATAACTATGTGTCAGCACCTATTACTCTCCCAACTCCAACTGATTTTTGACTAACTCAAAATATTTACCTTTTTGAGCTACCAAAGTCGCATGATTTCCTACTTCTACCAATTTCCCTTTTTCCAAAACCACAATTTGGTCGGCATTTTTGACAGTACTCAAACGGTGAGCAATGATAATAACGGTACGGTTGGTAAAAAATTGTTGTAAATTTTCCATAATTACCTTCTCATTATTCGCATCGAGGGCAGAGGTAGCCTCGTCAAAGAAAATATAGTCTGGATTTTTGTAAACAGCCCTTGCTATTAAGATGCGTTGGCGTTGTCCGCCACTTAGTCCTGTGCCTTCACTACCAATTTTGGTATGATAACCCAAGGGCAAAGAAGCAATATATTCCGCAATATTGGCGGTTTTAACAGCATAAGCCAGCCGTTCTGTATCTATTTCTTCCTCTCCTAAGGCTATGTTTTTGGCTATAGTGTCCGAAAAAATAAAACCGTCTTGCATCAATGTTCCTACTCGGCTTCGCCACCAACTACTATCTATAAGTTGCAAAGACGTATTACCTACAGCTATTTCACCTTTTTGTGGTTCATAAAACTTCAGTAATAATTTGAGCAAAGTAGTTTTGCCACTGCCACTTTCGCCTACAATGGCGGTGGTTTTCCCTGCGGGAATGTTCAAAGTAATGTCCGTAAGGGTATAGTCTGTAGTAGGGTCGCCGTAGCGGAAAGAAACTTCCTTTAACCTCACCCCTAACCCCTCTCCATTTGGAGAGGGGAATAAATTACCCCCTTTAGGGTGAGTAATGCTCACTCCCTCCCCTGTGGGGAGGATTGGGGTGGGGCTTGTACTTTCATCTTTCTCATTGTAAATTTCGCCCAATCTCTCCAAACTCATTTTGGCATCTTGGGCTTGTTGAACAAAGCCGACAAATTGCATGATAGGAGCATCTAATTGCCCTAAAATTTGTTGTGTTGCCATCATCATGCCCAGCGTCATGTTGCCTTCTATCACTTGTGTAGCTGCCCAAACCGTAATTAAAATACTTTTGAGTTCGTAAATAAACCCACTGCCAAACTGCTGCCACGTCTGCAAAGTTAGCCCTTCTATACTCAATTTGAACCGTTTGACTTGTAGCCTTTCCCATTCCCACCGTTTTTGTTGTTCGCAGTTGTTTAGTTTTATTTCTACCATGCCTTGTATCAGTTGCACTTCGCTGCTTTGGTTAGAGGCTGCTAAGGCAAATCTTTTGGCATCTAATTCTTTGCGTTTTTTGAGGAACAGCCATACATAACTCACATACAAAATGCTACTGATGACAAACATCAAATAAATAGCGGGGTTGTAAAACAACATTACTGTACTCACAATCACTAAACTGAACAGCGAAAACAAAAAATCTAAGGACGAAGATGTAAGGAAATGTTCTATTCGGCTGTTGTCGTGAATACGCTGGAGAATATCCCCTAAATTTTTACTGTCAAAAAAAGGCATTGGTAGCCGCATCAATTTGGCTAAAAAATCTGCTATGAGCTTGATATTCAACCGAGTAGAAATGTGCATCAACAACCAACTACGGATAATCTGAATGGCGGTACGCCCAAAGAAAAACGCCAACTGTGCAGCCAAAACGACATAGACAAACTGTAAATTCTGTTGGTTAATGCCCGAATCTACCAAAGACTGTGTAAGCAAAGGAGCTAACAAAGACAACAACGTAACTGTAAGCAGGCTCAAAAACAACTGAAAAAGCAACTTACGATAAGGCGTAAGGTAGTTGAAGAAAAGTTGGAAAGTGGTGTGATTGTTTTCGCTAAGGTTTTCTTCTTCTAAGTCCTTGCCGAAGTGTGGCGTAGTTTCTAACAACAAGCTAATGCCGCGTGGTGGGGTGGTACTACGGTCTTTGCCCCATGCTTTTTCAAACTCGGCGTGGGTGTACTCCAGCTTGCCAGAGGCGGGGTCTGCTACATACACCTTGTTTTTAGTGATTTTATAGACTACCACAAAATGGTTTTGTTGCCAATGAGCTATGAACGGCGTTACGTCCTCGGCTATTAGCTCTGCCAACGTAGTTTTAACGGCTAAGGTATGTAGCCCTATTTTTTCGGCTGCTACGGCTATGCCCGACAACGATACCCCCTGACGGTCTATGTAACACTGTTTACGCAAATAGGGCAATGGGTAGTTTTTGCCATAAAACGCAGCTATCATTTTAAGGCAGGTAGGACCGCAGTCCATTTGGTCTCGTTGGCGGAAATGAGGAAAGGCAGACATTGTTTGGAGTTTATAAAAAAACGGCTGTAAAGTTATACAAAAATGTTTGATGGGCTGCATAGCACAGCATAAGCAATAAACTTTTATTTATACATTGTAAAAATACTATTTGAAAAATACTTGTACCAACAAGTATTTTTAACAAATTACAAAAAAACTTACGTCTAAAAATATTGTATTTTAAAAATAACTACCTTAAATAAATATAAGTAATTTTATTTAAAATTGTACTTTTTTTAGTAAAAATTACTTAACTTACTTGTAATCAATTATTTAAAAAGTAGTAATATTTTTATATAAAAAAACAGTAAAAAATATTTTAAAAATAGTTGCTCAAAAATTTTGATTATCTATTTTTTTTTTTTTTGAAATTTGCAGTGTCTTAATCAAAAAATACGGTTAAGTATTTGTTTTATTATTCACAACAAATTAATTTTACAACAATGAAAAAATCATTAAGTGCTTTAAAAGAAAAATTTGGAAAGTTTGAGATTTCTAAAGAGCAAACAAAGAAAGTAATAGGTGGTACAACTTTGACCTGTGAAACAGCCGACGGCAGAATCATTGGTCGTGGAACACCAGAAAGAGCTTTGAGAATATGTGCAGGTAATCCAGCTTGTATTGGTTGTTTCTAATTTAGATTTCCATTTGATATAACTTTTGTTCTTTACATTACTCCATTAGATAAGGCAAATCTGCCTTATCTTTTTTGCCTATGAAAAAAAAATATATCATTAGTCTTACTATGTTACTTTATTTTTGTGCTTTAGGTATATCAATAGCACAAAATCCTGTTCAAAATATTGACTATGAAGATAGAGTTATTATGAAGGGTTTTATAGACTCTCTTTTGTTACATCATCATATAGATAGTATAGCAGCTAAAAAGGTTTATGATGTTATGAATAATCGGCTAACTGAAGGTTATTATGATAAATATGCAGATAATGCTATCAATTATGTACTACAGCTTAATAATGATATTCAATTATTACTAAATGATGATTATTTTGAATGTTACTATGCCTCACCTTCTGAACTGAGTCAAAAGGATATAGACCAACAAGATATAATAATTGGTCATTGGTCGGATAAAGATGATAGAAATCTTAATATTGATTCTCTGAAAAAAATAGGGCGAGTTTCTAAAATTCCTCTACGAGTTTTTACAAGAGGTTGGCAAGGCAAAGGTTGGTTCGGAGGTGTGCGAAAATACATAGATAAAACAGATGTTATAAAGTATAAGGTAGGATATAACGCCTTTGGTGTGCCACAATTACAAATTTTAGAGGGTAATATGGGATACATCAAAATAAAACATTGGATAGATACTAAAGCTATGAATATGCCTATATGGACTTTAGCAGCACACTATCTCTACAATACATCAGCTATAGTAATTGATTTAAGGGATTCAGGAGAAGGTGATATTGCAGCTATGTTTGAATTTTTAAGATATTTTTTGCCTGCCTCAACTACACCTTTAGGAAGCATTTACTATCGCCAATCAGCTAAAGAGGAGTTTTTTTTTAATACCCTAACAAATCAAGTACAACCATACAAAGTTAAAAAGAGGGACAAACGTAACTTTGAAAATTATATGAACCAACCTCTATTGGCTTTCTCTCAATTAAAGGGTAAAAATGTAAAATTATTACAACAGCCTATTTATATCCTAACAGACAATCAAACGGTTTCTATTAGTGAGTACTTTACATACTTGCTACGACGGCATAGAAGAGCCGTTTTGGTTGGTGCAAAAACAGCAGGTTATACCTACATTACACATGACTACACATTATGGGCAGGGAGTTTTCGAGTGCGTATTCCTGATACTAAAATTGTAGGTATAGACTCCTTGCACCATAAAGGGCTAACAGTGGACATCACAAGTGAGACACCATTAGAAGCCTCTTGGCTACATTATTTACAGACATTTACGGACAGTACCGATTTTTCTTATACACAGAGTTATCTAGATGGTTTCATTGCGTATCAAAAAGCTAAAAAAAATCCTATTAAGGTTGCTGATGACTTTTTACAAAGTATAGTAGGAAACTATGCTTTAGAGAAAAAAATTGTCATAGAAAACAACGAACTATATTTTGAAGACTTTGGCAAAAAGAAAAAAATGATAGCTGTAGGAGATAATTTATTCCTATTAACCGACTTTTATGAAAAAACGCACCATCTCAATTACCAAGCTGCTAACGGACATTATGCAGGTACAAAAATAGCTCCCCTATACTTACGTTTTGATAAAAATGATTTGGGTAAACCTGCTTTATTTATTATTTATTTTGGAGGTTCTATAGCTGAATTTGAAAAACTATGATAATGCAAAAAATTATATTTTTCGTTGCATACTTATTAATTTATTTACAAGTTTTTGCCCAAACAACTGTTGTTCGGGGCAAAGTTATGGCAGCAGATACGCAAGTACCCTTACCTTTCGTGTCTATTGGCGTGCAAGACTTCACAATAGGTACGGTAACAAATGTAGAGGGGCTATTTGAGTTAGTGCTACCCAAGAAAAATGCTTGTCTGTTTTTTTCATACATAGGCTATCAAACTGAAACTCTATGTATTACAAAAAATGATACAACTTCATATTATATAGTTTCATTGAAAAGTCAAGCAAAAGAACTAGATGCTTTTGTGGTAACAAAAAAGAAAATTCCCAAAGCAGAAAAAATACTTAGGCGAGTAATAGATAATTTACCCAACAACTATCCACAAAAAGCCTATAATACAGCCTTATTTTATCGAGAATGGTTAAAGGATACTACAAGTTATGTTAGATTGGTCGAAGCTGCCTTAGAAACGTATGATAGTCAAGGTTTTAAGGGCAATACACCTATAACAAACATCATAACGGTAGTAAAACAGTTGAGATACTCGAAAGATTATAGTCAGCTAAAAGATAATAACTTTATTGTGGATACAGATTTTAGCACTAAAAATAATTGGTTGAGAACAGGGGCTATAATTTTTAACCCGAAGAATTGGGAAAAAATACAATTTGAACACTTAGGTTATACCACACAAAACGATAGCCTTGTTCATAAAATAAATTTTCAAAGCAAAATTGTAGGACAATACGAAAACTTGCAAGGAACTCTATATGTAAATGATGCAGATTTTGCAGTTTTAAAAATAGAATTTACTTATCATATTGCTTTTCAGTCTGTTAATTCAATAGAAATAGGCAGTAAACAAAATGTATATAATATCAAATATACAGGAGCAGAAACAATTATTTACAAAAAATTTGAAAAGCAGTATTTTACAAGCTACCAAAATAAGCTACTAACCTACTCGTACTATCCCAATCCTCGTACTTTTAAGAAGATGACATCACAAACTTATACAGAACAACTCACACATCAGGTAATCATAAATCCTTTAAACCCTATCAAGGAATCAAGTTCGCAAAAAGAAATAACTTTGTTACAATATGACGAAAATTTTTGGCAAAATTATACTATTCTATCGGACTCTCCATTAGAACTCCAAATTAAGCACCAATTAGAGGAGTATGAGCAGTTGGAGAAGCAGTTTAAAAAATAGTTTAAAACTCTTTTTATTTAATTTTATGAAAAAAATATTTATTTTCACTTTACTATGCCTAAATTTTTATTTATTAATGGCACAAAATTCAGATTTTGCAACAAGAAAAGCAAAATTTGAAGCTCTAAAAGGGCAACAAGCTCCAGATTTTGACTTTTTGAATCTTGCTGGGCAACAAGTCAAATTAAGTGAGTTAAAGGGGAAAATTGTAATTATTAATTTTTTCTTTACGGCTTGCCCGCCTTGTGTGCGAGAAATTCCTTTTTTAAATAGTCTTGTAGAAAAATATGGGAATGAAAATATCCGATTTATTAGCATTTCTCGTTGGGAAGATGCTGAACAATTAAAGCCTTTCTTAGAAAAAAATCTCATAAAATTTGAAATAATTCCTTCTATTTTCAAAAATGGTGAAAGTCAAATGAAACTTTTTGCAGAAAATATTTATCATGTGGCATTATACCCTTCTTTACTAATTATCAATAAAGATGGCGTAATCACACACACGCAAGTAGGTTATTTGCCCGATTTTGAGGCAACTTTTTTAGAAAAACTGAAAGAAACTCTTAATAATTAACGATTAATCCATCATTAGTATGCTTTGTTGGGTGTGCTGTTGTTAGTTTTGTTATGAAGTTTAGTAGAAAATAGATTGCTTGATAGATATTGCTTGTATAAAATATTTTTTAAACCATACATTGTAAAAATACTATTTTAAAAATACTTGTACCAACAAGTATTTTTAACAAACTACAACAAAACTTACACCTAAAAATATTGTATTTTAAAAACAACTACCTTAAATAAATATAAGTAATTTTATTTAAAATTGTACTTTTTTTAGTAAAAATTACTTAACTTACTTGTAATCAATTATTTAAAAATTATCAATAT
>CANGYA010000137.1 GCA_947457925.1 Cytophagales bacterium | reverse complement strand
TAAAAAGTCAATAGAGTTAGTAGTAGTAGATGCCTTAGGCAGAGAGGTTTACAAAGAAACTTCACAAAGCCATAGTTTACGCACTAACTTGAATGTGAGCCAGTTGGCTGCGGGAGTGTACTTAGTAAAAGTGCAGGACGGCGAGCAAATGGTGAGCAAAAGGTTGGTGGTAGAGTAGGTTTTCAGTAAACAGTGAAAATTGATAGCTGTTGCTAAATAGGTTAATGCCAATAATTATCTTTCTTAGTAGAAATTTAGTTATTGGCATTACTTATTTTGATTTACTTAAAACTCTCTCCAAAAATTACTTATAAAATTTATCAAATATAGATACAAATCAATAAAATAGCTAAATTTGAACGAATCACTAATTTTCCACTATGTTCGCACTGAAAAGAAATATAACGATTGTAGCTTTGTTTACAATTTCTTTGTTTTGGGCTTGTAATACAGACATAGCTGAGCTAAATATTACACCAGAAGGTAGAGATTACTTCCCCCTGAAATCTGGTCATTATGTTTCATACAACGTAAAAGAGATTAATTACTTTCTGAATCAACCTAAGGTTGAAGAAACTTACCAGCTAAAAGAAATAGTCAAAGAAGACTTGAAAGACCTTGCTAATAATATAACTTACCGCATAGAAAGGTATAAAAGATTGAATGGTCGCCAAAACTGGCAACTCCTGAATGTTTGGACAGCTCGTATAGACTACAGAGCAGCTATCAAAACCGAAGAAAATATACCATACATAAAGTTAGTATTTCCATTTGAAAGAGGTAAAAAATGGAACGGAAATGCGATGAATACTTTAGAACCTGCCAATTATGAAATGAGAGATTTGGGAAAAAATTTTACTTTTTCTGGTAAAACTTACATAGATAATGTAACCATTATACAAGCCAATAACCCTGACACTTTGGTAAGAAAAGAGATGAAACAAGAAATATACAGTAAAGGAGTGGGTATGATTTATAAGAAAAATGAGGATTTGTACTATTGCCAAGACCGTATTCAGGGCAGTAGTTGTTTTGGTAAGGGAATTATTGAACGGGGAACTATCTTAGAAATGACTGTTTTTGATACAGGCGTAGAATAATTGTTGCTCTGCAAATCCATGTCTTAGAACACTAAATTCAATAAATCAACATAAACAAAGTTTTGTTACGTTTGAGAGCAATGAATATAGGAGTTTACAGCTATACAGATGAAGATTATACAGAGGCTAAAAAAATATTCTGATAAGTATTCTATACATATTTTCCCTTTGTAATTTTTCTTCCCTACTTTTGCCCAACGATTTTGGGGGTGTTGAAGCCCCCCAACCTCCAAAGGGGGAGTTATGCTATAACTCCCTCGCTATTGGGGAGGCTTGGGGATTTTCAACTGAGATGATACCCTTTGAACCTGACGCAGTTCGTACTGCCGTAGGGAATAAATCCAACTGTAGAACGGACTTTAGTCCGTTTGTCGTGCATACGTCATGAACGGACTAAAGTCCGTTCTACAGCCCCCAAAATCGTATTTATTCATCATTTAATCCCTAAAAAAATGAAAAATACGATTACACCACCCAAAAAATTTATCTACTCAAAAAACTATAGCTTATGCTTTCGTATTGCACAGGCTAAAGCATATACTACAACTCTTTGCTTACTCTTGTTTTCCTTTGCCTCTTTTGCCCAAACTTTTACAGTGTCTGGTAAAGTAACTTCAAAAGAAGATGGTACGCCATTACCTGCTGTTACTATTTCAGTAAAAGGTACAAAGCAAAGCACACAAGCAGACATTGAAGGTTTGTATAAATTATCTTTGGAAAAGGGAAATTATACACTAAAATATTCTTTCGTTGGTACAATACCAAAAGAATACTTTATTGATTTGCAAAAAGATACAATCATAAATATAGTATTAAGTTATGAACCAATGTCTGCAAAAGACAGCCTTGCTTTCTCAAATATTCTTTTGTGTTGTCCAGACATTACTGTTTGGGGACAACGCACCCCATTTACCCAAACACAAGTAAGCAAAGCTGACCTCCAACAACAAAACTTAGGGCAAGACCTCCCCATTTTGTTGAATTTTACGCCTTCTATCGTAACGACTACAGACGCAGGGGCAGGTGTGGGTTATACGGGTATGCGGATACGAGGTTCTGATGCCACCCGCACCAACGTAACTATCAACGGAATACCTGTAAATGATGCCGAGTCGCAAGGAGTTTTTTGGGTTAATATGCCCGACTTTGCAAGTTCTGTGAGTAGTGTGCAGATACAGCGTGGTGTGGGAACTTCGGTAAACGGTGCGGGGGCTTTTGGGGCTACGGTCAATTTGGAAACGGCAAGACCACAAGACCAAGCCTACGCCGAAATTGGCAATAGCTACGGCAGTTTCAATACATGGAAAAACAACGCCCAATTTGGCACAGGCTTAATTAAAAACAAATTTAAGTTAGACGGTAGGCTTTCCCGTATTACTTCTGATGGATTTATTGACCGAGCAAGCTCTAATTTGAGGTCGTTTTTTGTGTCGGGAGAATTTAATGCAGGCAAGGCAGGAACTTTTACGAGTAATATTTTTTCGGGCAAAGAAATTACTTATCAAGCATGGGAAGGCGTACCCGAAAGCCGTTTGAGAGGCAACAAAGAGGCAATGGAAGCCTACATTGCCCGCAACTATTTGAATGACAAAGCTGCTAACCACCTCCGCAACTCTAACAGCCGAACTTTCAACCCTTACACCTACGAAAATCAAGTGGACGACTACCAACAAGACCACTACCAATTTTTGCACAAATTGAATGTGGGGAGTTTTAGGTTCAATTCTGCCTTATTTTATACCAAAGGGCGTGGTTTTTTTGAGCAATTCAGAGAAGATGACAAACTATCGAGATATAATTTGCCAAATGTAGTGATTGGCAATGAAACTATCAAAAACACCGATTTGATTCGCAGACGTTGGTTAGACAATGATTTTTATGGTTTTGTTACTAATATGACTTACTCCACTTCAAGAGTAGAAGCTATTTTGGGTGGTGGTTACAACGTCTATCAAGGCAAACACTTTGGCGAGGTGATATGGGCAAGGTACGCCAGCACAGGCAATATTCGCCACCGTTATTATGACAATGATGCGACTAAAAAAGATGCGAATGTGTATGCCAAAGCTAATTTTCGGGTGATAGAGTCCGCAGATTTTTGGGCTTTTGCAGACTTGCAAATTCGCAATGTGGGTTATACGTTTTTGGGCTATGACACAGACAAAAGAAACGTAACCCAAACAGACAATTTGACTTTCTTTAACCCAAAATTTGGTGTAAGGTATAATGCCAATAATGAACATGATTTTTATGCTTCGTATGCCGTAGCTAACCGTGAACCCAACCGCAACGACTACACAGAGTCGACCAGTAACAGCCGACCCAAACACGAAACTTTGCATAACGTAGAGGCAGGCTATAGTTGGAACAGAGGCAAGTTTTTGTTAGCTGCCAACGTCTATTATATGTTGTACCAAAACCAGTTAGTGGTAACAGGTAAATTGAATGATGTAGGGGCAGCAGTTCGCCAAAATACGCCAGATAGCTACCGTACAGGTTTGGAGTTACAAGCTAATTGGTTCATTTCCAACAAACTAAAATGGAATTTGAATGCTACTTTTAGCCAAAACAAAATAGCTTCTTATACTGAATATTTGGATAATTACGACACAGGAGAGCAGCAAAGTTTGACATACAAAGACACAGACATAGCTTTTTCGCCGTCTGTTATTGGAGCTTCGCAGTTTACTTTTACACCTGTGCAGTGGTTCAATGTGGCATTGCTCACAAAATATGTAGGCAAACAATATTTGGACAACACACAAAACGAAAGCCGTAAACTCAACGACTATTTGACCAATGACTTGCGTTTTAATTTGGTACTAAAACCCAAATTTATGAAAGAAATTAATGTAAGTTTTTTGGCAAATAACATCTTTTCTACACTATACGAAAGCAATGGTTATACTTTTGGCTACATTTCGGGCAACCAAACTATTCGGGAGAATTTTTATTACCCACAAGCAGGGTTTAATTGGTTGGGACAGGTGGTAGTGAAGTTTTAAAAATTTACAGAGGCTGTCAAAAGAGTTGAAAAGAAATAAAAGATAAATACTTTATTTTCAACAAGTTAAATTGATTAAAATTCAATCTTTTGGACAGCCTCTCCTATACAACTTATATTTTATTGTGGTACAACCTGCTGGTTTTCTACCGTAAAAAATGCCGTAGTTTGGCTATTTCTCTCTTGCAAATACTGTTGATATTCTGCATCAAAACTGCCACGTTTCGCAACCACTGTACTATATAAATCTTGCAAGCCCAACAGCAATTCACAAACTTCACGTACAGCGTGGGCTTGTCCTTCACAAGCCGTTATATAATCAACTAATTGATTTTCTTGCACATATTTACTGAACAAAGGGCTTGCCTTACGTCTGACCATCATACGCAAAGCAACTTGGCGGACAATCGGCAAATCCAGCACGTCATCATAGACAAAGGCTATTTCTTCGGGGAGTAACTGTTGCGTTTGGCAAAGATGGTCGAGGGCTATTTGTTTGTTGGTAAATTTGCTATAAACCGCCTGAAACCTCTCTCTTTGTGCCAACTGTATGGCAGGTTGGTTGTTTTCGCCTGTAATAATAGCCACTATGGGTAGTTGGCGGTGCAAATACCAATAGCCAAAACGCAAAAGATTTGTTCCCATAGAACTCACTTCGGAATAGGGGCTGCCTGCCGTAGTTTTGCTGCTATCATTAAAAACGCCGTCCCAATCAAAGACAAAAGCCCTGATAGTCTGTAGTTTTTTGGTAATTTCTTGGGGTGAGGTAAAAAACTCTCCACCCATTGCCGTAAAATAGTCTTGTATTGGCATAAATGCTGTTGTCTTATTAGGGGCAAAATTGCAAAAATATTGTAGGGTAAAGAATAATTTATAAGTAATTTGTGTGTATTTTGAATTGCTACTGTTAAAGGTTATATTTCTATAATATTAGCAATTTATTGTAAAGTTTATGAAACAAAAAATATAAACTTTGTAGCTCACCTCAAAAATCAACAAAAGCAAGTATTCACGACCTTGCTTTTTTATTTTTTTGTATATTTCGTAAAAAAGAAAAACTATGAGCAAAAAATTAATTCGTTTTGATTGGGCAATAAAAAAACTACTTCGCCATAAAGCTAATTTTGGTATTTTAGAAGGTTTTTTATCTGAATTATTGCGTTTTGATGTAACTATCGAAAGCATATTAGAAAGTGAGGGTAATCAACAAGATGAATACGACAAATACAATAGGGTTGATATCTTGGTAAAATCTCAAAACAATGAATTGATGTTGGTAGAGGTGCAGAATGATTCTGAAATAGATTACTTTCAACGTATGCTTTTTGGAGTTTCTAAGTTGGTTACAGAATATATAAAAGAGGGAGAACCTTACGGTACGATTAAAAAAATATATTCTATCAATATTGTGTATTTTGGTTTAGGGCAAGGAAAAGATTACGTTTATGAATACAAAGGAGAATTTATAGGCGTACACGAAAACGATATTTTGCTACCTACAGCTTTACAAAAGCAGAATTTTAATGTAGAAAAAGTTGCTGATATTTTTCCAAAATACTACATTTTAAAAGTGAATAACTTTAATAATGTAGCCAAAGATACATTAGATGAGTGGGTTTATTTTCTGAAAAATAGTGAAGTAAAAGATAACTTTAAGGCAAAAGGCTTGGATAAAGCTAAAGAAAAACTGCGTTATGAAACCTTATCTGAAGAAGAAAAAAAAATGTATGACCGTTTCCAAGAAAATAGGCGTATCGAAATAAGTGTAGAATACACCACTAAATTAGAAGCTAAACAAGAAAAAGCCATAGAAATGGCTAAAACTATGTTAGCAGATAACGAACCTAATGAGAGAATTGCTAAATACACAGGATTAAGCCTTGAACAAATAGAACAACTACGCAATGAAAAAAATTAAAAACCCAAAGAATTAACTTTATTATACAACTAATTTTTTAAATAACCAACCAACACACACTTTTTAATAAGGCGTAGTACATCATCACCACCTTCTCCAAAATTTTTTATGGCAAACATTCGGATTGTAAATATTGAAGAACTCATTAAGGCTACCAGCACAAAACCTCTGAAAGACAAAGATGTGCAGATAGCCGTACACAATGCACAAATAGCAGAAGACGTGCCTCTGGCAGATACAGGTTTGCCCCTCAATTTTGTGGTAAAAGCCTCTACAAATTTTCAAATTTTGTCTATCAAAAACGCAGACGTGGAGGACAATGTAGTAGGCAAAGACGGATTGGTGCCTGCCATACCTAACAAAATTTGGCTCAAATACTCTTTTTTAGCCAATGCCGAAGTTAAAGGAGGCGGTACATTGAGCAGTGTGGGTTTTCAGTTACAAGCCCAACAAAGCCTCAAACATCATGCGTATCATCTGCATGACGGCGAAGAAACAGTAATGAAAGCCATTTCGGGAGATTTATTAGATGTATTGTCTGTTTTTTCTAAAAAATCTATTTTGGAAAGAATGAAAGTAGGTGAAGCTGTGGCTTTGCAAATCAGTGGCGGTTTGCAGGCGGGCATTACGGCAAAATGGGCAGATATTTTTTCGCAAAGCCTTAACAAATTAACGAGTTTGTTGCCTACTAAAAAAACAGTGGCTATCAAAGTAAGTTCAGGTTTGCAGGCAGCCTTTACGGTGAAAGTTACTGATGATTTTGTGCTAAAAATTGCCAAAACAGCCGAAAATGAATACAAAATTGTGCTGAAAAAAGACCTTAGCAAAACCGCCAATTTGGGCGTATTTGCAGGTATTGAAGTAGCTTTGGACAAACCTGAAAATGTAGAGAAAATTTTTAGTGAAGTTTTAGAAGGATTATTAGGCGTAGCAGAAAAACAAATGGACGAGTTAGTCCGAAAAATAAAAAATGAGTTGTCCTTAGACAAAGCAGATGAAGTAATTTTGCAAGCTATTTTGGTGAGATTAGGCGAGGAAGTAAACGTAGATGTTCAAAGTATTCCGCAGAAAATCCAAGCCTATAAGTTGAAAGTAAAACAAAAAATTACGGAAATAGCCCAAACGGCTATCAGGTGGGGTTTCAGTTTGGAGTACCAACGCACCGCAGCCACTTCCGAACTGTTGGTAGCTAAATTGACGACCAAAGCTATGGACGAGTTGCATTGGGACTTATTGAAATTCAACTTGTTACCTTTTCATGAAGCCATTGTAAAACAGCAAGGACAAGCACAGCCCGACATCAAAGTAGAAAGTTATTTACACAAAAGAACAGACAAAACTGCGTACAGTTGGGGCTTTAGTTTCGGCATAGGGAAATTTTTGAATTTGAGTAGTGTCGACAAAACGGTGATAGAAATTACCAGCACCAAAAACGAACAAGGACAGCAACAACTAAATTGTGCAGGTGAGCAATTTTATACAGGCGTGTGGAACAAAGTCAAGCAGTTTTGGGGAAGTAGGCTTTTAGCCCAAACCAGTAATTTTACGACTAATCCTACTTTTTCAGATTTACAATATGATTTTTCTTTGTTTTGGAAACCAGAAAATAGCGTAGCTACTTCGGCAGATTTAGCCAAAATCATAGATGTAGCAGCCTTGTGGAAATGTATAGACGACAGTACAGACACTACCTACCCTTTGTTACAAACCTTACAAACGACTTTGGACAAAGCTAAGGATTTGCGGTATGTGGTTCATATACACTTCACCAATGCCGTTTGGTTAAAATTATTGAGGGTAACTGCCAAACAAACCAAAGAAGAACGTACAAAACTCTTGGCAGAGGCACTAGCAGCAGCCACGCCGTACCAAAGTACCGTACCTATTCGCCAGTCTATCAAGGCAAGGACAAGAGCCTATTTGCCTTTGTGGACAGCCTATTTACAGGAAAAATTAGGCGAGGCAGCCCAAACCGCAGCAGAGTTCTTTAAACAAGATAGCAGTTTAGCTGATTTTGAACGAAACAAAGGCAGTGTAGGAAGTTTTGCGTCTTTGGGAGCCAACGAAGACCATATTTTGCGGTATGCCCACCAATGTTTAGACTACTTGGCTAAGTTAAACGGACTGATTACGCAAAAAGCCGTAGCCAATGACAAAGACTTTAAAAAGGTGTTTGAAAATGCGAATGTCTTTTGGGAAGATTCTTTTCATACGCAAGTTTTTGGCTATTACATAATGGAATTAGCAGAAAATCAAGGTTTTGCTCAAGAGGTAGAGAGAATTTTTACGATTCAATACACCGAAAACAAAGAAATAAAAACCCTTACACTTTCTCAAGCATTGGGCGAAACGGCAAAGCAAATTTGATAATAAATTTTTTCTTTATTAGAGTTGATGAATAATTTTTTCTTATGACCTCACCCTGCCCTCTCCATTTGGAGAGGGTTCTTTGGAATTATTCATAAACTCTATTGGTCAATAAGACCAATAAAGAAGAAAAAATCACTAAAAATATTTTTTTGAAACCCTTTTTAATCAATCTCTATGTATTAAATTTACATAAAAAATAAAATTATGCGGAAAGATTATTTAAAAGGAGAACCCGAACCCCTAAGTTCTATTGAAAAAGAAATAGAAAGAGCCTTACGCCCTGTGTCATTTGAGGACTTTGCAGGACAAGCAAAAATCATAGAAAACCTCAAAGTATTTGTGCAGGCAGCTACCCAACGCAACGAACCCCTTGACCATGTACTTTTGCATGGACCTCCGGGCTTAGGTAAAACCACTTTGTCGCATATCATCGCCAATGAATTGAAAGCCAACATCAAAATCACTTCGGGACCTGTATTAGACAAGCCCAGTGATTTGGCGGGTTTACTAACGAATTTGGACGAAAGAGATATTTTATTTATAGACGAGATTCACCGCCTTAACCCTGTGGTTGAGGAATATTTGTATTCGGCAATGGAAGACTACAAAATAGACATTGTGTTAGATGCAGGCCCCAACGCAAGGTCTATTCAAATTGCCCTCAATCCGTTTACGTTGATAGGAGCTACTACAAGGTCGGGTTTGCTTACTGCCCCTCTGCGTGCCAGATTTGGCATTGCTTCAAGGCTTGAATACTATGATGCCCAACTCCTTACACGCATTGTAGAAAGGTCTTGTTACTTGCTCAAAACGCCTGTAGAAGCCGAAGCAGCCTACGAAATAGCCCGCCGTAGCAGAGGCACGCCGCGTATTGCCAACAATTTATTGCGAAGAACCAGAGATTTTGCACAAGTAAAAGGCAACGGCACAATTACGGTAGAAATAGCCAAAATAGCCCTGAATGCCTTAGAAGTAGATGAAAATGGCTTGGACGAGATGGACAATCGTATTTTGAACACCATCATAGACAAATTTAAGGGAGGTCCAGTAGGTATTACGACCATAGCCACTGCCGTAGGCGAAGAAGCCGAAACAATAGAAGAAGTTTATGAGCCGTTTTTGATACAAGAGGGCTACCTCAAACGGACTTCGCGGGGGCGTGAGGCTACGCTAAAAGCCTATCAGCACCTCAAAATAGCCCCTCCGCCTAATGCTTTGTTCTAAATTTAGAAAAAAAATATTTGTAAGTTTGGTGTTTAGCTATAGGTTTCCTATTTTTGCTATTCCAAAATTTTATAGCAATGAAAAAAGATATTCACCCTAAGTACCGTGAGGTAGCATTCTTAGATATGGCAAGTAACGTACAATTCATAAGTCGTTCAACTATCAACACTAAAGAAACTACAGTGATTGATGGCGTTACTTATCCATTAGTGAAATTAGAGGTTAGCTCGGCTTCACACCCATTCTACACAGGCAAAAAAGTATTGTTGGATACTGCGGGTCGTGTGGACAAATTCAACAAAAAATATGGAAAAAAAGAGTCTTTGTAATCCAAAGATTTTTTTGAAAGGCTGTATAACGGAAGTTATACAGCTTTTTTATTGAACAGAGTTTAAGATATTTGTGTAAGGTAAAACCTAATACGATTATGGCATACAATCAATTTAAGAAATTAGAACAATTATACACCAACTTTGGAATTAATGAGTTCATGGCAAATTGGTTGCCTACACTTAAGCCCTACCCAAAAATAACCAATATTCTCGAAATAGCCTTGCAGGAAGCATCACAAGAACCTTTAACCACAGAAAAAGCTAAATCAGAAAGTATTGTAGTCCCTATTTTGAAAGAACTAAAACGCAATAACCCTTCTTCTTTTACATACTTTTCTGGTTTTGAATTCAATGTAGATAAACACTTGAAACTTACAGGCTATTGTGATTTTATCTTATCTGCTGAAACTCAAAAAAATGAGGTTTCTGCCCCTATTTTTTGTTTAATAGAGGCAAAAGATGGGGAAATAGACAAAGGATATGCCCAATGTGGAGCAGAAATGTATGCAGCTCAACTGTATAACGAAAGAAAGGGAAGACCTCAAAAAGTAATTTATGGTTGTGTTACAAATGCCTTTTCGTGGTGTTTTTTAAAGTTAGAAAACAAAAATCTGTATATTGATTCTAATTATGTCCCCTTAACTTTTGCAGAACCACACCGAGTTTTGGCTGTTTTGCAGTGGATTTTAGAAAAGGCATTGGCGAATGAGTAAATATTTTATTTCAGCTTTATGATAACAACACTGCTATTTGCAAAGGCGTAATTGCATTGATACACGCACATTGTTGCGTTTTTCGGCACGCCTCACAATTTTTTTGCTCTACCAAAAACGTAGCTTGCTTGCCTACAGGCTGCCAACGTGCTGGGTGCATAGGGCGAATAGGCGGATAAATGCCAATGGTTTTCAGCCCCAAAGCTGCTGCTATGTGCAACGTACCTGTGCTACACGCCACAAAAGCATGGCAGTTTACGAATAAAGTCATCAGTTCGGGCAAGGAAAGTCGTCCTGTAGTGTCCGTAACGTGAGGATAATCAAAAATACTGGGGCGTTGTTGGCGAATTTGCTCCCCTTCTTGGGCTACGCCTGTAATAAAGATTTGGTACTTTTCGGGTGAAAGTAACTGAATTAATTGTTCGTAATGCTCCAAACTCCACTCTCTTGCACTGCCCTTAGATTTTGGGTGTAAAATTATTCTTTGTTTGTTTTTATCTATGTTGATAGGTAAAGTACCATTTTCGGGGGCAACTAAACCATAAAAATTTGCTAATTCTGCCAAAGGCGGAACAGTAGTGATTTGCAAAGGGCTTAGTAGTTGAAAATTGAGTTGTGATTCGTGTAAGGGCGAATTTTTGCGTGAAAAATTGACTAATTTGTTGCAATAAAGCCAATGAAACCAACGATGACTTGTACCTATACGCAACTGAATACCTTGTTTTTTGGCTATTTGTGCCAATTCTTTGTCTGGAAAAACAAAAATAATACAATCTGCCTGTAGTTGTTCGGGGTGTTGCAATACATTTTCTCTATCTAAAAAAAAATCTATGTGCCTACAATGCTCAATAATTGGTTGCGTATATTTTTTACCAATGAATCCAATTTGGGCAGTAGGAAACACTTGTTTGAGGTAGCCCGCCAAAGGCAGCGTAACCACAACGTCCCCTAAATTATCGGTACGAGAGAGAATTATTTTTTGAGGCATGATAAATTAACAATTTCTTAAATAATCAATAGCAAAGAATTGTAAAGACACCTTGTATTTTTGTAAGTACAAAAATACTTATTATTTTCAATTTACTCTCTTTTCCGTCACCTATAATGCCCGACTCAAGTCCTCTTACGGCTACTAACGCCAGCAATTTACCACAAAATACCACTACTAAAACATTGGTTATTAGAGGTTTATCTGTTTTATTACTGTTGGTTATTTTCTTGGTGAACATAGAACTATTAGGTTCGGCAGTGCATTTAGTAGGTAAGGAAAAGTTAGAGGCATTGATGCAAGCCATTGATAATCCTTTTGTGGGCTTGTTTATTGGCTTGTTGAGTAGTGCTATTTTGCAAAGTAGTTCGGCGGTTACTTCGCTGACGGTGGCTTTTGTGGCTTCGGGCATACTACCTATGCAAAATGCAATTCCTGTGGTCATGGGAGCTAATATAGGTACTACGATTACGTCTATTTTGGTGGCATTTGGGCATATTACCAGTAAAAAAGAATTTAAAAGGGCTATTAGTGCTGCCCTTACACATAATTTTTTCAATATTTTTTCTACCATTCTGCTACTTCCCTTAGAATATCTTACAGAAGGTTTGGGTAAATTAGCTACATTTTTAGCCCACATATTATATAGTAACTATGGATTTTCAAAAATTACGTTATTTGACCTCACCATTTTGCCGATTAGCCAGTATATTTTGGTGTGGACAGAAGGCTATACAGCATGGTTAATTATTGCAAGTGTCATTTGCTTAATGTTGTCTATTAGAGGTTTTACCAAACTATCAAGACAATTTTTTACCCAAGACGAAGAAAAATTCCAATCTTTTTTATTTGGCACACCCCAAAAATCACTGTTTTGGGGCATTGTCGTAACGGCTGCTATTCGGTCAAGTTCTGCCACTACTTCCTTAATTGTGCCTTTGGTAGCTGCCAATCGGGTAACTCTGCAAAATGCCTTTTGCTTTATCATGGGGGCAAATGTCGGCACGACCATTACCGCCTTGTTAGCTGCTTTTTCTAAGTCCGAACAGGCTTTGAGTATTGCTTTAGTGCATCTTTTGTTCAATTTGTTTGGTGTGTTGTTGTTCTTTCCGTTTCCTTTACTTAGAAATTTAGTGATTGAGGCTGCCAAATTTTTAGGTAAATTAGCTTTTGAGAACCGTATCATTGGCTTTGCCTATTTGTTGCTTACTTTCTTTGTTTTTCCTTTCTTACTGATTTTAGCTACTAAAAAAGAATTGCCTAAACCCAAAAATCAAGGTTTTTTGCATAGTAAAGTAGCACAATGGCATAAAAAGTAGGAAATTACGCCAAAACTGAAACCTTTAACAGCTATTTCAAGTTAAAGAAGCATTAGAATAATATTAGAATTAACTTAAAATATGCAATGAATAAAAATTTACTCTATTTGTGTTTCAGGTACATATTGCTTGTAATGACTGTTACGGTAGGTCATCAGGTAGTTGCCCAACAAAATTTATTTAATATTCCTTCTGCAACCATTACACCGAGCAAAGGATTTTTTTACCAACATCAACTCAATGTTTATCGTCTTGATAGCTATGCTTCCAAACACCATTTTGTATATGGTTTGGGCAAAAACTGGGAAGTAGGTTTGAATGTAGTAAACATTGGTATTACTCCAAATAATCGTGGAACTTGGTTTCCGATTAACACCACCAAAAGAGAAGAACCATTTAGCCCTTTAGTCATGCTAACAGCACAAAAACAAATAGACTTTGGCGAACATTGGCAACTTAATATAGGTACACAAGTAGGTACTAATTTACTAAGAGGCGACCTTGGAGATAGGCGTTTCACTTCTTTTAACTATACTTTACTTTCGTACAAAACACACAAACATTGGCACTTTATGGCGGGACCTTATGTGTCTGACGAAGAGTTTATGGGGAAAGGCAGTAATGTAGGCGTAATTGCAGGTTTTGAGATTCCTGTTCACCCACGCTGGCTCATTATGGGCGACTTCATTTCTGGTAATACCAAAAATTCGGTGAGTGTGTTAGGTTTTACGTACAATGTTACACCGCATTTTCAGGTTTGTTTGGGAGGCTTATTGCCTAATCCTAACAGCAAAGAAAACTATGGCATAGTAGCCGAAATTAATTTATTTAATTTCTAAGAGATTAAAATAAATTAGTTGTTTTAATTTATTGATTATCAATATATTGAACCTACAAGCTACCAAAGGGCTTGTAGGTTTTTTGTTTTTTTATGTATTGTACTTTTTGCCAAAAACTTTCTTGTATATTTACCTGCCTATTATTATTTGTAAGATGACACACTTCGAGAACTTATTGACTTGCCTAAAAATAGAGTGGGAAGAAGACCTTAAATACTACCAGAATATCATGCAGAAACAGCCGATTGCCGAAAGAAAAAAGGCGGGGCTTACGTGGTATCCTATAAAAATTCAAAATGTAGAAATAGGTACAGGAGAAAAATTATATCTGACCATAGAAAAATCTCATGCTGCGGATACGCCTCACGTTTTTCAACAAGGCTCACCGATTGCCCTTTTTGCTAACATAGAAGGCGAAAAAAAAGCCCCTTCGGAGGCTGGCGTGGTGGCGTGGGTGCATCAATCTACCATGAAAATAGCCCTTTCTTGCGAAGAATTGCCTGATTGGGTAGAAGATGGCAAGTTGGGCGTAGATATGTTGTTTGATGACAAAACGTACAGAGAAATGGAGGCTACTGTTAAGCAAATAGCCCAAGCCGATAAAAACAGAATGGCAGAATT
>CANGYA010000136.1 GCA_947457925.1 Cytophagales bacterium | reverse complement strand
TTGGCGGATTTTCCATGTAACTGTTTATTCAGCAAAATAAAGTTACTCAAAAAGCCCTTTTAAACAAAATTTAGCGGTGCAACAAAGCCCTTGGAAAGTATAAAAAACAAACTGTACCGTACCCTTTAGGGTGCAAGGTTGTTTTGATTTAAGGGATTACTTTATTGACCTTGCACCCTAAAGGGTACGGTACATTATTACGCTGCTAACTCACTATCAAATCTCTAAATCTTTCAATAACTTAGCTTGTTTGGCTGCCGTAATTTGATTGTTCAATTTTTTGGCTTCGTGTTGGTCTCTAATCACTTTGGCAACCGTAAAACACGAAGAAATAGAGAACAAGTAACTCATGCCCAAAAAACCTTTTACCCACATATCGCCAGAAAGGTACATGATGCCCCCCAAAGTGCCAATCGTAGAGATGCCAAAAGATGCCCAAGCCAAAAAATTAAAACCACTTGTATTGTTAGATGTATTGCTTATTTCGTTCATACTCAAAGTCTGTTTTGAGTTGTTACGTGCCTCTTTACAAATAGTTACAAAGCCCCAAAATAGCTGTTAGAAAATAAAAATTTTATGACTGTTTACTTGTCAATACTTTGTAACTTTGCGGTCTTTTTCAAGCAATGCCTTAAAGATGTCATCTTTGAAAAAAAGATGACATCTTTAAGGTCTTTTTAAGTATAAATTTAACGTACTCGTAACAATTAACCTGTAGCATAGGTTTAAAAAAATGAACATCTTTGTAGTACGTTCAAAGTAATTTTTCTTTCACTGTGCATCAGCACTTCAACCCATTTCTACATCACCAAAAATGCGATACATAGACCTCATTCATCAAACATTTCATTTTCCCACAGAGGTTTTTAAGGTGGAAAACGATGGTTTGTTTTTCAATGACATTCCGTTGATGCCGATTATTGAACAATACGGTACACCGCTAAGAATTACGTACTTGCCCAAGATTGGTAAGCAGATTCAGCGTTGTCGTAAGTGGTTTCAGAAAGCTATGAAGAAGCAAGACTACAAGGCAAATTACACCTATTTTTATTGCACTAAGTCCTCGCACTTCAAATTTATATTAGAAGAAGTCCTTGATAATGAGGTAGATATAGAAACTTCATCGGCTTATGACTTGTTTATTATCAAAAAACTCATAGCCGAAGGTAAGATTAACAAAAAGACACAAATCATTTGTAATGGTTTTAAAAAAGACCTTTACACCAATTTGATTACGGAGTTTGTGAATGAAGGCTATAACTGTATGCCCATTTTGGACAATATGAACGAATTGGAGGCTTACGGAGGCATCAAAGAAAAGTTCAAGTTGGGGATTCGGGTAGCTGCCGATGAAAAGCCGAATTTTGCGTTTTATACGTCAAGATTAGGCGTGAGGTACACCGAAATTGTGGACTTTTACAAAGAAAAAATCCATGATAACCCTCGCCACGAACTCAAAATGTTACATTTTTTCATCAATTCGGGCATCAAAGATACTGCGTACTATTGGAGTGAATTGAACCGTATTGTCTATAAATACTGCGAATTGAAGAAAATTTGCCCAACCTTAGACACTATAGACATTGGTGGCGGTTTTCCGATTCAAAACAACCTACATTTTGACTATGACTATGAACACATGGTCAATGAAATTGTGAAAACTATCAAGTACATCTGCGATAAGAATTTTGTAGATGTTCCGCATATTTTTACGGAGTTTGGCAGTTTTACCGTAGGCGAAAGTGGTTGTCATATCTTTTCGGTAGCCGACCAAAAACTGCAAAACGAAAGGGAATTGTGGTACATGATAGACGGTTCTTTCATTACGCACCTGCCCGATACATGGGGAATTGGACAGAAGTTTTTGATGTTGCCGATTAATAACTGGGAACATGAATACCAAAAAGTCAATTTGGGCGGTATGACTTGCGACAGTGATGACTTCTACAATTCAGATGCCTACACTATCAACATTTATTTGCCAAAACTAAACGGTAACAAACAATACGTTGGTTTTTTCCATACGGGAGCTTACCAAGAGTCTTTGGCGGGCTACGGCGGTACACAACACTGTTTGATTCCTGCCCCTCGCCATGTATTGGTGAATAAAAACCGCAAAGGCGAAATCACGACTTCGCTGTTTCAGCCAGAACAAGATAGTGAACAGATGTTGAAGATTTTGGGGTATTAGTGAATACTCCTTTCTTGCAGGCAATACCAAACGAGTCATTGAGAGATGTAATCTTTTGAAAAGATTACATCTCTCAATGACTCGTTTGGTATTGCTCAAGTTATAGGAAGAAACAAACATTTTATCACAAAATTACAAATAAAGAAAACACAATAGACTCCTACGTTGTTTGTGTCCACACAAACAACGGAATTATTGAGTTGCTTGTGTGGATACAAGCAACGGAGGAGCAAACGGAAAACGTGATAAGAAGATTATATCAAAGTTTCCTGCTGTTGTTGGTGTCCACTAAAAAAAATTTGCCACAAAAAGTATTGAGAAAATAATAAGCCTACTACTGTTTGGCTCAAAAAGTGTTTTTTTAGTGCCTAACGGCATTTTTTTAGAAACAAGAAAAGCAAATCCGAAGATTTGCTATGCTATAAAAAAGTCTGTGGAGTACGTGTAGTAACTTTACGGACAGCTGGGTGAATTGTGCTTTATAGTGCCGTTAGGCACGAAATAGTTATAGTAATACTATTTATTTACTCTCAAAGTGCCGTAGGTACGATATATCGTGCCTACGGCACTTTGAGAGAGTTGGTACTGTTTTTTTACTATAACTATTTCATGCCTAACGGCACTTTTTTAGGAAAACAAAAAAGCAAATCCGAAGATTTGCTATGCGATAAAAAAGTCCGTAGAGTATGTTGTAATGACTCTACAGACAAGGGGAAAACCTAAATTGTTTCTTTAACAATAGCCTTTTTGATTACTCTAATAATTTCCCAAGTTTCTGTTGTTTTATCGACCAAAGCATAAAGCCCACCTTTGGGGTAACTTTCGTAAAAATCCTGCCCTTTGGAAGCTATAATTTCAGTCCCTTTTTGTGTAATAATCTTTCTAAATGGCAAAGGTTTTTCCTTGTTGTACCTCATATTAGCAATCGTCTTTCTTGTGCCGTCATTACCCTTTTTCATTTTTTCTAAAGACAATGATTTAGGGCTTAAAACAATTAGCTTTTCGTTATTTACATGAATAACGTGCAAACGGTTGGTATCAATGGCATATTCGAGATTAGACATTTTAATATTCTTGCCTTGTTCTACCATAACTTGGCAAAACCTACGCAAAGACACAATTTCATATTCTGCTCCGTTTTCTTCGGGGGCAAAATGCTGTTGATGAATAGGGTTAGTTATATCTACCCTAAACTTTTCTAAGGTTAATTTTTCCATGTAAATAAAAAATAAAAGAGATAACTAACAAAAGTAGTTATCTCTAAAAGTATATACAATATTTTTTTAATAATTAATATTGCCTTTTTGTATCTATATTTTCTATAGATTCTATTAGTAGTTCCCAATTTTTCGCTAAACCTAAATAATAAAATAAAAAATAGTTTTTCTCCTCTTTCATTTTATTAATTACTGAATATAAAAACTTTTGACTTATAGGCTTATTTCGTATTACTAATGCTTGAATATAAAAAGTTGGTTCGTATTCTTTTAGAAAAGAAAAGTGTTTTATATTTTCTAAATGAGTTTTTACAAGTAGCTGTTTTTTTGTCCAATTACTTGTAAAATCCTTAAACCATATACTTTCAAATTGCTCTATAATTTTAGAAGATTCAGAGTATTGTATAATTAATATTATTGCTTCTTCATCATCGAATATGTTTAGATTATCCCAAATCAATTCCTCCACTTCCGTCCATAGAAATTTTGCTACTTCATAAGCTTTTTTTCTATCATTTTTTCTTTTAGATTTAACAAATAGATAAAAGTAATCTTTTATTATCTCTTTATCCAAGTATTGTATAACTTGGCTTAAAAAAGTACGATATGTAATTTGTAATTTATAGGATTGATTAACATAATCTGAAATTAAGTCTTTTGCAATCAAAGAAAAATCTATTGATTTTGCTTCAGCTTTTTTTTTAATAAAATTTAATAGTACATCTCGAAGTTTATCGCCATTAACAGAGTGTTTAAAATAGAGTGTTATAATTTCAAAAGGTGTTAAGCAATTAAATAAAGCATGTAGTTTTAGATAAAAAAAATTATCTTGTAGTCTAATATCATCATTGTAATGCTTATAAAAAAAATCACTAATATATTTTGTATAAGTTGTGTCCATTTTTTTATATAGTTAAGAATTTTTATTTAGTTAAATTTAAATATGCTTAATAGATAACTAAACTATGTGTTTGAGCTACAAAAATAACTATTATTTGACAAACAATCAAACAATAAATATTTATTAGTTAAGTTATTTTTTTTATTTATTACATTCAAAACTTGTTTTTAATTATCTTTGGCACTCTTTCATTATTTTAGCCAAAAAACCAAACCCATGAACCAACTCATCTTAGGCGACTGCCTCGAAGTCCTCAAAAACATCAATAGCGAAAGTGTAGATTTGGTGTATATAGACCCGCCGTTTTTCAGTAACCGTACTTACGAAGTGATATGGGGCGACAAGGGCGAAGTACGGAGTTTTGAGGACAGATTTAGCGGGGGCATAGACCACTACATAGCTTGGCTCAAAGAAAGAGTACAAGAGCTGCACCGTATCCTAAAACCTACAGGCAGTATCTTTGTGCATTGTGATTGGCACGCCAACGCAGAAATTAAGGTGTATATTTTGAATAAACTCTTTGGGGTAAATAATTTTCGAGGAGAAATTATTTGGCAAAGACACAATGCTCATAATGACGCAAAGAAAAAAATTGCAGTTTTAACAGATACAATTTGGTATTATTCTAAATCCGATAAACCTGTTTATCATGCTGTTTATACCAATCATTCAGAAGAATATAAAAATGAATTTTACAAATTTAATGACAATGACGGCAAAGGTTTATATGCTTTGGACAATATGACAAGCCCTAACCCACGTCCTAATATGATGTATGAATGGTTAGGGTTTCCAAGTCCTGACAAGGGTTGGCGTTATCAAAAAGAAACAATGGAAAAATTACATAGTGAAAATAGAATATATTATCCAAAAGATAAAAATGGTAATTTAGATTATAGTAAAAGACCTCGTTTAAAAAGATACTTGAATGAACAACAAGGTACATTATTAGGTAATTTTTGGACAGATATAAATAATGTTCAATCACAATCCAAAGAACGTATCGGCTACCCCACCCAAAAACCCGAAGCCTTGTTAGAAAGAATTATCAAAATGGCAAGCAACGAAGGAGATACGGTCTTAGACTGTTTCATGGGTGGCGGTACGACTATTGCGGTGGCGGATAGGTTGCAAAGAAATTGGATAGGCATAGACCAGAGTCCGCAAGCCGTTAAGGTTACGGAATTTCGGTTGAATGTGCAGCAGGGCAAAGTGGCAGGTGCTATGGGCAATATGTTTGCCAATCCGTTTATGGTGAAACTGCACAAATACGACTACGATACGCTGCGTTACAAAGATGCCTTTGCGTTTGAGGCGTGGATAGTAGAACAGTTTGGCGGTGTAGCTAATGCGAAACAAAGAGGAGATTTAGGCATAGACGGCAGAACGAAAGAGAACCAAGCTATTCAAGTGAAACGTAGTGATAACATAGGGCGGAATGTGATAGACAATTTCTTTTCGGCAGTACAACGGTACGACAAGGCAAGTTTTGAACGAAACAAAGCCGATAATAAGCCTGTGGGTGTTATCATAGCTTTTTCGTTTGGCAAAGGTGCTATTCAAGAAGTTGCGAGATTGAAAAACGAAGAACATATTGTCATCAAATTGGTAACGGTAGAGGAAATTGTACCAATAGCCAAAAAACCGAATTTGAAAATAGATGTAAGAGAAATAGCCCCCCAACCCCCCACAGGGGGAGCTACCCCACTTGGTGGAGCTAAGCTCCCCTCTCCAAATGGAGAGGGGCGGGGGGGTGAGGTCAAAACACCTTTGCGACAAATAGAATTTACTGCCATAGGCGAAAGTGAAAATGGCATAGAGTTTTACGCATGGCAGTTTGACTACAAAGATGTATTTAGTCCAGAGATATTGTATGACAAATCGGGCAAACAAGTACATAGTTTCAAGGCAGGCGAACACCACATAGCCGTAAAAGTGGTTGATAATGAAGGGCTTGAAAGTTTGGAAGTGGTGAAATTGAAAATAAATGGGGTGGTTTCAGTTGTTGGTTAGGAGAGAGAAATGAGGAAAGAACAGTAATAACAAATAACTCACTTCTATCTCCTCTCTCTAAGCTCCTCTGTTATTTGTATCTGCACAAACGGCTGTTTCCACAACAATATTTATGATGAAATACTACTTTTCTACCTCCAAACCGAAATAGAAACTTTGAAAAAAATCAATGCTTTGTTGAAAGAAAAAACGAAATAAATTCGTATTTTTGATAAACAAAAAAATTACAAAATGACTATTCCACCTACCCATTATGTAGTTGATAAACAAGGGCAAAAAATGTTTGTGCAGCTTACTGTGCAAGATTGGGAAAACTTTGTTGGTGAGTTTAAACGAATGGAAAGTATGCTGTTTTTGAAAAATAAACTCAAAAATGCTTTCACAGAAGTTCGTCAAATTCAAAAAGGATTGAAAACAGGAACAACCCTAAACGACTTTTTGAATGAACTGTAAGATTATTGTTATTGACATTAGACAAAGAAAAATAAAAGTAGATTTGCCTTTACTTTAGACTAATACATTGCCTATCAAACCATTCATCTTCAGGCGAATGTACTTTAAAGCCCTACACCAAACTTTTTTGTAGCCGAAATAGTTTTACTAAAAAACTCCTCTGAAAATTATGATAGGCTACCGTTTCCAAGATTTTATTCCCCCCGATAAACAACAAGCAGACTTTGAGAAACTCCTCAATATCTTTTTGCAACTCCTCACAATGGCATCTGGAGATGTGGCAGAGGCGATGCAGTGGCTCTCCGATTTGGACAGACAGTACCAACTAACCAACCAAGAGTACGGTATTGGCGACTTTTTTGAGGACTTAAAAGCCAAAGGCTACATTACAGAAGACAAGCCTTCGGGCAGTTTCAGCATGACACCCAAATCCGAACAGTCTATTCGCAAACAAGCCTTAGAAGAAATTTTCGGGAGGCTGAAAAAGTCGCAAAAAGGCAACCACAACACCACCCAAACAGGGCTGGGCGAAGAAGCTACTACGGACTTTCGGGAGTACCGTTTTGGCGACAATCTGGAGCAAATCTCGATGACAGAAAGCCTCAAAAATGCCTATATCAATCATGGTTTGCAGGATTTTACCTTGACCGAAAACGACTTGGAAGTAAGTGAAAGAGAACACCGCAGCCAAACTTCTACGGTGCTAATGATTGACGTTTCGCACTCTATGATTTTGTACGGAGAAGACCGAATTACACCTGCCAAAAAGGTAGCTATGGCATTGGCGGAGTTGATTCACACCAAGTTCCCCAAAGATACGTTGGACATTATTGTCTTTGGCAATGACGCATGGCAGATAGAAATGAAAGATTTACCGTATTTAGAAGTAGGTCCTTATCATACGAATACGGTGGCGGGTTTGGAGTTGGCTATGGATTTGCTACGCCGTAAGAAAAACAAGAACAAACAGATTTTTATGATTACAGACGGTAAACCTACTTGTTTGAAAGAGGGCATTAAATACTACAAAAATAGTTTTGGTTTGGACAGCAAAATTTTGAACAGAACCCTCAATTTGGCTTCGCACTGCCGAAAAATGAATATTCCTATCACTACGTTTATGATAGCCTCCGACCCTTACCTCAAACAATTTGTGCAGGAATTTACAGCAGCCAACGGTGGCTATGCCTATTACAGCAATTTGCAGGGCTTGGGCAATGTGGTTTTTGAGGATTACAAAAGAGGAAAGAGAAAGAATTTTAAGCCTTAATTTGATACAGACATTTTAAATTTGTAGAAAATTGTAATTTGTACCACAGACTTTAGTCTGTAATTTTAATTCACCACAGACTGAAGTCTGTGTTACAGATAAATAATGTCGTTATCAAAATATAAAATTTACAAACCGCCACTATGCAAAATTATCTTGGCTAATCATTGGATAAATCGATAAAAAATAGCACTTTAGTACATCACACCTAAACGGCTATTACAATGAAACAATTAGTTGGCTTATTGGCTACTGTCATTATTATTTCGGTGCTTGCGTATGTTGGGTTGCAACTTCTTCATATTCAAGTAGGTACATTATTAGATTGGTTTGTGGGCGTAGTGTCTATGGTATGGCTCTTGGTCATTGTAACTGTACCTTGGGACTCTCATTTTAGAGCTAAGGAAGTGTTGAATGATGCCAAAATATCTAAACGCAAAGATATTTTAGTCATAGAAGAAAGCCTGATGGAAGTTGAAAAAATAGCTAAAAGGTCTTTGATTGTAGCCATTACCTTACATATTGTTTCGTCTGCGGTTTTGGTAGCTATTGCTTTTTTTGGGGTGAGTGTTGTGGGTTATTATGCGGCAGGTGCTGCCATTTTATTAACTTTTTTCCGCCCTTCTGTTCGTTATTACGAATACATACAAAATCACTTGCGGAACATTCAAGAAGAATTTAGATATCCAAGAGAAGATTTATATGAATTGCTTTCTCGTGTGGCTCAGTTGGAACAGACTGTTATAGAGGCAGTTGGCACAAAAGAAGGTACTAATTCGTGGCGTATCCAAACCAACAAAAAATTAGAGGAAATTGATAAACAAATAGAGAAAATCTATAAAACTATCAAACAGTTGGAAGAAAGTAGCAAGAAAGAACTCAATGAGTCGCATACAAAATTGTATGACCACGCAGAGAAAATTCTTGCAGAACATAAAAATGATGTTGCCAAACTCAATTCTTTCATAGAACAAGTCCGCAACGAAAACAAAATTACGTCTGACAAACTCTCGTCAGACGGTAAACTTCTCGAAAGTGTCCGTGAAATTGCTAATTTCGTGAGGGAATTGAAAAGTTAGATAAGATTGGTGCAAAAAAATAACCTCACCCCAACCCCTCTCCAAATGGAGAGGGGCTTTTTTTTACCTTTTGAGGTTAAAACTAACGTAAAACCTCCCCTCTCCAAATGGAGAGGGGCTGGGGGTGAGGTCATAAAAATAGAACCATCTCCCCTGCCCTTGTGGGATAAAATTTTTTGAACTACAACTACCTAAAAATCTTCATCTAAACTAAATTTATGCCCTGCTTTTTCATTCATTACGCCTGCTTTTTGGTACTCCCCTACCCTCTTTTCAAAGAAGTTGGTTTTGCCTTGTAAAGAAATCATTTCCATAAAGTCAAATGGATTGGTAGCATGATAGATTTTTTCGCAACCTAACTCTACTAATAATCTGTCTGCCACAAACTCTATGTATTGGTTCATCAAATTGGCATTCATACCTATTAGGTTCACAGGCAAGGCATCTGTAACAAATTCTTGTTCTATGCTTACGGCATCTTTGATAATTTCAAGCACTCTTTCTTTTGGCAATTTATTTTTGAAATAACGAGAGTACAACAAACAAGCAAAGTCGCAGTGCAAACCTTCATCTCTGGAAATCAACTCATTAGAGAAAGAAAGCCCCGGCATCAAGCCACGTTTTTTGAGCCAAAAGATAGAACAAAAACTGCCCGAAAAGAAAATGCCTTCGACAGCTGCAAATGCGACCAATCTTTCTGCAAAATTTTCACTTTCTATCCAACGCAAAGCCCATTCGCCTTTTCTTTTTACACAAGGGACAGTTTCTAAGGCATTGAACAGCCTACTTTTTTCTTGTCCATCTCTTATGTAAGTGTCTATCAACAAAGAATAAGTTTCTGAGTGGATATTTTCCATCATGATTTGGAAACCATAAAAGCATTTTGCCTCTGGAAACTGCACTTCCCGCAAGAAGTTGGCAGCCAAGTTTTCGTTCACAATACCGTCACTGGCAGCAAAAAACGCCAAGATATGAGAAACAAAATGTCTTTCGTTGTCTGTCATATTTTCCCAATCTTTCAGGTCTTGTGATAAGTCTATCTCCTCTGCCGTCCAAAAACTTGCTTCTGCTTTCTTATACATTTTCCATATATCATCGTGTTGAATAGGGAAAAGAACAAAACGGTTGGGATTTTCTGCCAATAATGGCTCTGCTTGTAATGCGGAATTCATCATGTTGAAAATATTTTTTTGGGTAAATCATAACAAAAAGCTCAATTCATTGATTGGTAGCCAAAATCAATACCAATAGTAGGCGACCCGAAGGTTTTTCTACTAGTAAGATAAAAGAATAGTAACAAAAAGGTTTTACTATGGTATGAAAAGATTTTGAGGAAACAAAAAAGATGACACCTTTTGCTTATGCGTTGATAATGAGAGGTGTAGCTATGTAGCTTACTGTTATGTGTTTTATTATATACAAATATCCGAAAAGCCCACTAAAAAACCAATAGCTACAAAAAACATTTCCTTACATGAGAGTTTATGACTTCACCCCTACCATTTCAACTCAGTTGCTCTCCAAATGGAGAGGGGGAAATTTTTACGTCAATTTTGACCTTAAAAGGTCAAAAAAGCCCCTCTCCAAATGGAGAGGGGTTTGGGGTGAGGTCATAATAAAAAAATTATTCACAAACTCTATTAGGTTTTACACCAAAAGTATGCGTAATTTTGCACCGTTTTTTTAAAACCTAAACTTAACTTTCGTATAAAATCATGAAAAAATACTTCTTTTTGCTATCTTTAATCGGCTTATTTGGGCTGACTGTGGTAAGTTGTAATGAGAAAAATGCTGAAAAAGCTACAGTAAATATGGACGCAGAAGGCGAAATGGATTCTTTGAGCAAAGGCGTAGCTTTACCAGACTCTTTGGGCAACTATGTAAAAGGTACGTTTAATGGCAAAACAAAAGAGTTTAAATTTATCATGTATGATATAACAAAAGCTACTTATACCAAAAATGCCAATGCTACGGTAGCTGCTGTAAATTTTGTGAGAGCCTCTGAAAGTGACGCAAGAGAAAGAATTACAATGGTTTTTGCAGGTTTAGACCTCGAAAAAGCTACTTTCCCTTACACTTTCGATGGCAAAACGCCTAACCAATCTGCACGTTTTGTGTATGAAGTGAAAAAATCAAATGTGTTTATTCCGTACTATGTTTCGCACCCACAAGACGCAACTGTAACGGTTACAAGCTACAAAGATGGCGTGGTAGAAGGTACTTTTAGCGGAAAAGTAGCCAATACGGGTGGTCGTGTAGTACAAGTTACAGAAGGTAGTTTCAAAATGAAGTTAGAAACTATTGCTATTCAGTAACTTTTATTGTTTTTCACAAAAAACTAAGCCTTTCTAAAAGTTAATTATACTTTTAGAAAGGCTTAGCTTTGTCAACCTTAAAACAACCTATACCCCAAACGAATAGCCATATCATTCCATTTGAAGGCATCCCAATTATCCCTATTCATAGATGGTAAATACGAGGAAGTTTGAGCAAATCTACCCCAAGCAGTGGCGTATGAGAGTTCTAAGTGCCATTTTCTATAAATAGGTAATTGATAGCCAAAGTCTGTTATAATACCATAAACTTCTTCTTTGTAATTATCATTAGGAGTTCTGTATGTAGAATAAACTAAGCCTGTTCTTAGAAAAAAACCATTAAAAGTGTAATTGTTTTTGGCTCTACGAAAGTAATAACTTGCTCCTATAAAGCCTGCCATTTCATAATAGTTAGAGAGGCGATAAGCTGTTGAAAAGCTAAAACCTACGTCATAAGTAGTTTTCTTACCCCATGTATTTTCATAAACTATACCATTTGGAATGTACCAAGGTGTATTAGGTGTATTGATAGACCAATGTATTTTTAATAATCCTTTGGTATGGTACTGTGGCAGGGTTTGCAATAAACTTGTCTGTGATACCAGACTTATTTTGTGCAAAAAGGGCTTGCGTAAAAATAAAAAATAAGGTAATGGCACTATAAAAATATTTATATTGACGAACTGTAAGCATAGTAATAAGAGATAATAAAGGTGAGGGGAAATTTGTAGCATAGACTTTAACCTGTGCGTTTGCACAGACTAAAGTCTAATGCTATTAAGCTAAGAAAGTAAGAATAAAATATTTACAACTAATTGATTATTAAGTTATTATATTTATTTTAAGTCCGTTAGGACTGACATATTTATAGCAAAAATAGAGTGTACTACACCAAAACCCCGTAGGGGTGGCATATATCACCCCTACGGGGTTTTGATGGAGTAACCTCGCTATTTTCTATAAATATTGCACCCCTATGGGGTTAATTTGATATTCTTAGCTTAATAGCATTGGACTAAAGTCTATGCTACAGTAGTGATTAGTTATGATGAACTGCCAAGCGGAAATGCTCCACGACTTGCTCTAAAAATATTATCATTTCATACTTTTAAAACAACCTATAACCTAACCTGAAGGCAAGTTCATTCCAACGAAAAGCATCCCATTTGTTCCTTTCTATCCCCCATTCAGGAGAATAATAATCATAACGTCCAACAAGTGTAGCAGTAGAAATTTCGCAATGCCATTTATGCCAAATAGGTGTTTGATAACCAAAACCAACTAAAATACCATAAGCATGAGAAGTATAAGGCCAACTCTCATTTCTAATGTATGAGTAACCTAAACCACTTCTTACAAAAAAGCCTTTAAAAGTGTAATTATTTTTAGCTTTACGAATATAGTAGTTTACTGCAGCAAAACCTGCAATTTCATAATAACCTGTTAAATGCGACAAAGTAGTAAAAGTAAAACCCATATCATAGGTAGTTTTTTTACCCCAAGTTCCTTCATATATTGCCCCATTAGGTATGTACCAAGGGTTATTGGCTGCTCCATTTAATAACCAATGTATTTTTAATAATCCTTTGGTATGGTACTGTGGCAGGGTTTGTAATAAACTGTCTGTGATACCAGATTTATTTTGTGCAAAAAGGGCTTGCGTAAAAATAAAAAATAGGGCAATGGCACTATAAAAATATTTATATTGACGAACTGTAAGCATAGTAATAATAGATAATAAATATGAAGGGGGAAATTGGTAGCATCGACTTTAGCCTGCGTATTTACACAGACTGAAGCCGATGCTACAGTATATTAGTTATGATGAACTGCTAAGCGGAAATGCTCCACAGTAGTTTTTGTTACAAATCTTAGGATATAAGTGTCGGTAGGGTATTTAGCCACCGAAAACTGGAAGCCATTACTCACATTGTCAAACTGTTGCAACACTTCGCCCATTTGATTGGTGATATACAATGTACCCGTTTGGCTGCTTTGTAGCGTAGCTATGTCTGCCGTAGGGTTCGGATATACCGAAAAAGCCGTAGTAGTTACTCTCTCGGCTGCGTAGTCGCCACTCGTAATCAAGCCTACATTACGTACAAAAGTTCTACCACAAGCATCTCTACCTGTCAAGGTAAGGGCTGTCATAGAGTTCATACTATTAGGGGCTTGAATACCAATAATAGCACTGCCTTGCCCTTCTATGATTGTCCAATCTGAATTGGACAAAGACCAATTCAATTCTGTGGCATTTACTTGTTGTCCACTTGCCATATCATAGGCTGTAAAATATCTAATATTATTTAGACCAAAACCTGTTTCACCCTGAATACTTACTTGGGCTGCTGTTTTTTGGAGGCTTAAATACTGGGTTTTACCTGCTCCACAGTTGTCATTGTAGGCGGTTACTCGCAAAGTAGCTGAATTGCCTATTTGTGTAGGTGTTATGACACAAGACTGTCCTGTACCATGCAAAACATTGTTAATAAACCACTTATATTGTGTTGCACCCTCTACTGCGTCTATGCTATATACATTGCCAGAAGCTGCACAAGAAACCGTAGCACTTCCTTGAATACCCCCCATAGCTCCTAAACCATTTAATACACCTATCTCGTCAGAGTTCCATTGTGGTGTGCCAAAAGTAGGAAAGCCGACATTATAACGTACTGCTGCATAAAAACTGCCCCTATTAGGTTCACTATTCCAACGAACTTTAACTTTGAAATCGCCAGCTCTTGCTCCATTAGTATCAACTGTTGCAGAAGAGCCAGTATTAATAATAGTGAAATTAGGAGTAGTATAAGAAAGGCTAACGATTTCTATGATGTTACCACCATTAACATTGATTTGTACAAAGTTATTATAGAAATACCCTCCTGTAAGTACCTCATAATCTACTACATCATTCGGGCATACATTAGAAGCCCCACGCACTACACAGTAGTTAAATGCCTGTGCTTGGTGGTTTTGCAAACCCATAAAAGCAAAAAAAGCCAACATCACAGACAGTTTTAAAGTGGAGAATAGGTGTTTAGTACCAAATTGATTTGG
>CANGYA010000135.1 GCA_947457925.1 Cytophagales bacterium | reverse complement strand
GACTAAAGTCTATGCTACAGGCTTACTATTCGCCTGAAGGCGAATATACAATAATTGCATAATGTAGCTACGGACTTTAGTCCGTAGTAATTTTAAGGAGCATTAATGGAAATGCAATGATGAAAGAGGATTTGCCTAAAAGAAATAATAAAGGCGGAATGTACTACTTTTGGGGTAACTTTTTTGGTAATATCTACCCAAATAAACTTGATAAATTGGGGAATATCAAAGGTAATCTTCTGAAAATCACACTGCAAGCCTACATTCACAACGGCATGAAAATCAAGGTCTTCATACAATTTGGGTGTGTTGTTGTTTTCTGGTGAAGTTTGGTTTTCTACTACATTTTTTAGCAACGTAGTGCTTTCTTTGGCTTGTAGTGGATTATAAACAGCTAAAAAACTTGCGTTTAACACCAAAAACAAAAAAAAGAAACTAATAAAAGGCACTATGGTTTTGCGTTGTAACAATGTAGTTCGTTGATTTTCAGGTAATTTTCAAAAACAGTTGCAAAGGTATTAAAAAAACAAGAAAAGCAAGTTTTTATAGCTAAATTAATTAGCTTTTCCCTACTTTTGCCCACGATTACAAACAAAAGATGTCATCTTCACGAAAAGATGACATCTTTTTAGTCTATTTTTATCTAAAAAAACTCTTGTTGGGTGATAAGATGCCTACAAATTACGCTGTTTATTTAAGTGCCTTTGTATTTTGTGTGGGCTTGGCGACTTTGCTCACCAAACGCAATTTGATAGGCATACTGATAGGCATAGAACTGCTGTTTAATGCTGCCAATATTAATTTTATTGCGTTTAGTGCCAATGATACGGCTGCACAAGGACATATTTTTAGCTTGTTCGTCATTGTGTTGGCTACTGCCGAAACTGCCATTGGTTTAGCCATTGCCTATTTGTTGTACGAACACCTAAAAACAGACGAGATTACACAATTTACCCAACTGAAAGAAGAAGAATAACCCCAACAACATGGAAGCAGCTAACTATACTTTGCTGATAGACTGTCAAGACCAAATCGGCTTGATTTATCGAATTACTAATATTTTGTATAACAACCAACTCAATATTATTCGCAACAGTGAGTTTGTAGAGAAAGAAACTAACCGTTTCTTTATGCGAACTACTTTTTATGGCGAATTGTACGAGGAGTCTGTGATGAAACAACTGAAGGCAGCTTTGCCAGACGCAAATATTCGCCTTTTAAGCCAAACACCGAAGAAAATTGTGATTATGGTTACAAAAGAACACCATTGTTTAGGCGAATTGTTGGTAAAAAACCAATTTGGCGAACTCAATGCAGAGGTACAAGCTGTTATCGGCAATTATGATACTTTGCGTAAGTTTACAGAACAATTTGGTATAACTTACCACCACGTTTCTCACGTAGGCAAGACAAGAGAAGAACACGAAAACGAAATAGCTGCCTTGTTACAAAGCTATAATCCTGATTATGTGGTCTTAGCAAAATTTATGCGTATTCTTTCCCCTGAATTTGTAGCTAAATTTCCTGATAAAATAATTAACATTCACCATTCGTTTTTGCCTGCCTTTATCGGGGCAAATCCTTACAAGCAAGCCTACGAAAGAGGTGTAAAAATTGTAGGGGCAACGGCACATTTTGTAAATAATGATTTAGATGAGGGGCCCATTATTGGGCAGTCTGTCATGCCTGTAGACCATTCGCAAACAGCCCAAGAAATGGCTCAAATGGGCAGAGATGTAGAGAAATTAGTCTTGGCTCATGCCCTCAAATTGGTTTTTGATGAATGTGTGTTGGTGAGTGGTAATAAAACGGTGATTTTGAAATAAAAAAATCACTAAGAGTTTTGTTTGTAAAAAATAAAACTCTTAGTGATTTTTTTATTCATTGGGTAAGTAGTTGTTTACTTCTTTTCTACAGCATAAGTCCATTGGCGTGTACCTACTGCTACCACAAAAGATAAAGAATTAACTACTGTTCCTTTGTCTTTCCATATAAATAAGCCATGTGTAGAAGGTTTCAGTTTATCTGCAACCCCTTTTACAGTTGTATTTTGATTATTATAACGAACTACTTGTTCTGGAATAGTAAAATAAACGGCATTGCTGCTTACTTCATCTGCCTTTGTAGATAACTGAATTTGAAACTGTAAAGCACTATCCCGCACAATTAATACATTTTTTGCAGAAGGCAATATTTCTACCGTAGCTTCTCTAAGTGTTGCTGCAGGGTTTGTAGGGTTATTAGAGATAAATTTATTACCCTTCAAAGGGCTAATTTTTACCATTTCTGCACCAAAGTCTGGTAATGGCAACACATTTACTTGTTCAGAACAAGCCGTACTCAACGCCAACGCACCAACAATACTAATAACAAATCCTATTGATTTTGTTTTCATGATTATTAAATTTTTTGCAAAATTAATGATAGATAGAATGAAATCCTATCATTCTTTACGCAAAATTACCCCATCAACGCAACACGCAACAAAGTTTCTATTTCTTCGGCAGTATTGTAGTTGTGCAAACAAATACGCAACCTTTCTGCACCCGCAGGTACAGTAGGCGACAAAATAGCACGAACTTCTAAATTATTGTTTATCAATTTATTAGCTACCGTCTTACAATTTTCATTGCCTGCTATTTGAATAATTTGAATAGGACTTTCATTAATGAACAATGTGTGAGGTGTTGTAGCCAAATATTTTTTGGCAGTTTGTTGGTAAAACAAAATTTTTGCTTGTAAATCTTGGTTCAAATCTGGGTTTTGAGTGATGTATCGGTAACTTTCTGCTATCGTCAATAAATTATGAATAGGCTGGGCGGTGGTATAAATAAAAGCCTTTGCAAAATTCACCAAATAATCTATCAAAGTTTGACTGCCTACAATGCAAGCCCCATGACAACCCATAGCTTTACCAAAAGTATAAACCCTTGCAAAAGTTTTTGTTTGCAAGCCTAATTCATTGGTTAAACCATTGCCGTTTTTTCCGTAAATTCCTGTGCTATGTGCCTCGTCTATGATTAAATGTGCCTCGTACTGCTCGCAAAGTTGAGAGATAGCTGTTAAAGCCCCTTTGTCGCCGTCCATAGAATAAACCGACTCTACGACCACAAACTTTTCTCCTTTGGCTAATTTTAACTTTTTTTCGAGGTCTTCCAAATCATTGTGCCTAAAAGTCCAACTATTTGCATAACTCAATTTGCAACCTTCGTGCAAACTTGCGTGAATAAGGGCATCGGCTATGATTGTGTCGCCTTTTTGGGGTATGGTAGCCAACAATGCGGTATTTGCCACATAACCCGAATTGAACAACAAGGCTGCCTCTCCTTGTAACCAAACTGCCAACTCTTTTTCTAACTGCATCACAAAATCCGTATTGCCAGAAAGCAACCTTGACCCCGTAGCTCCGTTCATTCTATTGGGCAAATTTTCGTAACTTTCTTGTATGATTTTTTGTAAAGTTGGGTTGCTTGCCAAACCTAAATAATCATTCGAGTAAAAATCTGTGGTGGCAGTAGCTAACCGCAAGGTTCTTAAATTCCCTTGTGTTTTTCTCTTTTCTAAATGCTGTAAAAGGCGTTGTTCTATACTATTCATTTATGCAAACTCTTTTCTCTGTTTTTTGCGTTTTTGCAGCCGTTCTGTTGGGAAGTTTCCAAACAGAACAGCCTGTTAATTCGCAAGGTACAATTATTTCGCAACGCCTACAAGTGCCTGCGGGCTACCAACGTAGTGTGGCTACTCAAAAATCTTTTGGGGCTTTTTTGCAAAACTACACTTTGTTACCACATAACACCCATGTAATGACGTACAATGGTGTTATTAGCCCTCTTGATGCCCATGCTTTGGCGGTTTTGTCTATTGAGGTAGGTAAAAAAGATTTGTTACAATGTGCAGATGCAGTGATGCGACTACGTGCCGAATATTTGTACCAAAACAACCGCAAAAACGAAATTCAGTTCAAATTTGTGAGTGGTTTCAACTGCGACTACCTAAGTTACCAAAACGGCAAACGGTTCAATCTCAAAACAAATAGCTGGCAACAAAGCCAAAAAGCCGATGCTTCTTACAAAAATTTTTTAAACTACTTAGACTTAGTGTATAGTTACGCAAGCACGTTGTCTTTGGAAAAAGAATTGGAAAAAGTGAAAGACAATACTTTGCAAGTTGGCGATGTGTTCATCAAAGGAGGCTCACCCGGTCATTGCTTTATTGTCGTAGATATTGCAGAAAATCCTGCAACCAAAGCCAAAGTTTTTGCCATAGCACAAGGATTCATGCCCGCCCAACAAGTGCATATTGTCAAAAGTCAAAACGGAGTCTATTGGTTTTCATTAGGTACAGATTATAGCGAGGCGATACCTTATGGTGAATTGTTGCAGCCACAGTATTTGCGGAGGTTTAAGTAGAGGGCGAAATCTCCCCCTCTCCAAATGGAGAGGGGGAGATTTGACCTTTTAAGGTCAATATTGACGTAAAAACTCCCCTCTCCAAATGGAGAGGGGGCAGGGGGTGAGGTGTATTTACCCTACATAAATAGTCTTTATATTACAAAATTCTTTTAACCCAAAATAAGACAACTCTCGACCATAGCCCGAATGTTTGATACCACCAAACGGCAAACGTGGGTCTGAACGGACTAAGGCATTGATAAAAACAGCCCCAACTTGTAACTGTTTGGCTAAAAAAGAGGCTTTAGTCGTGTCTTTTGACCAGATAGACGCAGCTAATCCGTATTTACTTTGGTTGGTCAAGGTAACAGCCTCTTGTTCATTCGCAAAAGTTGTGATAGCAAACACCCCTCCAAACAATTCTTCATCAAAGGCGGGCATACCTGCCGTAACATTGGACAAAATCGTAGGGGCATAAAAATTTTCGTGAATAAAACCGCCTAAGTCTAATACTGCTCCTTTTTCTATGCTTGTTTGTACTTGCAAATGGAGTTTTTCTAAAAGGTCTTGCCGAGCTATGACCCCTACTTCTGTTTCTTCGTTTAGTGGGTTGCCAAATTTTAATGCCCACAATTTTTGTTTGAGAGCCTCTATAAAAGTGGTTTTGATGTTTTCTGCTACCAAAAATCTTTTGGCTGCAATGCAACTTTGCCCTGCGTTCTGCATACGAGATTGTACGGCTGTAGTAACTGCCAATTCCATATCTGCATCTTCTAAGACAATAAAAGCATCACTACCACCCAATTCCAACACTGTTTTTTTGAGGTGTTTGCCTGCGGTAGCTGCTACGCTACTGCCTGCGGTTTCGCTGCCCGTAAGAGTTACGGCGTGTATTTGAGGGTTAGCTATTAACTGAGCAACTTGTTCATTATCAAGGATTAAGTGTTGTAGTATGCCTTTGGGAAAACCCGCAGCCACAAACAAATCGGCTATTTCTTCTCCGCAACCTGTCGTATTGGGTGCGTGTTTAATGATAGCCACATTGCCCGCCATTAAAGACGGAACAACAAACCGAAAAACTTGCCAAAAAGGAAAATTCCAAGGCATAATTCCTAAAATTGTGCCTAATGGTTCATAACGCAAATAACTATGTGTGGCATCAGATTTTAGTTCTTCTTCTGCCAATAATTTTTCGGAATTGAGGGCGTAATAATCACAAGCCCACGCACATTTGAGAATTTCTGCCCTTGCTTCTTTGATAGGTTTACCCATTTCTTTGCTAATCAACGTAGCTAAACGAAAAGCTGTGCCTTTGAGTAATTGGGCTAAACGGGTAAATAACTCGCCTCTTTCTGTAAATGATTTGCGTTGCCAACTACTTTGTGCAAGTGTAGCCGTTTCTAAAGTTTTCTCTATAGTATCGTGGCTGGCATACTGATACCTTGCCAAAACTTCTTGTGTATAAGGGTTAATTGTTTGAAACATAGATAAATAAGTGCTAATGCACAGTTTTAAACAAATATTTTTTGATTGAGTATAAACAACAAGAGTTGTGTAGTGCCTACTGTAGAACGGACTTTAGTCCGTTTTTGGTTTTTTTTATAAAAATAATTTTTTATAGAAAAAAGCAGACTAAAGTCCGTTCTACAGACATTAAGCAACTTACATTAAATATACAAATTTATCATCATATAATTCTCATCAAAAAGACTTTGTTTTCTTTTGCGTATTCATAAAAGGCTGTAATTTTGACTCAATCTAAAACAAATACCACTATGCCAAAACCTATTTCAGAAATACAACACCTGCCAGAGTTTCAGGTCATAGATAAACTTGTACCCTTAGCACGTTTCCTCAAACGGTATCACAACTATCATATAGACGGTCTGGAGAAAATACCCACAGACACCAGAGCTATGATATTAGTCAATCATAGCTTAGCTACCTACGATATTTTGCTCTTGGGCTATGTCCTTTGGCGAAAACTCAACCGTTTGCCAAGAGGCTTAGCAGATAGAAACTTCTATAAAGCCGAATGGGTAGGGGAGTGGATGCAGAAGTTAGGCGTGTATGAAGCCAATTCTTTGAATGCCCAAACTTTATTGGAACAAGACGAGCTACTAATTTTAGCTCCCGGTGGCACACAAGAGGCTATTCGTTCTTCAAAAGAAAAATATAAAATTAAATGGCATGACCGTTATGGTTTTGCGAAGTTGGCTATTAAAACGAAGTCGCCTGTGATATTGGCAGCTTGTCCGGGGGCAGATAACATTTACACAGTCAAAGACAGCACAATTACGAATATTATCTACAACTTTTTCAAGTTTCCTTTGCCTTTTGCTGCGGGGATTGGTTCATCTATTTTGCCACGCCCCGAAAAATTAGTACATTACATTCACACCCCACTTATTCCGCCTACTTTTGAAGGCGAAGAACCTGAGGAACAGTTAGTAAAAGAGTTTCATACTTTAATTGTCAATACAATGGAACAACTAATGGCTGAAAAAGCAGAGTTGTTTATTAAAGAATAGTGTTGAGGAATAATAATACAGAACCCTCTCCAAATGGAGAGGGCAGGGTGAGGTCATAAGAAAAAATTATTCATCAATTAGAGTTTATGAATAAGTCCTTTTTAGCCCTCCCTGTGGGCGGTGCGACGTTTCGCAGGGTTGGGTGGGGCTATAGCAAAAAATTATTCATCAATTCTATTTATTTGACTACTAATTTTCTGGCACAATTTCCACTTTGGTTACAAAATATTTGGTATCTCCACGCCACCAAAATTTAAAAAATTTTTCTTCGTAGTGTAGTTTCACAAAACTATTAGCTGTCATAGCCTTATCTATTGCTTCTATTACTTCTTTGTTGTCTGTATCAACCGAAAAATCCCATGTGCTACTCACCATTCCACTTTTACCTTGTGTAATACCTGCCACATCTAATTGACCTTCAGAAGTTTTTACCATAAACCCTCGATGGCTAAACTTCATTAATCTTCCTGTACGATTGCCTGTACTGTATTCGGCGTTATAAGCAAATAAAAAGAAGCCTACAGTACCTAAAACAAGGGCTAATAAAAAGAAAATTGCTACTTTAATGGCTGTTTTTTTCATAAAGGCATTAGTTTTGAGAAATTAATTGGAAAATTAGCTATTTTTGGTTAGCTTGCAAAAAGAACACCGTTTTGTCTATGAAAAAATTAGGATTTTTAGTAGGGTTGTTTGTACTCAACCTTCTTACTACGTACCAAAGTTTTGCCCAGCTTAGCATAGGCGTACAGGGCTGCTATACAAAGTACATTTCGTTGGGAGATTCTTTAGGCGAATTTCCTATTACCTCTGCCAATGACTTACCAAGTATGGCGGGAGGTCGTTTAATTTTTGACTTTGGATTTAGAGATAAAAATGCTATCCAATTTGCAGCAGGTTATCATGTAGGCATAGAAAAAATTGACGGAAAAATGCACTACACATCGGGCAATATCTCTGGTTTTGACCTCTCTATCCGTTACAAAAGATATTTGATGGGTAGTTTTAACGACTATTCGGGTATCTATGTGATGGGCGGTGTATCTTTTACGAATAACATGGTAAGTTTTACTGTACCAGATACCGCAGCATTGGCGTACACAGGTGAAGCCAAATTTTACAAAGACAGAACCACACAACTTATTTCGGCAGATTTAGGGGTAGGTGCAGAAACATTGGTTATGGATAAATTCAATATTTTTGCAGAGGCTTCTTTTAGTACACATCTTAATTTGTTTAAAAATGGTACAACCATTAAAACAGACCCTATGATGCACTTTTTTAGAATGAGTGTAGGTTTTAGAGTGCCTTTAGGTATTGGCGGAGATGGTACAGGAACAAGACCTCGAAGAAGGCGGTTTTAAAGAAATTGATAAATAAAAAAAGCATCTATTATGATGCTTTTTTTATTGGCAAACTCTCTTAGTCATCAAACTATAAATCTGCAATCAACTCTGCCTCACGCAGTCCACTCAAATATGCCCCATGTACCGTACCTCTGTAGTCTTTTGAAGTATGCTCTCCTGCAAAAAACACTTTTTTCGCTATGTTTTGAGCCATTAAATCAAAGTCGGCTGTACTTGTGCCGTTAGTAGCCACTGAATACGAACCGCCAATATAGGGTTCTTTTTGCCAGTTTGTACGTAGAAAATGCTTGGGTTGTGGTATAGCTTGCCCATAGATAGTTTGCAAATGAGCCATAATTTGTGCTTGGCTGCTTGCATTATCTAATTGGCTTGCCTCCAACGCATATTCGCCCAAAGCAAATGTAACTAAGGCGTTGTGAGGTGATAATTTACGCAAATTTAAAAAGTAATTGAACATACCTTTGGTTGTTGGTGTATAGCCAATGTATTGCAAGTCTGTATCCCAAAAAGGTTTGTCCCAAACCAACAAAAATTTATCTACTACGCCCATTTGTGTTTTTTCAATAGCTTTTTGTTGTTGAATTGGTAAATTTGGAGTAAATTTAATTTTTTGCTGTTTCAATATAGCCAAAGGCACTGCCACCACCATAAAGTCCGCAGTGTGTTGTTGTTGGGCTGTTTGCACAATTACTTTTTCGCCTTCATAGTTAATCCCTGTAACGGGAGTGTTTAGCTCAATAGTCAAATTTTTAGCTAAATAATTGATTAGCAAATCATAACCATTCGTAACAATCACGTCATCGCCTTCAAATACACTGTCATCATCAAAATATAAGGAAGATAAACGGTTAATAGACGTACCTGTATCAAATTCTAAATAAGCAGACAAAAAATATTTCCAGAGTTCACTGTCTAATTTTTGAGGGTACAATTCATTGAAAATTGTTGCAAAACTTTTATTGGCAATACCGTTTTTTTGTACTTTTTGAACAATATTTTCATACTCTTCTTCATATTCATTCAATAAAGTAGTGGAATAAGGCTTTCCATTTTTATCAAAAACTTGTACACTGTCGTCATCTGTGCGGTACGTTGTAAGACCAGCTTTTTGTGCAATAGGCGTAATAGGATTGCCTTTGGGGTGGTGTATCCAACTTGCTCCCTCGTCAAAAACTACGCCTGTAGTCCTATTGGTGCGTATTCTTCCGCCTATCCTGCCTTGTGCCTCCAAAACTTTTACCTCAAAACCTTTTTGTTGAAGGTGGTAAGCTGCCGAAATACCCGCCATGCCTGCCCCTATGACCAACACAGTTTTACCATTTGGAACAATTTTTATTTGTTCAAACAAAGCCAATGACTCTATGGAAATACCCATAGCAGACAATCCCAATAGTGTTTTTGCTAAAAACTTGCGTCTATTCATGGTCGTTTAAAGAGTTACACCTATAAGGTTTTGGAAACCTTATAGGTGTGAATAATATTAAAATTTCGTAGCTCCTTCGCCTACTTCATCTCGAATAATTCTACCATTTTCTAAATACGGTTTAACAACTGCATCTAACCAAGTATCTACTTGCGAAGCTATATCTTGTGGAAATAATAAATGAATATTGGGTCCCGCATCTAAAGTATAAGCAATAGGTAATTTGGTGGTAGCCCTAAATTCTTTGATTAAATCCAAGACCACTAAAGTATTCGGTTGCATCAAAATTACGGAAGGCGAGGAGTTCATCATCAAGGCGTGTAAAGTCAAAGCCTCTTGCTCTGTAATGTCCGTAAAAGCCTCAATATCACCTGTTTGCAAAGCTACTACCAAATTGTTCAAATGATTATTGGCTTGTTCGTAACGGACTTTTGCAAAAGGGTGATTGTTCATTAAGGCATGACCAGCCCTACTTGAAACAGCTTTTTCTTTGCTACTTGCTATCAAAATACGGTTTTGATAGGTCTTGAAAATAGGGTGAAAAGCAGTGAAAGGCACTGCATAGTTGTCTGATGAACCCGCCACCGCAGCCGTAGCTCCCCACACCGCCAAATGTGGATACACCGACCTACACGCACTTCCCGAAGCCAAACGTGCCAAGAAAGAGGCTTTTTGTAAAAATTCTGCCGTTGGGGTGCTTGTCTCTTTGATTTCGTCTTCTAAACTGCACAAAGTCAAAGTCAAAGCTCCCATGCTTGAAGCCGAAGACGCAATGCCCGTAGAATGTGGAAAAGAGTTGGTAGATTGGATATGCAAATGAAAACCTTGCAAAAAGTTAAGTTTTTCCCAATGTGTATGAATAAATTTCACTATCTTGTCCTTAAACTTTTCGTTGGGTTGGTTTTCAAACAAAAAATCTAAGGAAAAAGAGGTAGCCGTAGTTTTTTCATAACTAACCGCCATGTCTGTATAGGCGTGGCGGAGGGTAAAACTGATAGAAGGATTACAAGGTAATTGGATACCTGTTTTGCCCCAGTATTTGACTAAGGCTATATTGGAAGGGCAACGCCACGAAATTGTTTTCATTGTAAATGAACAGTCTTATTGGATTTTTGTTACAAACTACGTGCTTTTTGGCTGATTTTACAATAATAGCCATTTATTTACTGTAGAACGGACTTTAGTCCGTTCAATGCGTACTAAAATTTAACATCTTTATTATCATGCAAAAAATATTGTTTTGTTTTTTACTTTTTATGGCTTGCTCAACGGCTGTTTTTGCCCAAGATGATGACAATAAAACCATAGAAGATGACGGTGCAGGGCAAGAAAAAACGGACAGTGTAGCCACTAAAAAAATGGCACCACCCGCCATGACGTATGAACAACTTTTTGGCGAATTTCAGCAACTTCGGAACACGCCAGACGGTACGCCATTAAAAGAAATGCAAAGTCGAGAAAAAAGATTGAGAGAGTTGCGAGATAATGCCAACTATTTGGTGCGGTACATGGTCGACCCTCTGAAAGCCAAAGCCAGCGAAATTCAGAAATTAGAAACCGAAAGAGCAGCTAACCAAAAAGAGTTTGCAGCCCAAGAAGAAGCCTACAAACGCAGCCAACAGAACAGAGCCAGTATGATGGACGAACTCCGCAATAGCAAAAGTAAACGCAGCCAACAAGCCCTGAACGAATTGGAATCGGACTCTACGAGTGGAGCAACAGACGCAGAAGATTTGGAAATGAAAAAGGGTAATGCCCAAGCAGCCACAGGCAAATTAAGCCAAGCCGAACAAGAATACGCCAAAATGAAAAAAGAACTTGCCCCTAAAGAGAAATTAGCAGGTTTGATTAGGGCAGAGTGGGCAAAACTCAATAATAGAATTTTGACACAAACAGAAACGGCAGGCGTAGATGCCATGAAAAATTTTGAAACTTTGACTTTGGAACAAATTTATGATGTGGCTACTAAACAGCCTAAATTAGAAGTCATACAACTTTTTAAAGATAATCTTTTTTACAGTAAAAAGCCACCACAAATCAACTGTAAAAGTGGTGCAGGGGCAAATTGGCTCAAAGGTATTCCGATTGACGAGAAAATCAAACAACAAGGTTGTTTGGGTTATGTAAGTTCCCTGAACAAAAACGAAATGTATAACTTTGTTGTTATCAAACTGTTGGACGGGACTGTCTATGCTATCTTGTGGGGAAAAAACAATGAAAAAGCCACCAAAGAAGATGAGTACAAGGCAGGGGCTATTAAGGTGTGGTAATTTGAAATCAGAAATTTTGGTAACTTTTAGATGCTACACTTTTTATACGTTGGCAATGGTCAAAGACCTTGACAACCTAAAAAAATGGTATGGTTGTCAAGGTCTTTGACCATTGCCAACGTCCCTAATGGGTTATGTTAATTAGTAAATTTAGACTTTACAACAACACTGTTAATCATCTTACATGACTACGACTAAAAATATATTAATTACAGGAGGTACAGGTTTAGTAGGTCGCAGATTGACCACATTGTTACAAGCCAAAGGCTATAATGTCAGTTATTTAAGCCGAAAAAAAGGCAAAAATGGTGAGGTTACTTTGTACCAATGGGACATAGCAAATGGTAAAATCGATGCGGAGGCTTTTACAAATACTCACGTCATAGTTAATTTGGCAGGGGCAAGTGTAGCCGATAAATATTGGACGGAAAGCTACAAACAAGAAATTTATGATAGCCGAGTAAAGGCTACTAATTTGTTGTTTGATTACCTCAAAAAAACACCACACCAAGTACATACTTTCATTGGGGCAAGTGCCATTGGTGTTTACGGAGCAGATACACAAGACCAGTGGGTAGATGAACAAAGCCCGTTGGGGCATGATTTTTTGGCACAAGTCGTGAAAGATTGGGAAATTAGTACAGACCAAATGAACACCCTGAATATTCGTACTACAAAGGTGCGTATCGGAATTGTATTGGCGAAAGAAGGTGGTGCTTTGCCTAAATTGACTTTACCTGTGAAACTATTTGTAGGGGCAGCTATAGGTTCTGGCAGGCAGTATATTTCGTGGATTCATATAGATGATTTATGCCAAATGATTGTTTATCTAATTGAAAATCAACAATGTAAGGGTACATACAATGCTGTAGCTCCGAACCCTGCCACTAATGCAACTATCACACAAGCTATAGGAAAAGTGCTGCATCGCCCTGTTTTTTTGCCCAATGTACCAGCCTTTGTCCTTAAAATGGGCATGGGAGGCATGGCAAACAGTGTAATAGGAGGCAACCGAGTAAAAGCAGATAAGATACAAACCACAGGTTTTAAGTTTGCCTACCCAGATTTAATACCTACTTTAGAAAACTTATTGCTTGATAAGTAGGAATAGACATTAGTACAGTTTGTAACATAGACTTTAGTCTCTGAATTAATTAACTGACTATCAATTAACAGCACAGACTAAAGTCTATGCTACAAATTCTAATAATCTTTAATATAAAAAAAATAATTTCATACACCAAATTGTATTTGTTTATTCTAATTTGGTACAATAAAAAGCCATTGTAAGCACCAAAACAACACAGCAACTACTATGTTACTATTCGATGACTTTAAAAGTTGGCAACAGCATTGTAAAGACACCCAAGAACCTTTGTTTGAGCCTGTTCTCAACTACGAAATACAACAAAAAAACCGTACTGCCGAAACAATATGGGACGGAATGCAACGAGCCTATACGGTCATGAAAGAAGCCGTACTCACAGGCTTGTCCGAAGACATGACTTCAAGGTCGGGCATGGTCAATAACAGTGGTAAAAAGGTTTACAACGCCCCTATTACGGTGTTGTCGCCAGAATTTCAGAAATTGATTGCCAGAGCTTTAGCAGCCAAAGAAGTCAATTCTTGTATGGGGCGTATTGTCGCAGCTCCTACGGCAGGGGCTTCGGGCATTTTACCCAGCACCTTAGTTACTATCCAAGAACTGCACAACCTCCCAGACCGCAAAATTTTAGAAGGGTTATTAGTCGCCGCAGGCATTGCCCTTATCATAGAAAGAAATGCGTCTTTGGCGGGGGCTGTAGGCGGTTGCCAAGCCGAAACAGGCAGTGCAGCAGCTATGGCTGCGGGGGCTATAGTCTATTGTTTGGGCGGTAGTACCGAACAAGTTTTTTCGGCAGTGGCTATCACTATCCAATGTATGTTGGGCTTGGTTTGCGACCCTGTGGCGGGGTTGGTAGAAGTGCCTTGCATAGTGCGTAACGCAAGTGCTGCAGCCATTGCCTACTCGTCTTCACAAATGGCTTTGGCGGGGGTTCATGCCGTAATTCCTGTAGATGAATGTGTACAAGCTATGGGCGAAATTGGCGAAAGTATGGAAACAAGGTACAAAGAAACGGCTTTGGGCGGATTGGCAGCCACCCCAACAGGGCAGCAAATAGCAAAAAAAGTCTTGATTCAAGACATAGAAATATTGCCTGATGAAACAGTAAGTTAAAAAATACTTTAAAAACAACCTATAAACTTATTTACGCCTATGCAATCTTTTTTGTTTGTTCTCAAAACTATACTTTATACTACATTGTTGGGCTTAATAGCTGGAGCAATAGTGGGTTTCTTGCCTATTCACGAGGAACACCCACACCAAATTTTCCCTACCTATATGGTGAGTATGGTTGTCTGTTCTCTTTTTAGTGCTATTGCAGGCTTATTAGTAGGCGTAATTATGTTGTTTTTGAAAAAAGATGATTTGCGTATGGCGGTTATTTTTGGTTTTTTGTTGGCGGTAGTGGCTTTGTTAGTGGCTACGTGG